>CAYQMH010000060.1:0-12820 GCA_964418485.1 uncultured bacterium | reverse complement strand
GTTCAGTATTACGGAGAAAGCGAGATAAGAAAAGTTCCTGAAAGCTACACCCCACCTGCTGTCAAAATAATTGAAAATAGCCCTTCTCCGAATGGCAGCGCCACAATAATTATAAATCCTTTTTCTTTTGACGGAAAGAAAGTGCAAATCAGGAGCGACATCCGGATTAAGATATATTTTATAGGCGGCAAATGGATAAGTCCAATAGGATACCAGCAAAGGAATCCTAATCTTTTCCTGAATCAAATCAGAGGCGAAAAAATAAGAATCCCATCAATTCACAAATTGCGTCAGGGAGCGTTTTTATATGCCAAGATAAAAACCACAAAAGAAGGTTTATATGAAATTACCCCGGCAGATTTACAAAGAGTCGGAATAAATGCCTCATCGATCGACCCCGAAGAAATAGAAATTCTTGGCGGATATGATAAAATAATGAACTGGAGAATGGATAGTTTATTAGCCATGGATACACTTCCTGGTATATTACCGGCGGTATATGAAGGTAACGGAAACGGAACTTTCGAAGAAGGAGAGAGAATTCTTTTTTACGCGCATTCTCTTTCCGGCTGGGGAAGAAATAATTTTAATAATAATAACTTTTTTTATTATCATCCTTATACTGACACCAATGTTTACTGGCTGCGCTTCAGTGGCGAAAACCCTCATACGATGGAAGAAATCTCACGGTCCGGTGGTGAGAACGTTACTCATTTTATCGATACAATACATCTTGAAGAAGATGTTTATACCCCTTTAAAATGCGGACTTGCCTGGGGATGGGAACAACTGAATACTGGTAAAGACACTCTACATCCAGACTCCGACGACAATTTAGCACTCTCTTTTACTGCTCCTAACATTTATAACAATCAAGCTATAATCCGGGTAGGCTTTTATCCTAAGACCGCCGGCACTTATGATATAAGGATTTCTTTAAACGGAGAAAGCATTTCGAAATCGGTTGTTTCTCAAGGCATTGAAACTAGAGACAGAACGGTTTTTACAGATACAATAAACTCTCTCCATTCAGGTCTAAACAATTTAGTCATCACTCTGGAAACTCCTGAGGAATCAATAATTATGGACTATATAGAGGTGATCTACGAAAGAGAATTAGCAGCTAATGGGAATGAATTATCCATAACCCAGGAAGAATCTTTAATAAGAAATTATATGGTAGAAGGGTTCACGAACAATCCTTATGTTATAAACATAAGTGATTCACGAAATCCTTCTTTAATATCTCATTCTTTTAGTAATGGTAATACAAATTTCTCCACCGATTCCAGGAAAATATTATTGCAGTCTTTTTCGTATTCCATCGAGGGTATATCTTTAGACGATCCGACGGACTTATTTCAAGGAGGAGCCGATTGGATCGCGATAACCCCGAATCAGTTTGTGGCTCAGGCTGCAAGACTAAAAAACTGGAGAGAGAATCACCTCAGGGGTTTTTCGTCACCTCAAGCTCGAGTTGTAGATATAAACGATATTTACAATAATTTTTCCTATGGGGTAAAAGACCCTTCCGCAATAAAGAGATTTTTATACTGGACACAGGAAAACTGGAATCCGCCTGTTAGTTATGCCTTATTGTTCGGTAATGGAAGTTATGACGAGAAAAACTTGACAAGAACGGGAAAAACTTCATTTATACCCATACACACTGAGGGCACTGCTATTTATCAACCTCCTAGCTCCCCATATCTCCAATCAAATTCCTGCGTGGACAACTGGTTTGTAGACTTCAATGAAGACCCAAGCGTAGATCCTGATATACCTATTGGAAGAGTAACCGTTTCCAATATCTCTGAGGCTAAAGTATGGGCAGATAAACTGATTGATTATGAGAATAGTGCAGGTGACTGGCGAATGAAAGTTATACTCCTGGCTGATGACGCTATTAAGACTAACCCTAATCGCAGTCCCAATACTGAAAAGGTACACACTACTCTTATGGAAACACTTTCTAACTCTTTACCCGATTGGACTTACAGAGACAAAATTTATCTGATGGAGTACACTATGTCTTCAAGCGGAACAAAACCCACTGCTCAAGAAGCCCATAACAAATCGATGTCTGATGGAGCTATTGCGGGATTTTATCTGGGACACGGTAATCTAAGGCAGTTAGCCGACGAAAAGGCGCTCGAGATCCAGGACATTAATCTTTTTTCAAACTGGAGAAAAACACCCTTCTATTACTATGGCTCCTGTGAGGTCGGCTACTTTGAAAGACCGGATGAAAATTGTATCGCAGGATATGCAACTATTTATAAAGATGGAGGAAATATTGTTTCAATCGCTGCGGGAAGATCCACAGAATATACTGATAATGGAAATCTGGGTATAAGAATTGCGACACATCTTTTTAACAATTCTGTACCCACAGCGGGTGACGTCTTTCTTTTAGCAATATCCGCAGGAGGACATAAAAGCTATACCCTTTTTGGAGATCCCGCCACATCTATACTGATCGATTCCGTATCGCTCGATGTTGAAATCCCGGATACCGCCATAGGTGGAAGACAGTTGGAAATAAAAGGTAGTGTAAGCAACTCGGCTGAAAAGATTTTCTGTTATTTTACTGAAGCAAGCTATGATACCGTTTTGAACGCAACGGAAGATCCAGAGAATATTATTCCTGTTCCAATAAAAAAAGAGGGGAAAACTATATTCAGAGGCAGTGCGCACATAGCCAACGATTCGTTCAATGTAAAGGTAAATATCCCTTACAATATAGAATCAGACTCAGGCAAAATTTCACTTTATTCTCGAGGTGAGAAAGAAGCATACTTTACCTCTTATATATATTTTATCGAGGGTTCGCTCCCGGAAGATACACTACCACCCTCTCTTGAGTTCAAATTACAGGATAGACTTTTAAAACGGGGAGATCTGATACCTCCTTCAGGAAAGATAACCCTTATAGTTAGAGATAGCAGCGGCCTGGATTTAAGAACTAAAACCAATCTACAGGTTATAATTAACAATAGAGAACCGCTTTTTATGACTGATGGATTTTCCTATGTAACCGGAAGCTCAACTACAGGGGAAGTTACTTTTTCTTATGAATCCTCGACTCTCTCCGATTCTATTAATTTCGAAGTTTATGCCAAAGACAATGCGGGAAACATAGCTGTTGATGCTGTTTCTTTTAAAATAGGAGAAGAAGAATTACTCTGGAATATTAGAAACTACCCAAATCCAATGAAAGATAAAACAGTTATAGTTTATCATCTTTCCGAAGAAGTACCGGTAGAGATAAGAATATTTACAATAGCAGGAAGATTGGTTAAAGAGCTTTCTCCGGGAGCTTCCAGATACGGGGCAAATTACGTAGAATGGGACGGCAGAGATAAAAAAGGCAGAAAGGTTTCTAACGGTATTTATTATTATGCCATAAAAGCAGGAAACGCTGAACCACATTATGGTAAAATAGCGGTGATAAGATGAAAATAGTCGGTGTTATCGGAGGTTCAAAAGTTTCGAAAGACATTTATGAATTAGCTTTTAAGATGGGAGAACTGATAGGAGAAAGAAATTATGTTCTTATAACTGGAGGACTGGGGGGCGTTATGGAAGCAGCCTCGAAAGGAGCAAAGAAAAAAGAAGGACTGGTTATTGGAATCTTACCCGGAAACGCAAGAGCCACCGCTAACCAATGGGTCGACATTCCTATAGTTACCGGAATGAGCCATGCCAGAAATGTAATTATAACACAAAGTGCAGATATTTTGATAGCAATCGATGGCTCTGTGGGAACACAAAGCGAAATCGCTTTCGGGCACATATATAAGAAAAAAATAATAGGGATCAAATGTACTATACCTCTTCCTATTGAAAAAGTTAATTCTCCCGAAGAAGCGATTGAAAAAGTGGACGAATTTTTCAGCACTGACAGAAAACACGGTTCTAATCACTCTTTTTCTAAATAGTTGACAAAAAAGGGATTGTATATAATTTATACTATGATGAATCACTTATATAAAAACCCGATATACATACTGATTACAATAATTCTTCTGGCAATGCCATTTTTATTAACTGGTTCGATCAGTTATGAAGTTAAATATGATAAATCCTATATATCTTTTGATAAGATAAAAAATAAAGATCTTATTAGAATCAATGGACTTGGAGTAACAGGAGAAACCGGAAATCCGATTTTACCTTCCGAATGCATTAATCTTCTCCTCCCCGAAGGAATGGAAGCCGAATCTCTTGCAGTTGAAGCCGGCCAACCTTACACTCTACCGGGTAAATATAATATCATGCCTTGCCCCCCCCCATCCGTTGATTTTTTAAAAGATACAGCAAATACTTCAATATACAACTCACCCATGCCTTATCCAGGGAAAAGAGCAAGTATATTAGGAAGCGGATTTTATAAGAGCAATAACATTGTTCAAATTGCGACATATCCGGTAGACTATTTCCCTCGTGAAGGCAAAGTTGTTTTTTACGACAACATGAAAATTACCCTTTACACCAAATTTACAGGAAAAAAGGTGTTAAGCCAGCGTAGTTGTATGCCCCTTTCCGAATATACTGAAAAAAAAACATTAAAAAGTATTGTGGTTAATGATTCCGATATTCCCTTATCCTCACATTACAAAAATTTAAACGGCGCGGATAACCCAGAGTATCTAATTATAACAAATGAATCGATGAGAAGCGGTTTTATTCCATTCGCCAATTATTTAAAAAAGAAAGGGGTTATAGCCGAAATAGCCGTTATAGAAGATATTATAGATGCCGGCTATTATGATCAGGTTTCTTCGCTTTATGACGACGCCGCTGCAGTTAGGGGTTTTTTAACGGAAAAATATATTGAGGGTACTCAGTGGGTTCTTTTAGGCGGAGATGAGGATGTGGTTCCCGTAAGATACGGAAACTGCACAAGGAATGATACTTTCGTTGATTATAGGGCACCGTCGGATCTCTACTATTCCGATTTGAACGGAAATTGGAATGTAGACGGGGACGAACTTTATGGTGAACCCGTAGATGACAACATAGATATTTTTCCCGAATTATTCGTAGGACGTATACCCTGTAAAAACCTCGAAGAGCTAAACAATTGGATTGAAAAATTAATTAGTTATGAGACGGTCCCTGGAGAAGAAAACGCAAGCTATCTAACTAAATTCCTATGGACGGGATCGGATAACCTAAGACCAGGCCCCAGGCAAACTATAAAAAATGCTAAAATACCCAACTATATCTCACATGATACGACAATGCTTGAACAACCTGATGGAATTCTCCCAAGGGGTAGCGATGTTATCAATAAAATGAGTGAAAAATTCGGATTTTTTAACCTTTTTGGACACGGTTATCCAGATCTTATAACGGTTTCTTGCCCCGGAGACAATCATCCGGACCCCAACAGGGATTTTCTCGTAAGTGTAGATTCTGCTGAAATTGGGAGGAGCTGTCATAAAGAATATGGGAATGGATTGGACTCGCTAAAAAATAAAGATTCTTACTCTATCTTGAGTATATCTTCTTGCTTCCAGGCGGCTTTTGATTATGATAAATTTCCAGATCGCTTTATAAAATGTGGACCTTCTCTCGGAGAAGCTTTTCTTCTTCTGCCAGAAAGAGGAGGACCGGCTTTTCTGGGCTATACACGATATGGAGGTAGTTATATTGAATTAGCGGAAGTGCAGATCGCAATTTTCGATAAAATATTTAACGATTCAATTACAAATATTGGCGCTGCGGAAGCGCTGGCTAAAACCGAATATCTTTTTTATGATACCCGGATAAACCATACTTTATTAGGTTGTCCATTAATGCGAATCTGGACCAACATTCCAAAAACAATGGAAATCTCCAATTATCCCCGTTCTGTACCTACCAAACCCATAACAATAACTATAAATGTTATAAAAAAAGAATCTCAAATCCCACTGGAAAACGCTTATGTATGTTTATGGAAAGGAGCAGAAATTTACCAAACAGGATTCACCGATAATAACGGAAGAATAGATTTTCAAATAACTCCTCAAACCGAGGGATCGATTTTATTAACAATTACGAAAGAGAACTTTATCCCGTATAGTGATACGATAAAAGTAACCGAAGAATCTGGAATCAACGATAAAACTATTTCTGATGTTAGTTTCTGCAAAACAACAGGGTCTGTCTTCAACAGTGAGGTCTCATTTGATATATACATACCGGAAAAAGGAACCACGCTTTTAGATATTTACGATCTCAACGGAAGAAAAACAACGACAATTGTCGACGAAGAACTTAACAAAGGGATTCATTCGATAAAATGGAAAGGACTCAACACTTATGGAAATGCTATTCCGGAAGGGATCTATTTCTTCCGATTTCAGTATAAAGATCAAGTTTCAAGAGGGAAATTTCTTTTTTATAAAATAAAATAGCTGCAAAGTTTAGGGGTCGAGGTTTCAAGGTTTCCAGGGTTCAAGTAAAAAAACAAAATTAAAATCTTTGTGCTCTTTGTGTAATAATTTAGTCTCTAGTCGTTTGTCGCTAGTCACTGGTCAAAAAACAAAAACTATAGTTCCTACGTGTGAATTAGTGTTGACATTGGACTTTGGACTATGGACATTAGACTAAACATTTTTCTCTGTGGTCCCCGTGGCTCTGCGTAAGAATAATTTGGTGGGTTGGGTGGGTTCCCTTGACAACAAAAGAAGTTTTTCTATATTTATTCGGAAATACAAATCAAAGGAGATTTACATGAAATTGGCTCTAATCGGTTTAGGAACTGTAAATAGAGGGTTGTTAGAATTACTTCTTGAAAAAAAGAATTCCCTTTTAAAGGAATACCACTTCAACCCTTTAATCACTGCTATTTCCGATCCTGTTGTCGGTTCGGTTTTTTACGAAAAAGGAATTAACATAGAAGAAATATTATTTCTATTACAGAAAGAAAATAATATTAGAAATTATTCAGGTGGGATAAAAGGTTGGGATTCAGATAAAACCATAAAAGAATCGAATGCAGACACAATTGTAGAGGCAACGCCCACTGACCTTGAAACCGGAGAACCCGGCTTATCTCTAATTCGAACTGCTCTAAACAATAAGAAAAATATAGCAACGACAAATAAAGGGCCAATAGTTCTTGCTTACAGAGAACTGAGCGCGCTTGCCAATAAAAACGACGTAATCTTTCGTTTTGAAGGAACTGTTCTTTCCGGAACTCCCGTGATAAGCCTTATTGAATCTACCTTAAAGGGTATTGAAATAAAAGAAGTCAGGGGGATAATGAACGGAACTGCTAATTACATACTAACAAAGATGGAAATTGGTCTTTCCTATGAAGAAGCCTTAAAAAAAGCAAAGAAGAAAGGTATTGCCGAAAAACAGCCTGAAGCCGATATAAAAGGATGGGATTCCGCCGCAAAAATAGTTATCGTTGCAAATGTCCTTATGGGAGGCGATTTAAAATTTAAAGACGTATCAATAAAAGGAATTGATACGGTTAGAGAAAAGGATATAATAAAGGCTTTACAGGAGAGAAAACACTGGAAGCTTATAGCCAAGGCAAAGAAAACTGAAGGTAGTATAATTGCCTCCGTTTCTCCGGAAATTTTAAGTGATCAGGATCCTCTTTCTAAAATAACGGGTTCCATAAATGCAATAAATTTTACTACGGACATCCTGGGCAACGTAATGATTTCGGGCCCCGGGGCAGGTAAGAGAGAAACCGGTTATGCTCTTCTTTCTGACCTGCTTTATATAAACAAACGGAGGAGAAAATAATGGAAAAAACAAGAGAAAGGTGGAGTTCGAGGTCTTCTTTCCTTTTTGCCGTCATTGGTTCAGCAATAGGTCTTGGTAACGTATGGAGATTTCCGTACATTACTTATGAAAACGGAGGAGGAGCATTCTTAATACCTTACGTTATCGCGTTAATAACAGCGGGAATTCCTCTCATGATACTCGAATATTACGTTGGCCACTTTACACAGAGTGCACCCCCGACCGCTTTTAAAAAGATATGGCATAGAGCCGAATGGGCGGGCTGGTTTGCCATATTGCTAATATTCATTCTTTCAACTTATTATTGTACTATTATGGGATGGAGTGTTAATTATCTTTTTCACTCTTTTAGCCTGGGATGGGGTAGTACAGCTGAATCCGTAAGTTCATTTTTTAACAACAATATACTGCAGCTATCCGAGTCTCCTTCGCACTTAGGCGGTGTTAGACTTCCAATAGTAGGCGGTCTTGCTCTTGTTTGGTTATTTATTTATTTGAGTCTTTTTAAGGGAGTGGAAACACTCGGAAAAATAGTTTACTTTACTGTTATAATCCCCTGGTTGATAATTGTGGTAATGGTCGTAAGGGGGCTTACTCTTCCCGGAGCAATGGAAGGTATTAAGTTTTATCTAACTCCCGATTTTTCGGTTTTGCTTAACCCTAAAGTATGGCTTGCTGCGTACGGTCAGATTTTTTTTACTTTATCTCTTGCAATGGGCACTTTGATTGTTTACGCAAGTTATTTGCACGAAGAATCAGATATTACTGTCAACGCCTTCCTGACAAGCATAGCCAACTGTTTAACTTCTTTTATTGCCGGATTTGCAGTTTTCTCCACACTCGGATATCTTGCTCAGACACTTGGTGTTTCAGTTAAGGATGTTACAACTTCCGGTATTGGACTTGCCTTTGTAACTTACCCTATGGCGATTAGTTTGCTTCCTGTGGCGGCACGTTTTTTTGCCGCTCTTTTCTTTTTACTTCTTCTCACCCTCGGGATTGACTCGGCATTTTCGATGACCGAACCTGTAGTAGAAAGCATCGTGGATAAATGGGGTGTAAGAAAGAAATTTGTACTACCTGTTATCTGCATAATGGGATTTCTTGTAGGATTGCCTTTTACTACCAGAGCAGGGCTTTACTGGATTGATATAGCAGACCATTTTATTACAAACTACGGTATCACTGTAGTTGGTTTGCTTGAATGTATAGTTATAGGTTATGTCCTCGGAGCAAAGAAAGCAAGAAGTTATATTAATAAAGTTTCTGAAATGAAAATAGGCATTTGGTGGGATATATTTATAAAATTCCTCACCCCCGCTTTTCTCGGAACTTCTCTTGTTTTTCAGTTCGTAAAGCTGATAAAAAAAGGGTACGGAGGTTATCCTATCTGGACAACCTATACAGGTCTGGGGTTTATACTTATTTTAGCTATTGCAGCAGGTGTTCTTGCTAAGAAAAAAGGAGCAGTATAGCTTTCTTCAGGAAAACTCCTTTTTAGTTATATTTAGTTTAAAACAAGAAGAACTGCACCAAGAAGTGTAAGTATTATTCCCCAAACAATTTTTACGTTAAACACATAACAGTTGCTTTTACCTGTGGATGTCTCTAAACTTTTTATTTCTATATAAGGTATTGGCGCGCGCCGATACCAACCGGTTATCTTAACCTCCTCACCCTTATATTGTTTTGCCCTTAACAATCCGAACAGGAAATTCCATATTCCAAGAGGTTGACGGTAATCGAGGAATATTATTCCCGTATCATCCTGCAGGACAAAATCTTCGCTCCATATAAGTCCGGGTACACCTCTTCCGATAATTTTCCCTTTTATCTCGCAGGGTACAGGACGTACACCGGATACTTTAACTTTCTTTAAGAGAGATGAAATTTTCATCTCTGGGAAAAAAGAAAAATTGTACGAGAAAATAGTTCTGAGCAAATAAGTTCCACCTAATAAAAAAACACCCAATTTAAGGAAAACAAAATCCTGTTTTACAAAAAACAGTACGACACTCAAAACAACAGCAATAACGGGTAGCAATACTATTAAAAAATCAAGAAGAAACTCATCCCAGTAACTTTCAGGCCGCTTTTCATTGAAAACTATGTAAGGAGGCTTTCCCATATCTTCGGACTGTCTGCTTAAAGAAATCAACCTTTTAGCAATTAAAGGATGGGTAGAATGCAGTTCATAATACTTTGCCCATGGGCTCCATAGATCCCATCGCATAACTCTTTTTAAAGTTTTTTTATCGATTTCCCCTCCCATATATCCCGGATGGTAAGATGAAATTGCCAGAGAAGTTGCAGATGTTGGATCGAATATTCCCATGGCTTTTATAGATTCCAACTGCGGTTTTCTATCATCTTGTTTCTTACCTTTTCCTGCAAGACCGTAGCCTATTTTAACCAGGGCAGATGCTAAATTATTGGGATCACAATGCGCTCCAGCGAATCTATCGGCAAAATACTCTCTTATACGCGAAAACCCAAGGACAATGTATTCGGAAATCAAATAAAGAACATATGAACCTATCGCAATCGCATAACGGATACCGGCTGTTTTATCTTTTCCGCTTGTTCTAATCCGAATTAGGGTGCGAAAAATATAGTATAAAATCAAAGGCACAACATACGCTATAGTCATTATTAGCATATCCCAGTGTACGGCATGGCCGATCTCGTGCGCCACGACAGCTTCGAGCTCTTCTTCTCCCAGCAAATCAATAAGCCCTGAAGTTATTACAATTCTTGCATCATTGGGAATGTGCCCGTAAGTAAAAGCGTTGGGCGAACCATCATAAATTATTCCGAAACGGGGAACCCGTATATTGTATTTAGGGCAACTATCTTTTAAGAAAATCTGTAGATGAGGAGGTAATTTCTCAAGCGAAGTCCATCGCATATTATACAAAAATCTTAAAGCGAGATCCATTAAAAATGGAGAAATTATGAATTGTACAAACGCAATGCCAATTCCTATAATTAAAGCCAGGATCGGTTCAAGATAGTCCAGATTTACCAGTGTAATCAGAATAAGCGAAAGCAACCCGTAAAGAAGAAAAAGAGTCATACCGGAAGTAAGAGCAAGGCTAGGCAAATGGAATGGTACTCCTTTAGGAGGAATTATTCCCGACGGGAAGGTATTCTTATCTATCTCTATTTTGATAAAGAAATCTTTTTCTTCAAGCATTTCATCCAACACTTCTTTATCCATCCATATACCACCCGTCTTCAGACAGTAGTAGATTATCATTTTATTTCCTCTTAAGGGAAATCCGGTAAGCGGAGTTTGGGAGTGTGGATTTAATTTTTTGGAGAGCCTGGAATTTTTTAATCCATCTTTAATTCTCCATCGCAGATATTTAGGAGATTTGGTAAAATAGTATATTTCTCCCCTATTAAGCCAGATACCCTCGCATCTCGGACAATAATCA
Organism: uncultured bacterium; assembly: GCA_964418485.1. Lineage (GTDB taxonomy): Bacteria > Hydrothermota > UBA3072 > UBA3072 > UBA3072 > JAFGHJ01. The sequence goes on along the minus strand of CAYQMH010000060.1, from coordinate 1,625 downwards.
ACTATTACTCCGTTTTTAGTCATTACAGGAGTTAGTTCGCTTTCTTTACAGTTCGGACACCTCATTTTTTGTACCTCTACATATAATTATGCGCATTTTCAGGTAAATATTCAAGGGTAAAAGATCCGAAAGATCATTGATCTGGAGGATCACGATCCTTCGTATCGGTTAATTGGTTGATTGGTTGATTAATTAATTAGTAAAAAAATATCTTAGTTTTGAAAATTGAGGAAAGTATTATTAAAAACAATATTGACTTGAAGTGCAGAAATTCTTAAAATATAATAAGATGCAGGAGACTATGAATGGAAGAACATTTGACGCGGTTATAATCGGAGCCGGGCCTGCCGGCATGTTTTCGGCACAGCTGCTTGCCGGAGGTGGACTCACGGTTCTTTTGCTCGAAAAGAACGACACCGCCGGAAAAAAATTACTGCTCTCGGGACAGGGACAATGCAACCTTACGCACACAGGCAGGATAGAAGATTTTTTCTGCCATTATCCTGAAAAAGAACGCTTTGTAAAGCACTCTCTTTATGCTTTTGATAATAATCATCTGATGGAATTTTTCCGGGTCGCCGGTATAACATTTTTTACGGACGATAACGGAAAAATATTTCCCGGTTCGCGAAAAGCGCAGGAGATTCGTGAGCACCTCGTAAATAACTGCCGGATAGCGGGCGTCAAAGCAGAGTATAATGCGTTTGCTTCTAAGATAGAACACGCCGGAGACGATACCTATAAAATATCAAGCCAAAAAAAATATTTTATTTCGCGCAATCTGATCGTCGCTACGGGAGGCAGGTCATATCCTGCTACAGGTTCTACAGGAGACGGATATAATTTTGCCAGACTTTTAGGCCATAATACAATCGCTCCCAAACCTGCTTTATCTTCTTTTGTTATATATAAATATCCTTTTCAGAACTGCGCGGGGATATCCTTTAAAAATATCACGGTCAAACTTATACCGAAAAAAAACCGCGCTGTAACTATGCGTGGAGATCTTCTTTTGACTCATAAAGGTATTTCCGGACCTGTTATCTTGCATCTATCGCGCTATGCCAGCGATGGAGATGAACTAAGGATTAATTTCACACAGGAACAGAATAAAGAAAAATCTAAAGCGGATTTTTTAAACGTTTGCTCCGTAGAACGAAGCCTGCACGTTAGAACACTATTCAAACGTTTCCTGCCCGAAAGAATCACCGATAGATTAATGGCAGAAGCGGGTGTTTCCACCGGCACTGTATTATCTCAATTAAATAAGAAAAAATTACTTAATTTATTTACTCTGCTTTGCGATTATCCTATGCGTATAAAAAGCGCAGGCAATTTTGATGAAGCTATGGTCACGGCCGGCGGAGTTGACTGCAGAGAAATAGAACCACGGAGTATGGAATCGAAACTACATAAGGGTTTGTATTTTATAGGTGAAGTACTTGATGTTGACGGTGAAAGCGGCGGATATAATTTACAATTCGCGTTTTCATCGGCATATGCAGCCGCGCAAAATATTCTAAAAAACTCATTTATGTAATTCGTGGTTGAACTTAGCTTTTCGCTTTTAGCCGAGGCTGTGCCAAAACCCAATTGGGGTTCAAATTTAATTCTTCCATAAGCAC
>CAYQMH010000059.1:0-12888 GCA_964418485.1 uncultured bacterium | reverse complement strand
CAATCCCTCTGATTCTCGCCGACTTAATTAATAAAAAAAATGGGGGGCAGGCAATACATGGTCTACATGTACAACAGAAGTTTGGAAGTTAGAAGTTAGAATAAAAAAACAAAAACTTTGTGTCTTAGTGTCTTTGTGTGAGATTATTTTGGGGTTGGGATGGGTTTTAAACAATAATTTTTTTTATTTGTGCTATTCGTGCGATTTGTTGTTTCTAATTTTTGGGGAGGTGGGTTTTTACATATATATTTTTTGTTGTTTTCTTCTGTGTTCTCTGTGTGTTTTTTTGTTTTTCTCTGTGTACTCTGTGGTTAAAATAAGGTAAATTTCCCTTAAAATACTCTTTTTCAAAGATTAGACTTGAAAAATGGCTATATTTTGTTATATTCGGCAGTGATTAAACGAATAAAAAACCTGCTAAAAGAAAGAAATCTCCTGAAAGGAGTTAAAAAGGTGATAATAGGCTACTCCGGAGGGCCGGATTCGACATTACTTGCAGAAGTTTTATCTGATTATGATGAATTAGAAGTTATTCTTGCATACTTCAATCATAATCTTCGGAAAGATTCTAAGGATGAGGAGAATTTTGTGAAAAGCGAAGCAGAAAATAAAAAACTTAAATTACTGATCGATGGTACAGATGTTAGAGGTTATTGTAGTAAGTATTCTCTTTCTATAGAAGAAGGTGCCAGGGCATTAAGGTTTGCTTATCTTAGGGATACAAAGAATAAAGAAAACGCTGATTTAATAGCCTTGGGTCATAACTTCGATGATAAAATAGAAAATTTTTTTATCCGGTTGTTAAGAGGTTCAGGCTTTGGTCTTTCTCAGATGAGTTATAAGGATGGAAATATATTGCGTCCGCTTTTAGATTTTAGAAAAAAAGAGATAATCGATTATCTTAAGAAAAAAGAAATAGCTTTTTATACTGATCCTACAAATAAAAGTGAAGATTATCTTAGAAATAAAGTCCGATTAAAAGTTATTCCTTTAATCGAAAAAATTCAAGAAGGTTCAATAGAGAGTATAAGCAGAAGTATCGATAATTTAAGAGACATAGAAGTAGCATTGGAAAGACTTATCGATTCTGTTGTTATAAATCGTCATTCCAATTATGCGGAGATAAAGAGAGAGGATTTTGAGAATCTTTCTTCTGCCTGCAAGTTTTTAATTTTAAAGAAGATGTTTTCAATTTTTAATAGCGATTTGGAACTGAAGAGGGCGCATATAATAAACTTGCCGGAAAGAGGAGTTGTTAAGTTAAAAAGCTCGAAACTGGAAATGACATCTTCCAGGGTAATTGTTGCGAAAAATATATCGGAAAAAGAGAAAGAATTGCCGCTATCTGGTAAAATATCTTATGGACGTTATAATATTGAAACAAAGGTAGTTTCTCCGCCTGTAAAATTAAAGGCAAAAGGTTGTGAATTTTTTGATCTCGATTGCCTGGAATTGCCTTTAAAGGTGAGAAGAAAAAAAATCGGTGATAGGCTGGTTACTTTTGGGGCAGAGAATAGAAAGAAAATAAAAGATGTATTTATAGATAATAAAATTCCCAGGATACTGAGAGATATTCAACCTATTATTTACGATAAAAAAGGTGTGATTTTAATTCCCGGAATTAAAAGAAGTAATAGAGCACCCGTTTTAAAAAAAACAGAAAGAATACTAAAAATTAGATATAAAGAGGTGGCAAATGCCGGAGAAAAAAGATAGGAAGGAACAACAAAGCAGAAATCAATTTATTAAAGTGATATTGATATGGGCTGCGGTTTTTGGAGGTTTGTATATTCTACTTCAATATACCCAGATGGAGAAACCCGAAGAAGTTAGTTTTACTAAATTCTGGCAATTAGTTGAAGAGGATAAAATAAGTAAGGTAACTTTTTCAAATATGGATATAACTGCGGAAGTCAAGGGACAACAACAGTTAATAGAAACCCGTCTTCCATTTGAGGATGCCGAATTACCGAAAGAACTAATCAAAAGGGGCGTAGAAGTAAAAACCGAAACTAAAATAGATATATTGAAAATCGTAGGACAGTTTTTATTGCCCATTTTATTGATGGTTTTTTTATTGTTTTTTGTAATGAATAGAATTCGAGGGAGTGCAAATGAAGCTTTGAGTTTTGGACAAAGCAGAGCGAGAGAGATACGTTTTACATCTGTAGATATTACATTTGACAATGTAGCCGGTGTTGATGAAGCCAAGCAGGAATTACAGGAAATTGTTGAATTTCTCAAGAATCCTTCTAAATTCAAGAAATTAGGTGCTGAAATTCCGAAAGGCGTTTTACTCGTTGGTGCACCCGGTACGGGGAAAACTCTTCTTGCAAGAGCTGTTGCCGGTCAGGCGCGAGTTCCTTTTTATTCTATAAGTGGTTCGGATTTTGTGGAAATGTTTGTAGGGGTTGGCGCTTCCAGGGTCAGAGATCTCTTCAGGAAAGCAAAAGTAAATACTCCCTGTATAGTTTTTATCGATGAGATAGATGCCGTAGGTCGCTACAGGGGAGCCGGAATAGGAGGAGGGCATGATGAGAGAGAGCAAACGTTGAATGCTCTACTTGTGGAAATGGATGGATTTGATCCCAATCAGGGTATTATTATCCTTTCTGCAACTAATAGGCCGGATATCCTTGACCCTGCGTTACTTAGACCCGGTCGTTTTGACCGAAGAGTGGTTGTTCCTATGCCCGATATGAAAGGTAGAGAAGCGATACTCAAGGTTCATACAAAGAAAATACCTTTGGCCGATGAGGTTGATTTGTCAGTGTTTGCCAAAACTACTCCAGGTTTCAGCGGTGCTGATATACAGAATTTATGTAATGAGGCAGCTTTAATCGCAGCATCGGGAGGTAAAAATAAGGTAGATAGCAAAGATTTCGAAGAGGCGAAAGATAAAATTTTAATGGGAAGAGAAAGGAAATCGATGATACTGTCTGATGAAGAAAAAAGACTCATTGCGTATCATGAAGCAGGGCATACTCTTGCTTCGCTTTTTACCGAGAAAAGTGATCCTATTCATAAAGTGACCATAATTCCCCGGGGGGCTTCTCTTGGACTCACTCAACAATTGCCTCTTGATGATAAAAGAACCTATTCTAAGAAATATCTTGAAGCCAGATTGACCGTTTTACTCGGTGGAAGAGCGGCAGAAGAGTTAAAGTTTAAGACAGTAACAACCGGTGCCGGTAATGATCTTCAAAACGCAAGTGAAATAGCGCGAAAGATGATATGTGAATGGGGGATGAGTGATAGTCTTGGTGCTGTTACTCTTGAAAGAGATACAGATGGCATTTTTTTGGGTAAGCATCTTGCTAAAGAAAGAGAATATTCCGAAGAAACTGCCCGTCAGGTGGATGTTGAAATCAAACAATTCGTAGAAAGAGCTCACAATGAGGCAAAGGATATAATTAAAAAGCATAAAACTAAATTAGATAAAATTGCAGACGCTCTTCTTGAAAGAGAAGTTCTTACAGGAGAGGAAGTAAAAGAAATTGTTTATGGATCAAAAAAGAATAGAAAAAGCAGTAAGAGAAATAATTAAGGCTATCGGAGAGGATCCGGATAGAGAGGGTTTAAAGCGTACACCCAAAAGAGTGGCTAAGTTATACTCGGAGCTCTTTAAGGGTATAAACGAAAACCCGGAAAAGGCAATACGGGTTTACAGTACACCGCATTATGATGAAATTATTATACTAAAAGATATATCCTTTTATTCCTTTTGTGAACATCATATTTTGCCTTTTTTTGGTAAAGTTCATATTGCTTATATACCCAAAGATGATAAAATAACCGGTTACTCTAATTTGATAGAGATAGTTCAAATTTATTCCGAGCGTCTTCAGTTACAGGAAAGAATGACATCTCAGATCGCTGATTCTATAATGAGTGTTTTAAAACCTATGGGAACACTTGTAATTATAGAGGCGAGACAGCTTTGCCTGGAAATCCAGGGATTTAAGAAAATTGGTCAGAAAACCGTAACTTCCGCTATAAGAGGTGCTTTTAAAAAGGAAACAACCCGTCTCGAAGCTTTGAATCTTATTGGGTATGAAAGTTAGAAAGAAATTGATTGAAAATTTAAGCGATGCAAAGGCAGCTGTGGAAACTGTAGGTGTTTCTAACGATGTTAAGGAAACTATGGCTGAAAAGACTATTTTTCGAGTATTAGAGATAGAAGAGGTTTCATCTCCTGCAGCTAATGTGATAAAGCAGGTTGCAATTTCGCGCGGCAGTGATGCTGTTGTTCATCGAAAAGTAATTAAGAACGATGTTGAAAAATCTACAGTTCTTCTTCCCGGAACAATTCGGGAACTTAAGTTGATTTCGGAAGAGTTAAAAAAACAACCTTTTGGATTATCTGAAATCGGTGATGAAATTCTGCTAATATTGGAATCCGAGGGTGCTCCGGAGGCTTTTTCAATTATGGGTGTTCTCAATGTTACTCCCGATTCTTTTTCTGACGGTGGAGATTATTTTGACGAAAAGGATGCTCAAATGCGATTTGAGGGAATAAAAAAAGAAGGAGCTGATATTATAGATGTTGGCGCTGAATCTTCAAGACCTGGTTCTACTCGGTTAGGAATTCAAGAAGAGTTAAATAGATTAAAAAGTGTTTTCCCTCTATTTGAGAAGAGTTCGATACCGGTTTCCATAGATACTTATAAATCAGAGGTGGCGGAAGCTGCTCTATCAAGCGGAGCAAAAATCGTTAATGATATATCTGCTCTTAGAATGGATAGAAGAATGGCAGAAGTTGTACGCGATTATGGCTCAAGAGTTGTTCTCATGCATATGAAGGGTACCCCTGAAACAATGCAAGATGAGCCTTATTATGATGATGTTATGAAGGAAATCGGAGAATTTTTTGAAGAAAGAATAGAATTTTGTCTTTCAAGCGGGGTTGATGAGGATAAGATAATATTGGATCCGGGAATCGGATTTGGAAAGAGACAGGAAGACAACTTAAAGATTTTGTCTAATATAGAAGAAATTACTTCTTATGGTTTCCCTATTCTTATAGGCACATCGAGGAAATCTTTTATCGGCAGAATAACCGGTACCGATGCTAAAAATAGGTTAGATGCTTCTATAGCTACTGCAGTTTATTCTTATTTAAAAGGTGTTTCAATTTTCAGAGTACATGATGTAAGACAAACCAGGAATGCTCTTTCGGTTATTTCTGCTATAGGAGAAAAAGAATGATTAGTTTTTCTTGGTTAGATGTGGTTGATATTATTATTGTTGCGGCTCTTGTTTTCTCCGTGATAAGATTTTTTGCCAATACGAAGTCTATACCCATGCTTACAGGGCTTTTACTGATTTTGAGTCTTGTTGTTTTAAGCAATGTTCTGAATCTTCCGACGATGAAATTAGTAATGCGCGGACTCAGGGATCTCTGGATAATTGTATTTATTATAATATTTCAACCTGAAATAAGAAGGGCTCTTATTAATATTGGAAAATCGAGTAGATTCGGATATTTCCTTCAGGAGGCTATTGAAATTGTTTCTGAGGAAGTCAGTAAGGCTATTATTCAATTATCCGATAAAAGAATAGGTGCTTTGATTGCTATAGAGAGAAAAGTTCCACTCGATTCTTATATAAGAACGGGAATAAAAATGGAAGCAGTTGTTTCTTCGGATCTTTTGGTTTCAATATTTTCGATATATTCACCTCTTCACGATGGTGCGGTAATAATACAGGAAGATCATATCGTCGCGGCTAAAAGTATATTGCCTTTGACAGATCATCCTGATCTTAGTCCTACATTGGGAACGAGACACAGGGCGGCTATTGGTCTTACTGAAGAAACAGATGCAATATGTCTTGCAGTATCGGAAGAAACAGGTTCAATATCTATAGCCGTGGGGGGAGACTATTACGGTGATTTAGATGTTAAAGAACTTAAATCAACAATTCAGGACATGTTACGGAAATAATTTGTTTTAAAAGAAAGGGAGGAATTTAAGTTGTTTTTTAAGAGGTTTATCCGAAAGGAAGTAGTAGGTTTTTTTTCTGTATTTGTAGTTCTATTTTTTGTATATCTATATACAATAGCCCCCACTGTTTCGCTCTGGGATTGCGGGGAGTTCATAGCTTGTTCTCACATTTTAGGAGTTGCTCATCCTCCGGGTACACCTTTCTACGTTCTAATGGGAAGAATATTTGATATTTTCCTTCCTTTCGGTGAAGTCGCAAAGAGAATAAATTTTCTTTCAGTTCTTTCAAGTGCTTTAGCCGGTGGTTTTCTCTTTCTTGTAGTTCTTAAAGTATTAAGTAGATTTAAGGAAGAAAAAGTAAATAAACTTTCAATTGGCGATTATCTTATTGCGATATTTTCATCCATTGGCGCCGGTTTTTGTTTCAGTGTTTGGGATAGCTCTGTAGAAGCGGAAGTATATTCCACTTCACTTTTGATACTTACGATTGGGATATGGTTAGTTCTTAGATGGGATGATAATCGAGGTAAGGCAGGTAACGATAATTCGCTGCTTCTTCTAGTTTACTTACTAGCTTTATCTGTTGGTGTTCATCTGATGCCATTGCTCTTGTTGCCCGGAGCTTTAATATTTATACTTTTGGTAGACTGGAAAGTATTTAAGAATCCTAAACTCATAACGGCTGCGCTAATACTCTTGGCAATTGGTGTTTCCACCTATTTATATTTAATTATAAGGGCACATGCAAATCCGGCTATAAACGAATCTAATCCCACCACATGGGCTAAGTTATGGGAAGTAATCAGAAGGAAACAATATGGGAGTGAGGGTATATTAGGTTTATTCAAAAGGCATACTTCCTGGGAAACCAATTATGGCTTCTTTCGGGGTTTATTCGAGCAAATTAAGGTTTTCTTTAAATATTTTTCATGGCAATTTTTTCCTTATCCAAGGGAGGCTACAAATACCTTGCTCCGTTATGTATCGGTTTTCGGCACATCTGTATATGTTTTAATCGGGGTCTGGGGTATGTTTGTACATTTTAAGAAAGATCGAAAAACTTTTTATTTAATTTTTATCCTTTATATACTTGTTACCATAGGTTTGGTGGTTTATTTAAATCATGAATTTTCGCCGTCGGATCCTAATCCGGCGCATCAACCCAGAGAACCAAGAGAGAGAGATTATTTCTGGATTGTTGGTTTTTTCTTTTTTATGTTCTACGTGGCTCTCTCTTTACACTGGATGTATGAGCAAATGAAGAAAAGAAAAATTATCCCCGGGTATTGTGTAGTTGGATTAAGTTTTATTATGGGTTTTATTCCTTTAATTTCAAATATAAAAAGTCATGCAAATAGAAGAGAAAACTGGATTGCTTATAATTACGCTCATAACCTTCTTTCCTGTCCCGAAGAAAATTCTGTTTTCTTTACTAATGGAGACAATGATACATTTCCGCTTTGGTTTCTTCAGGAGGTTAAAGGATACAAGAAATTCGATTCGAAGAAAAAGAAAGGTGTTCGAGTAGCATGTTTCGCTCTTATGAACACAGAATGGTATATAAGGCAAATGAAGGAGGATGGTATACCGATGGATTTTGATACACCTTTCAGAGGAACCAGTTATGAGAGTATATATTTAAGAGATAAAAGAAGTAAAGGGATAGAACAAGAATTTGAGGATTGGGTTATTGACAATTTGTATTATTTGAGAACCGTTGATGGGAAGATAATACAGCGTAAAGAAATCGCTACCCGTCTTATTATTCTTTCCTCCCAGGGTATAAGACCAACGTTGAATGATCTTACCAGTCCAGCGGATTCTTTTGTTCGGAAATATATAAAAGACGATTTTAACCCCTCTATAAATATTTATTTCTCTAATACTGTATCTCCGGGTAATAAAAATTGGGTAGAGGATCACTTATTGTTAGAAAGCTTTGCCTATAGATTGGTAGGGAAAAAAGGTAAAGACATGATGGACGATTCCCGTTTTCTTGAATTATTTGAAAATAAATTAAAGTTCGATGCTGTTAGTAACCCTAATGTATATAAAGGACCCGCTGCCCGGAGAATAGTGCTCAATTATGTTTCTAGTTTTTATATATTTGCTTCAAAGCTTATGGAAGAAGTGATACTTTCTGGGAAGCAAGCAAAGTTAGCAAATTATAAGTTAGCTTTAAGAGAAGAAGATAAAGAGAAATTAATAAAATCTGCCGGATTATTTAAAAAAAGTATAAATATTGCTACGGATTATTCCATATTAACACCCATATTTAACGAGTTAAGAATAATTTACCTTGTTTTAGGAAAATTTGACAGTCTGGAAACGGTCATAAATGAAATTCCTGAGGAAAAAGCTTTTACTGAACTGCATTTTTTCAAAGGTCAACTGTTGTTGGATAAATTGGTGTTGAATAAAAGTGTTCCGGAAGAGGATAAGAAAACAATTGTACTTAAAGCTGAAAATGAGTTCAAGAAGATTTTGAGTTCTTCGGAAGATAGAGAAAAGATAAATGGTTATATAGGATTGTTAGATTTATATACAGAAATAGGAGAAGAATATAAAAAAGAATCTCTGGTGGCTGAAATGATCAATAAACCCAAAGTTTTTAGTAGCGTTTTTATGTACAACTATGAATATAAGGAAGATACTCCGATATCTGTTTATCTGTTAAAAAAATGGTTGGAGGTAAATCCATATGATGAGAGAGCTAAAATATTGCTTGATTCTCTTAGTATTGCTTTGTAAAATTAATGGTTGTAAAAGAGTGTCTCTTCCTCATTCGATAGGTGCGAGGGATGAAGTAATTCTTATTGCCCCTGCTGAGTTTCAAGTAGATTCCTTTGTTAATGTATTGGAAAAAGTTGAGTATTATCCAACGGAGGAAAACGTTTTTAATGTAGAAAGAGGTAGTTTAGCTGAATTTGATCGTTATAAATTCTGGAGAAATGTGATTATTGTTGGTAATTTTAAAGAAAGTTACATTAACAATTTATTAGGAGAAGAAGCGAAAGAAGAACTTAAAAAGGGCGCACAGCTTTTCCTGGAGAAAGATCTCTGGGTACGTCTTCAAACAGCTATAATAGTAACCGGCATGAATACGGGGGAAACCCAGCAACTTCTTGATCGTTCAGCAGGAGCCATTTATAAGGTTCTTAGAGAAGAAGAAAAAGAACGATTTTCGAAAATGGTTTATATGAGCGGTTTCCAGGAAAAGGAAAAACAAAAGATGGAAACTCTATTAGGAGCATCATTTAAGATTCCGTTCGGTTACAGATTGGCTAAGAACGAAGATGATTTTATGACTTATGAAAGAAAAAATCCGGATAGACTGGTTACTCTTTTATGTAGGAGTGAATCTATAAAAAATCCAATCGAGTTCCGTGATAGTCTTTTTTCGGAATACTTCAATGGTGATAAAGTTTTTGTCGATAGCGTTAATGTATCCTCGGAGGATGGGAAAATTCGTTTTCTTAAATTAACATCTTTGGATACAATAAATTTTAAAAATGAAAAGGCAATTCAAATTAAAGGAGTATGGAGAAATGACAAAGTGAAGGGAGGCCCGATGGGTGGACCTTTTGTTAGTTATATGTTCCAGAAGAATGGAATATGGTATTTTCTTGATGGTCACGTATTTGCTCCCGGAAAAAAGAAATGGCCTTTTTTAGAGGAAGTGGATATAATACTTAATACGTTCGAAAAGGAGAATTGAATGGCCGATTTTGTAGGAAGGATAAAGGATAGATTGCACGAAACTATAATCGGGCAGGATAAAATATTAGAATTAATGCTGATTTCTGTTCTTTCAGAAGGGCATTGCTTGATTATCGGTGTGCCTGGACTCGCTAAGACTTTATTGGCAAGTACCTTAGCCAGAGCTCTTGGTTTAACTTTTTCGCGGTTACAATTTACTCCCGATTTAATGCCGACTGATATAACGGGAACTGAAATTATAAAGGAACGTCAGGGAGGAGAAAGATTTTTCGATTTTGTTAAGGGCCCGGTATTTGCAAACTTTGTCTTAGCCGATGAGATAAATAGAGCTCCTCCTCGTACACAGTCAGCATTGCTTGAGGCGATGCAGGAGAAAAAGGTTACTTACGGAAAGAAGTTTTATCCAATCAAGTCTCCTTTCTTTGTCATAGCCACTCAAAACCCTATTGAACAGGAGGGAACGTATCCTCTTCCGGAAGCCCAGCTTGACCGTTTTATGTTATCTCTAAAAGTAGATTATCCGAAAGAAGAGGAAGAAAAAGAGATAATTGCCCGTGCACCAAGAAGTTTTTCTTCAGAAATTAAAGCTGTAACCAACTCGAAAGAATTACTTAAATTCCAGAAAGAAATCAGGTCGATACCCGCTAGTAAAAGGGTAGTAGATTTTATTGGTAAACTTCTCAAGAATTCAAGACCGACATCAAGCGAAATTGAACTCGTTAAGAAATATGTAGAATGGGGAATAAGCCCAAGAGGAGGGCAATATCTGTTAATTGGAGCTAAGGCAAGAGCTTTTCTTAATGGTAGACCGACCCCTTCAGAGGATGATGTTAAGAACATTGCTCACGCAGTCTTTGACCACAGGATTATCGTTAATTTTCTTGCAGAGGCTGATGGGGTTTTACCTGTGGAATTAACAGATGTTATTTTAAATGAGACGAATTAATTTTCAATCTGAGTTAAGAAATGTTTTTAAAGAGATTGGCCAGATTGCTAAAGAGCTGGGATTTTCTGTTTATCTTGTGGGCGGTCCGGTTCGTGATGTACTGCTTGGAAGGTCCTTCCAGGATGTTGATGTAGTATGTGTTGGTAACGCGGTTAAATTGGCGAAAGTATTTAGCAAAAGAGTGCATGGAGAATTTTTTTATCGGCGGAGATTCCCAAATGCTACAGTTAAATGGAATAATTCCGCAAAGGTTGATTTTGTCTCTGCCCGCAGTGAAGTATATTCAAGAAATAAAGTTGGTCTTCCCAGGATCCGAAGAACAAAAGACCTCTTGGTTGACCTTAAAAGAAGAGATTTTACTGTTAACGCGATAGCAGTTGATTTGGGCCCTGAGAATTTCGGAAACTTATACGATCCTTTTAATGGTCTTGAAGATTGTCAGAAAAAAGTCTTGAGAATTTTACATCCCAATAGTTTCAAAGAGGATCCTACCAGAATTTTCAGAGCCATCAGATTTTCGATGGAGCTTTCTTTTCAAATAGAGGAAAACACAAAAAAATCCCTTAACAAGAATTTAAAGTTCCTTAAGGGGTTATCACAGCAAAGGTTGTGGAAGGAGATCAAAGTGTGTTTGAAAGATGGTTCGGATGTACTGAATTATTTAAAAAAATATGGGGTTTTAAAAGTTTTGGGTTTTTCTTATCCGGGGCAGGGTTTTTTAGAAAGAGTAGATGTGGGATCAATTCAGTTTGATGTAAGCCCAGTCAATACCTTAATAATAGCTCTTATCGAAAGAGGCCCAATTCGTGGTTATACTTTCGAAAGGAATCTTATTCAACAGATTAAGTATGTCAGAGAAATAAACAATAGAACACTCCGGAATATAGAAGTAGTGCATCAGCTTTTTAAACTTGAAGATTACGCTTTGTTGTATCTGTTTGCCAAGTATCCCAAAAACTCGATAATAATCGAGAATTTCTTTGACAATAGGGAAAAACTTAAACCTGAATTAAACGGAGAAGATATTAAAAAATTAGGAGTTAAAGAAAGCCCCGAAATCGGCCGTATAATGAATAGGATAATTGAAGGAAGATGGATTGGAAAGATCGCTGAAAGGAACGAAGAAGTTGATTTGGTAGAGAGATATTTGGGAGGTAAAGATGTCAGTTGGTAGCCTGAGAGAATGGCTATATAAGCTTGGGAGGTATATTTGAAACTGACAAAAAACGAGATTTATTAGTAAAGTTGCAAAAAGAGAGCAGAGAAAAAGAGTTTTGGAATGATACAGGAAAAGCGAAAAAGACTATGAAAAAAATTCAGGAAATAGAGTCACTGATCAAAGAATGGGAAGAGTATAAAGAAAATATTGAGTATCTTTCTGAAATGGAAAGTTTAGGAGAAAGCTCTGAACTTATTGAGAAAGAGGGAAAGAGAATAAAGAATAAAATGGAAGATTTTGAATTAAGGGTTGTTCTTTCGGAGGAGAATGACAGGAAAGATGCTGTATTATCCATTCATCCGGGTGCCGGCGGAACAGAATCGTGTGATTGGGCTTCAATGCTTTTTCGGATGTATACAAGATGGATAGAAAATAGAGATTACAAGTATAAAGTTATAGATTATCAAAAAGGTGATGAAGCTGGCTTAAAGGACGTAACTATTGAAGTAAAGGGCGAATACGCTTATGGATATCTTAAGGCTGAACGCGGAATTCATCGTTTGGTTCGTATTTCACCCTTTGATTCAGGCGCAAGAAGGCATACTTCTTTTGCTTCTGTTTTCGTATATCCTCTAATAGAAGATGATATTGATATAGAAATAAAAAATGGAGATATCGAATTAGAGACTTTTAAAGCTTCCGGACCAGGCGGACAGCATGTAAATAAGTCTAACACTGCTGTGCGCCTAATACATAAACCGACCAATATTGTCGTAACATCACAAAGTGAACGTTCCCAGATGCAAAATAGAATGATTGCAGAAAGGATTTTGAAGTCGAAATTATATCAGATGCGCGCAGAGGAATTGGAAAAGGAAAAGCAGAAAATGGAAAAAAGCAAAAAAGATATTGAATGGGGGCACCAGATACGCTCTTACATACTTCATCCATATCAAAAAGTAAAAGACCATAGAACGGATACTGAAGTAGGAGATGCAAAGAAAGTGCTCGACGGAGACATAGATGTGTTTATAAGGGATTATTTACAATCGGAGGCGGGCAAGAATGAAGGATAAAGTTATAGTTACCGGTGGTGCGGGTTTTATAGGTTCTCATCT
>CAYQMH010000058.1:0-13104 GCA_964418485.1 uncultured bacterium | reverse complement strand
TATATAGAGGGAAAATCCTGTTATGGTAATCCACTTGCAGGAATTCAACTCCGCAGTTTCCGTCCATCTCGACCGTCCGAAAAAGTTCAAATCATACGGGAGGGGAATATTCCTCAAGGACGAATGTGGAGTCGAAACGGTGCTTTGTTTCTACAATTACAAAGCCTACTCGGAGGGGATTTATCAAACGTACAAAATCGCCGGGAGCAAGCGGAAAAAATGTTTCGTAAAGCAGAAGCTCTTTTAAAATCTAAAGGCGCTTCATTCCGGGACGTGGCACGAACATGGATATATGTGGAGGACATCCTGGACTGGTACAGCGACTTCAATTTAGCAAGAAATACATGTTATACCGAATTCGGATTACTTCATAACGGAGACGTCAATAATGCGGAAGATATTTTCCTACCTGCCAGTACAGGTATTGAAGGAAGAAATCCGGCAAGAACCTCTACGATTATGGATCTCTTAGCAGTTACTAAAAGATCCAATACCGGAATACAAATCCAACCCCTTTATGGGATTCAGCAACGTTCGCCCTATAGATATGGCTCCGCATTCTCCCGAGCCATGAAGGTAGTAGAACCCGAGGAAAAATGGCTCTTTGTTTCAGGAACTGCGTCCCTTAACGAAAAAGGAGAAACTGTCCACACAGAAGACTTACGCTCTCAAGTGAAACATACAGTAGGAGTGGTAGATTCACTCGTTCAGCCGGAAGGAGCTTCTTTCTCTGATCTTTGCGAAGCCACTGTATTTCTTAAGAAAAAAAGTGATTTCCCCTTGTATCAAGAAACCGCGGAATCTCTCGGACTCTCTAATATTCCGGCAGTGTATTTAGTTGCAGATGTATGCTGGGATGAACTCTTATTTGAATTAGACGCAGCGTTTGTGACTGAAAGATAATTTCTTTTAAATTCGCCTGCGGTTTCGATACGCAAGAAGCGATAAAGTAACCCATCCCCCGGCAATCCAAAAGATTATTAAGGGAAATTGGCTTCCTGTTTCTCCACTGTATGTATGCATTCCTAAAAAAAACATATTGACTCCGAAATACGTCATCAACATAGTCCCAAAAGCAGGAAATACCAGTATATTGAACCAGTATCGCCAATTGCAACTGACAACGAAACGAAGATGCAGCACCAAAGCATAAAAAAGAATAACGATTAAAGACCATGATTCTTTGGGATCCCATCCCCAATATTGACCCCAGGTCTCATTAGCCCATATTGCCCCTAATATACTCCCTATAGCGAGAAGAAGAAGCCCGATCCAGAGTGCCTGTTCTGTGATTTTGCTCCAGGTGGAGATCCCGCGCAGGAGACGATTTTCTTTTCCTGAAATTGTAAACGCCAATGTTAAAAGATTTAGAAAAGCCAAAGTAGTACCTACAGTAAAAAAACCATAACTGGCTATTGCAGTAGATACGTGAAGAAGAAACCATTTAGAATTCAAAACAGGAGGTAGAGCAGAACCAGTAACATATATAGAAGGCGTATGGGCTACAATTAACACAATACCCGCAAGTAAACTCCCGCATATGATGGGCAAACGGGATTGACGGGATAGTACAATACCCGCCAGAAGACTCGCCCACCCTGCAAATACCATGCATTCGTATTTCATACTCCATTGGGCATAGTCCATAAAAAACCAGCGAATTAATACCCCAATGGTAAATATCAAAAATCCAAGCCAAATTGCCCACTGAAAGATTTTTTTCAAAGTCGGAAATATTTTTTCGAACCGGTTTTTAAATGCAAATCGAACTAAACTCATTATCAAAAAAACTAAAGGCAAAAATACAAACCATTTACCTAACCACTGTAAAATCCGAAAACGATTGTAGAATTCCTCTATTTGAACATGAAAAACCAACGAACCGAGACATATTACCATCATTAGGCATAAGAAGATAATACTAAAACGACTCCATTCGGATTTCCGAATCTCATTCTCAAGCTCACGGATTCGGCCTTTCGGATGGAAAAACGCCAGCGCTATCACTCCGATTAGAAGAATAAAACCCGCGTACGCCACAGGAATTCCCGGATCCCGAGAGACAAAAAGAATCGATCCCTTTTCATCCTCATTAAAGGAATACTGATAAAAACGGTAACCTCTATACTTAAGAATGTGATTCATGTAAATGGAATAGGATTTTTCGATATTATGTTCAGGATCTTTAATTACAACATCACTTCTAAACTGAGAAGGTTCTCCCGAATCCTTATAGCGATCGATACTGAAATCCGAAAGGTACAGGGAAAATGGCAATTGAAACGGCTTGTCTACAAATTGGTTAGACGATTCACCTTCGCGAAGGGAGATATAACCATCTATTGTAAAATATCGAGTCAATATAACTCCCGATAAAATGATAAAAAAGGCAAAAGGAAACAAAACAACGTCCCATTTTTTCCTCTGCCACAATCTGGAGCGAATAAGATTTACAAAAAGAGCGACCGAAAACCAAATCCACAAAATTTCAAACCAAAAGGCATTATAAACCCTAACCTTTGCTATATAACTTCCATATGTCCGTTCGAGCAAAGTGGCGATTACGATACTAGTAACAAGCCCCAGAACAAGTACAGACATTGTTTTTATTGAGAAAAGAATTTTTCGAATCATTTCAAAATCCTCTTCGAATCATCCGCATGTAATCGGAAGTATTCCATTAGTGAGGTACTGGCTGCCATTTTGAACTCACCTACTTAAACTTCTCCACACTCAATTTTCCTTTTTAGGTGTTGCCCCAGTAATCGCCATATCTACCGGAAGGTTCTCAATACTGCGAATAACACGTGCGAGTTTTTCACCTGTAGCTTTTACTGGTTCAGTAACGAGTTCAGGGATAGTGTAGGTAATCAAATAAGAGTCATAAAAAGTAGGATCTATGTGAGGTACTACAAAAGCCTTATAAAGCTTTCCGCTTTCGTCCACATATGAAATGTATGTTCGATTGAACAAGGGGTTTCCTTTTTTACTACTAAAAACAACCCATCGGCTATTGCTTGACCATGTGTGCCAAGATTCACACTCATCACTATTGATTTCCATTTTTCTATATACAGGCTTACCGGTTTCTTCCGTTGTTTTCAAATCCAGAATGTAAAGGTCGCTATCGGGATGATAGCTGGGCCAACAACTATACCCACACATAGAAAACGTCAACCAACGCCCATCAGGACTAACCCGTGGTTGATTCATACTCAAACCTGTCTTGTCAGCTAAAAGAATTGGCTCAATTTCCCCCCATTGGTCTTTTTCGATATCATAGCTAATTCTATAAAGGCTGTATTTACTTTCTTGATAATGTTCAGGGGGCGCTGTTTTCGTATCCGTCCATAACATTTTTGCATTACAGAAATATAAATAACGCCCATCCGGCGACCAGGTAGGATAATTTTCCAACCAGTCTTTTCGGGAAAGTTGAGGTATTGTTTTAATCTCTTCGGAATCAATATAATAAAACCCGATCCATGAATCTACGTCTACAATATCGCGCATTTCATTTCTGTTCGCATGCAGAATTAATGGTGGATAGTTTACTGTTAATGCTAATAATCTACCACTTGGGTGCCATGAAGTAAAACCAAACTTTTCTACAATTTTATATATTTTATCTCCTTCAACTATCAACAGACTACTTTTATAATCCCCACTACGGGTACTAATTGATATTTTATCAGTACTATTATTACAAAACGTATGACAATGTGCGCATCCATATTTGTATCTATCATTTTTTAACACGGGCGTTTCTCTAAAGTTCTGTAAATTACGTTGATACAATCCCATCTCGCACCAGGTATTATGTGAAGGGTGTATTTTCCGGTACAGCAGAAAAGCATCTATCTCTTCGTTTGCAATTTTATTGGTTATCGTTTGAAATTTGTTCCATTCTTTATTCTCAGCTTTTACAAATATGTCAATTAATAATTCCTGCCCGCGATTCAGGCTTAGAAGTTCATGCCATGAATCTTCCGAAATTTTAATCTTCGGCGTCCGGCTAAGAATTTCAATTGGCGTACCTTGCTTTGAATGAACCTTTACAAAATACTGAATTCCTTTTTCTTCAACCAAAAAGTTCAATGGTGCTATATTAGGTGGAATAACCGTCTCACAATAGTCAGGATGGATTTTGGGGAGCTGCTTCATTGAACTATACCGGTCAATGGAGACTTTACGATTGTTCGAAATAAAAAAGATTACACTGGCAGTCAATATAAATAACACAATAATTGAAAAATATCTATATCGTTTTCTCATTTTTCCTCTCCCGAATAAACATTTTTAAAAAAGGTATAGTAAAAAAAGTAGCTGTTTCTTAAATCATCCGGAAATTCTCTAAAGGCTTTGCTTTTGTCGCCTTTGAAAGTATTTAAAGTTTTAAAAAAACTATTGAACCGCTGGAAGGTTTGAGTGCTAATCTTTAGTTTCTTACCTTGCAGAAGAACTCTTCCGCTCGGATCGCTGCCAATAATTAAGATGGCTTCTTCGAATAATCGCGGAATACGAAGATATTTGAAATCTTCAAAACGGTCAAAATTTTTAGCAAAACTGTTTAAATCGTTCATTAAAAGGTAACAAGTCATTAAATACTCAAAAGCCATCCGGTTATGTCGATTTTTTTTCAGCAACTCCAATAAAAGTGCATCAATTGTCGGGTAATTGAGGAGATGTTCTCTATCAATCACCAAACTACGTAAATGCTGAACTTGCTTATCCATTGATAAAGTTGGGTCCGACTCTATTCTATTAAGGTATTCATTTGCCCATTCCGAATAAAATAACATTTTGTTGAGCACCCCGAGATAAATTCGAGCAGTACCTAAATTGCCTTTGACCATATTTATTAGTGCCATTCGTTGAAGAAGTTGAGGGCGTTCTCCATAAAATTCCAACGCTTCAGCCAGATCGTGCTCGGCTTTATTCACGTAACCAAGATCAAGAAAAATGTCAAATTGATACCAGTATAAGTCCTTGTGGTACTTACCAACCAGCAGAAGTGTACCCGGATTCTGCCGTAAAGCAATCGCAGTATTACCAAGCTGGCCGGAATGATATAAAGCACGGTTTACTGCGGCAATTACAATATCATGTTTTGGATTATCTCTCGCGGCTTTCAACACCTGTGGCCACATCCGATTGTAGGCATAATAATCTACTGCAAAAAATGCCTTTTGTTTGCTATCGAAAGAAAAGTAAACAGCAACAGCTGAAACCAAAAACAGAAAACTTGTATCAATAAACCATCTTATGTTTTTATTCTTTATAAAAGATATTTCAGAGACTTTACATATGAATTTTGGTAAAACGAGTCTGATATTAAATATCCGCCAGATGATTAGCGCAAAGGTTATTAATGGCAAAAATAAGTAAAGACCGTAAACGAACATAACACCATCTGTTTTATTATAGATTTTGAATTTCCAGAATATTGGTGTCAATATAGTGAAAGCGTCGATACTGCTGAATCTATAAATAAAAACACCTTCAATATAAGGAATAATTAAAGTTGATAATAAATAAATTAGGCTTGTCCGCCACTGGCGTTTTGAGAGTAACTCATACATACCACAGAGTAGTGCAAATACAATGTATGCTCCTCCAACCAATGCATATAGAATTGCCGACAGAATAAAAAAAACAATCAGCCTGAGCGATTTATTCTTAAAATTAAACTTCATATATAACCATATAAAACAAAATGCGACTGTCAAAGCCATCGTCGTGGTGAAGTAAAACGTATATTGAGAGTAAAGTACAAGAAAAAAGATCGGGGGAATAAAACGAAGCCATTTTAGATGTGAAGCATTCACACTTTCGATAAAGCTATTAACGAAAGTACCTATCACCCAGACTTGTAATGTTATGATAAATGAACCAGTCCAGGAAAAATAAAAGAATTGAGATAGGAAAGCGGACACATATTCGACGAGCCCGCCTGGGTAAGACATATATTCCCTGAAAAAAAGCCAATCTTTGTAAAAAACTGGAAAATAACGTATTTTTCCTGCACCATGATAAATAAGATGGATATCTACATAAAGCCATAGATACAAATAAAACAACGTAAAAAATGCGAAACCCCGGCAAGCCGTTCCGAGTTCTTCCAAATGATCTTTTTTAAAAATATCCACTAATAATTTCCAATTTTTACTTTAAGAGGTTTTTATTGTTGAAAATAGTTATCTCCTTTCTCTGCCTTCATAGTGGCACTTGTCATAGCATCTAGATCGATTTTGGGATCAAGAACGGCTTTTTGTGTATTGCCTAAAGCTGTTTTAATAATTTCTTGTCCATTGACTTGAATTGGCCCATCGACAAGTTCCGGAACATTATAAGTAATAATAAATGTATCGTAAAAAGTCGGGTCTTTCTGAGGTAAAATAAATGGCTTATTGGCTTTTCCATTCTCGTCAATGTAGGTAAAATACGGCCGCGTGCAAAAACCATCCCGCATTTTACTGGAGAATACCAGCCATCGACTGTTACTGGACCACGAGTTATAACTTTCAGGGCGGTTACTATTGACATCCGCTTCATAATACTCTCCTGTCTGGAGATTCAGAAGATAAATATCTCCACCAGGGCGATGAATAGCAAAGGTTCCCCATTTGGTCATGGCGCAGGCCAAATATTTACCATCAGGGGAAATTCGTGGTTGTGTAACGCTAAGACCTGTCTTTTTGTGAGATAAAACAATTTCGGGTTTTCCCCAGCTACCAGTTTCAATGTCATATGATATACGCATCAGGTCGTACATAAGTTTATTATACATCTCTTCGAAGGACGAACTGGAGTCCGGCTGCGGAGCACAACAATAGTAGAGATAACATCCATCCGGCGACCATTCCGGATAGGTCTCCATAAATCTTGGGCTGGCAATAGCAGGACATGTCGTTACCATATTGGAATCTATTTTGTACAAAATTATATCGGACATCATATCATACCCTTCCTGAGTATATCCTACAGCATGGAAAAACTGTCTGACAATGTTCACTGAAAAGGCAATTATTTTTCCGCTGGGATGCCATGACCGATAGGCCCCCGGGTTTTTATTAAACTCTGTAGTTGTATCCAATTTTTTAATCTTTTTATTTTGAATTACAAAAGTACCTGCCAGCTTTCCACCACGAATATGAATCATCATATTATCCGGCTTTTTATTATAAAAAGAATGGCAATTGTAGCAGGCGTTCAATGCACGCGTGTGCAATATAGCCTTTTCATGAAAATTTGTGAGATTGCGTTGATATATCCCCATTACTTTTGACTGTACGAACATGGGGTCAATTAACCGGTAGACCAGATATCCATCAATATCTTCCTTGGCAATTTGATTGGAAAATTTTTGATAGCGGTACCATTTCCCCTTATCATTTATATAAACCAGATAGTAAATTTCCTTGCCTCGATTGGCGTTTAGCAGTCTCGTCCATTTCCTTTTTGGAATGATAATCTTACCATTATTGCTGGAAATTTTTATTTTTTTTCCATTGGTAGACGAAATCTGTACAAAGTATCGTGTTCCTGGTTCTTTAACGATAAAATTCATAGGTGCGATGTTAGGAGGGATAACGGTATTTATATAATCAGGGTCGATTTCAGGAAGTCGCTCAATTTCGGCATACTGCTCAATATTCTTTGCATTAAAAAGTAGAGCCGTCCCGATGCTGATAATAATAAGGAGTCCAACACATGTAATGAAATTCCGCTTTTTCATTCTATTGCTCCTTTGGTTTATAATACATTGAATAGAACCAATAAGTATCCCTGTGATATTTATACAGTTCACTACGGGCCAAATTTTTATCACCCCGGAATTTTTTCAATACATCTTGAAAATTCTTAAATCTCTTTACTGTTTTTCCATCGATTGTATATCCTTTAAGTGAAGGAAGATTACGATTACCAGAAACAGCAATATAAAGCACCAGGGCTTCTTGATAATGTCTGGGGATCTTAGTATAGCCCAAATCTTTTAAGTATGCTAGTTCATTTGCAAATCGACCGAGATTGTCAGTCAACAAATAAAAAGCCATTAAGTACTCAAAAATCATTTTATTAGAGGGATTATTTTTAAAAATGTCTTCTAAGGTAATATCTACGTAATCAACATAATAGATAAAATCACGGTCCGGGTTGGGCATACAAGAACGTATGGCAAGAATATTCGGATCACTTGAAAGCCTGGTACTGTCATTCAATAATTGGCGTAATTGACTTGCTCTTCTTTTAAACAACAGCGATTGATTTAATTTGGAGATAAAAATATGAGCTGCATCGAATTCACCTTTAACTAAGTTCACTAATGCCAATCGCTCAAGAGTCCATCCGGTTTCGCCACGAATTGACATAGCCTCATGAGCCCAGTGTTCTGCTTCATTAATATGCCCTAAATAAAAATAAAAATCGCTATTTATGAGAGGATAGTCAAACCCGTTATCCTCCGTAAATATCAAACCATGTGTCCCCCAAAGTTGCTGCAAGGCAAACATATCTGACGATAAGAGCCCCAAATGATACAATGCTCTGTTGGCTTGAAAAATCATTTTTATATCTGATTTGGACGTACCCTTTACAGTCTCTAACACTTGTTGCCACTTTTGACATCGAGCATAATAATCCACCGTCAGCTGGTCTTTTCGCACTTTATCATAAGAGATAAAAGCTGTTGCTACTAAAAGAACGACAATAACTATAACTCGAAGTGACATATTAAACCCAGACCCTACACGACTCATTAAAGAAGTTATAAGATTCCGCTTAATAGCTTTAGCCTTCTTTGAATTAATAAAATTGATTACACTTTGAACAATCAATACAAGTGGATAGAACGCATACAATGTGATATATGGCAAGAGGATTTTCTTATTAATATAATTAAAAGGCAAGAGATACAAATATGCCTCCCGCATATTAAATAAAAATATAAAGGATGCTGACAGATAAGGTAATCCGACACTAGAAAGAATTACGAGAGCTCCCAAAATGTATCGACGAGCATGCAGAAGTTCAAAAAGACCACACAAGAGAACAAAAAGGAAAAATGCTCCCCCTGCCAAAAAATAAAGTAAAAGCGACGACAGAGAATATATAAGAAAACGAACTATCTGATTCTCTGGTACTAAACGGATATAAAGAAAAGCAAATAGTAAAGCAAAGAGATATCCAATGGTAGAATTCAATAAAAATTCATATTGGCTATGACATACCAAGAGCAACAGGGCAGGAAGAAAAGATATAATATCCACCTTTATTTTTGTTCCAGTTTTTCGAATAAGCCATCGCGTAAATAAGATTACGAGACCAGCAAAAATAGTAATCATCAACGCACCGACCCATGGAAAATAATAAAGCTGCGCTAAAAAAGCAGCAATGTAATCTGCCAATCCCCCCGGATAAAGGAGATGTTCATGAAAAAATCGAGAATTAAAAAAGAAGATAGGTTCTTGAAATTGATAAATAAGTTTAGTATCTACACTAAAATAGAACCATAAATAAAAGAAAATAAAAAAAACGGGTATTACGAGCAAATAATATAAGTTTTTGTAATCTACGGTAGAACCGCCCCGACCTAGAACACCTGCAAATTTCCCGAAACGCGATTTTAAACCCTCTGAATTCACTTTTTTCATAAGCATTATTCCTTTAAAATTCGATAATATTCACGTAAATATTTGTACCCCACATCAAAACAATATAAGGTATAACGAGAATACTGTCAAGGTCAAGTGGCGAAAGGGTCAGACACAATTTATACTAAACTCACCCTAAACACATATTAACACACAGAGAAAAAAAGATTATATTGTTGTTTAAAACCCAACCCACAACACCAGATTATTCTCACACAAAGACACGGAGAACACAAAGATTATAAACTGTTGGTCTGTGGGTCGGTTAGTCCGTTGGTCGGTTAAAAAAGGACGCACCCACGCACTAACACACTAACTATAGTAAAAATTGCCACGGATTTATACGGATTCACACTGATTTTTTTAATATAGAAGATACAGATAAATTTATCCTTGATTTAAAGAATTATTAATAAACTTTTCGATTTCACTTAAAAATTTTCCCGCTTCATCTACCCTTTTCGCAGCTCTATCCTTGGGAATCTCAATTCCAATAGCATAATCACCGATTTCTCGATCCTCTTGCTCTGCAATTAAAATTGTAGCGTATTCCTTTGCGATTCCTCCATTCTTTACAAGATGTAACCCAAACATCCGCCTAACACCCTCATGAGTATCAGCATCTACACCCTTAACAGATAAAGCTGCCTTGGCTGCATGAAGAACCGAATAATACGCTCTTGAAATACTATCCTCAAAGAGTTCTGAGTCTAACAATATTTTCGAAGACTTCAATGCTTTTTTAGCTCTTTCCACTTCCTTATTAGCCCTATCGAAGAGCTTTTTACTCAAACGGTTACTCCTTCCCTAATCACATTTTTAATAAATGGAATGCCTTCTTTAGTCTGAACGCTGAAAATTTTTTCACTTATTACTTTCGGAGAAATAGAAACTCCTTTTTCAATAAGTATATCAGTAACAATTTCGTACACTAAATCGCTAATATGCCAATCTTCCGACTTTACAACCACAAGAACATCGATATCGGAATCTACTCTGGCATCCCCTCGAGCTTTAGACCCGAATAACTTTAGTTCTATAAAGTCGTCTCCCATTCTTTTCCTAAGATCATTTTTTAATTTTTGCAAAGTTAATTTTTCTTTCTCCGTTAATTTCATTTATTACTCCTTTTACAATCAAATTATAACTTAAAAAGCCTGTACTGTCAACCATAGAATAAGAATACAGAAGCAAGAAGTTAGAAGCCAAGGGGCAGAAACAAGTCAAAAACTTAGATTCGAAGAATCTACGCATTAAACCACAGAGAACACAGAGAAAAAAAGAACACACAGAGAAAAGGATATATTGTTGTTTTAACTAAATCCCAACCCCAAAACCCTAAATCCTAATATTTAGTTTTTTTTAGTGTCGAGTTCTTCAGATTTAATTTCTAAAACCTCCATAACATCTTCAGAAACAGGAAGTTTCATTTGAAGGACCTTATTTTTAACTTCTTCTTTTGGAGTACCGAGCATTAGTTCTCCGTGGGTAATGCAATTGACAGTTTCTTTTAAAGCTCTTTCTCTACCCTGAAATTTTCCGACATTTTTTTCAAGATAATCAACTATTTTCCTTGCAGTAGTAGCCATATTTTTTCTCGAATTTTCGTATTTTCCAGAAACTTTAAAATCACTACTCAAATTAGTTATTAGACCGTCAATATAATCACTTTCCGGATATTTAGTTAAAAGTTCGTATCCGTACTCTACCATTTCTTTTTCTCTTCCTCTATTTAATTCCGCCTTATATCCTTTATACAATGCCCACGCCTCTTTTTCTACTCCAGCTGGTTCTACAACAATTAAGTGCAAAGTATCGGAATATATTTTTTGATTCCAAGCCTTTCCTTTATAGTAAAAAAGCGATAAGTAATACTCTCCAGGGCTAATATATTTATTTAAGAAACCAGCAGCTGCAAATCCAAGTGAACCGAATAAACCTATAAGATTTACTTCTTGAAATCTTACAGTATCTCCGGGCATAATTGTATCTACAGGAAGTGTAGAATCAGTTAAAAGTCGCATTCCACTCATCTTAGCATGAGGAATTTCTCTTTCATCGGAATCTCTCAAAATGCCATCATTTGTTAATTTAACCAGTTCAGCATTGCTCTCATAATATTCTATCTCTTTCCCGTTATTCACTATTTCCCATCTAACAAGAATATCTTCACCAATCAAAAAAATATCTTTATTAGCGTATAGATTGATTCCAAGCTGAGAAAAAATTAATAATAAAAAAATCATCTAATCTCTCCTTTATTTTAATACTGTTTTATAGGCTTCTATATAGTCGTAATCTACTTCCTTTAGTATTTCAATACATTTGGGACAGAAATCATAACAATTTATGAATATTACCCCTGGCCCCCATTTTTTTGTTTTTAATGCATCCATAACACAGCAAGTTCCGGAAGTGTGTTTTGAATCATCTTTATACTTATCAATAAGATGTCCAAACGCATGTCCCATCTCATGAACGGTTACCATACCTATTCCATTTTCAGGGTATAAGATATCATTCACATCTCTTATTTTTTTGACAAAAATAAGAGAAAAAGACCAATAGGGACCATCAGGAAAATATGAATAACCATAAAAATCTCCTCCCATCCATGAGGCTCCTTCTTCTACATCTTTTCCAGCCTCCAAATACCATGGGGTTGAGTCTGCCTGGGAATATCTAGCATTTAGTCCCCTCATTAAATCTCCCCATAATGATGGATACAACTCTGGCGTAATACTACCAACAGGGGTTACTTCCGGAAGAACATATCCTTCTTTAAAAGGTTCATCAAGAGCTCCTGTACCTACACTGTAATCTTCGTCATCATCTGCCATATATCTATATTCTATTGCCATAAGATTGTAGACTTTTAACTTTACTTTATCTTCGACTATATCGTCGTCGCTCTTTGTAATACTTAATTTAAAGAATAATTGCCCAGGCTTTATGCCTTCTACATAATACTCTATAGGTCCATTCTCAAACCGATTCTTATGAATAATCTCTGGCAGATTAACTGGATTTCCTTCCTCATTGAATACCCGCACTTCAGCTTCATCTTCATATTCGTCTGGGTTATCTTTCTTTGGTACTTTTTCCTTAACAAGCTCGATCTTTCCATCTGTAACTCCGCAATTTAGCTCACGGATATAGCGGATATAGCGGATATAGGGTCAGACCTTGAAATGTGAAATGATTGATTCAATATCTCTCCTTATTTTTTGTTCCTTTTTCAATATTCGTTCCATATCCTTGGCTTACCTTTCTACTATTAAAATATAACAAAGTGTACTTGATTTACAAGTAGTTTTTTATAGGTAACAGCTAATAAAAACTAACGGGTAGTTAACGAGAATATAGCCGACAAACCGGATAAAAAAATTAGGAAACCAGGAATAAGAAGAACAAAACCTTTTCACATTTCAAGGTCTGACCCCGTTAATAT
>CAYQMH010000057.1:0-13282 GCA_964418485.1 uncultured bacterium | reverse complement strand
ATATTACCACCCCCTGAAGAATCAAGACTTTTTCTCATTATAAACGTTCTCTGTGCACTTTGCACTTCAATTCTTTTGCGAAAAATTTTTTACTTGCAGTACTAAAATGACCTCTTTTCCTATAAGGACCACATATCCTAACTATTGACATTATTGAACTTTTCTATATAATAATTTTTATGGTGAGATAGCTCAGTTGGTAGAGCACGGGACTGAAAATCCCGGTGTCGGTGGTTCAATTCCACCTCTCACCATTTAATTAGAAAATGAAAAGGTTTTTAATATTTTTATCGTTTACATCTTTTTTAGTGAGTCCCGGCTGCAAAAAAGCCAAAGACGCAGTAATAGAAACTAAAACCGTTACAAAAGAATACACCAAAGGTTTAGCCGCAGTACCGAGTAAAACAAGAGTAATTACGGAATTAGCCTCTCTAAGACAAGCAATAAAAATATATAAAGTGGAGCACGAAAAATTTCCTGAAAGCCTGTCCGATTTACCGGTCAAAGTCAAAGATATAAACGAATATGAGTATGACCCACAGACGGGTAAAGTAACAAGCAAATATTACCCGAAATATTAGATCATCTGGTTTCAAATTATACGAGATTATCACAAGATTTTTTTTAAAAATAACGAAAAATAGTTTCCACATGTTTTTAAATGTTTAAATTTTTTTCTGCCGAGAGCTGAGGCTGTACCAAAACCCTCTTTTTCGCAATTTGCAGAAAACTAAGTTCTTGTTTTTCAAAGGCTTATTTTTTAGAAATCCGTTAAATTTGGACTTTTGGCACAGCCTCAGCTGTAAGCGGTCAGCGGAGTTTGCCGTAATATTCAAGCACGTCCTTAATAGAATAGGAATTCACCTTTTCTTTAGGAAATCCAAGTTCGGAGATCATCTCATCTATTGTACTTAAATCAGGTGTTTCTATCTCTAAAAACGCGGGAATATCAGGGTATTTATCTATTTCAAAATGTGTACGCTTTAATTTATAAGTTGTTCGATGCTTTCTGAATTGGTATAAAGGGCAAAGACCTATTCCTTCGAATATTTTTTTCATTGATTCAAAATCATCAACGTTTAGCTCATATTCATCCATAATTTTTGCTTTATCCTGACTTATAAGTTCTTTATAGGTTAAAATAACCTTATCTCCCTTTTGTCTAAGTCTTAAAATTTTACCTTCTTTTTCTAAACTCTTATCCGGAAAATCAAAATAGATACTAACCACCTCGCCTTCAAAGACCTTCTCCGCCCCCATTTTTTTTAGTTTTTCCTCTACTTCTTCTACATTTATCTCAAGAATCTTTACTTCAATCTCTTTCAAAAACTTCTCCTTCTTTTGCCACAAAGGCACCAAGACACCAAGCCCAACACCACACCAATTTTTTATTTTTTTATTTAAAATAAGACTAATTTATTCTTTGTGTCTTCGTGTCTTGGTGGCTATTATATGTTTCTAAAATGCCACAGAGGTACTAAGCCCTATACCACATCAACTTTATGTTTTTTTATTTAAAATAAGACAAAAATATTCTTTGTGCCTTCGTGTCTTAGTGGCTATTTTCTATTTTTCAAGGTCGTATTCGTTAATCTTATTAAAAAGAGTCTTATATGAAATATTAAGCAGTCGTGCAGCTTGAGCTTTATTCCCCTCGGTCTGTCTCAAAGCTTCACTAATAATTCTGATCTCGGAATCTCTCTTTGCTTTTTCTCCGATTTCCCGAAGATTAAAACTTTCAATACTTTTATCTTCTTTTCTCTTGGCATGAAAAATGATATCTTCTTCTCCTATTACCTCAGATTCACAAACTATTAAAGCTCTTTTCACAACATTCTCAAGCTCCCGTACATTGCCTTTCCACTCGTGCTGTTTCAATTTCATCAAAGCTTCATCGCTAATATCTCTAACCTTACCGGAAATACTCTCTCCGTACAAATCGATAAAGTGCCCCGCAAGAACTTCGATATCCTCGAGCCTATCCTTAAGAGAAGGCAAATGAATTGGAAATACATTTAAACGGTAATATAAATCTTCTCTAAACTCTTTTTTTTCAACCAGATTTTCTAAATCCCTGTTAGTAGCACAGATTATTCTTACATCGACTTTAATTCTATCTCTTCCTCCCACCTTCTCAAACTCTTTTTCTTCAATAACTCTTAAGATTTTTGATTGAAGAAGTAAAGGCATGTCCCCGATTTCATCCAAGAAAAGTGTCCCTCCGGAAGCCTGAGAAATCTTACCTACCCTTTTAGAAACCCCTGTGGCAGTTCCTTTCTCTATACCAAATAATTCACTTTCAAGAAGCGTTTCGGGTATTGCAGCAGAGTTTAAAACAACAAAAGGCTTATCTTTCCTTGGACTCCACAGATAAATAGCCCTGGCGAACAACTCTTTACCTGTTCCGCTCTCTCCAAAAAGAAGAGCCGTGAGATCGGTCGCCGCAACTTTCTTGGCAAGAGTTATAGCTTTTTTAAGAAGAACCGCATTCCCTACTATCTTTTTTTCAGAAAGAAAAGTTTTCTCTTCTATTTCATTTCTTATTTTTTCAATTAAAAAATCCGGATCAAAGGGCTTCTGTATAAAATCTGAAGCACCTTTTTTAACAGCTTCCACAGCACTTTTTATATCGCCATACGCGGTTATTATAAATACAGGAAATTCGGGTGCTACTTCATGAACTTTACTTAAGAGCTCTAAACCGCCCATCTCAGGCAATTTAAGATCAAAAACGCCAACCGAAAAAACATCCCTATTAAAAATATCGAAAGCATCCTCGGCAGAAGAACAGGATTCGAAGGCGAGATTTGCTTTCTCGAAATTAAGTTCCAACATTTTCCTGAAGTTTTCATTATCTTCGACAAGAAGTATCTTATTCATTTTCACCCTCCCGGCAGAGTTATAGTAAATTTGCTACCCTTGCCGGGTTTACTTTCAACCTTAATATCTCCGTTATGCGCCTCTATTATCCTCTTTGCGACAGCCATCCCAACTCCAACTCCTCCGTCTTTTTTCGTGAAAAATAAATTAAAAATCGATGATAAAGTTTCCTTATCCATCCCAACTCCAGTATCTTTTATTATAATATTAAGCTTTTCCCTCTTTTGTTCAACCGAAATAACTATACTTCCCTTCTTCCTGCAAGCATCAAGAGCATTATCCAGTATATTATATAACGCTCTGCCTATAAGCTCTGCATCGGCTTTTAATTCAATATCATCCGGTATATTAGTTATTATCTCAACTCTTTCGTTATCCAATCTTCTAATCGCTACATTTATCAAATCCTCAACATCCACATCTTCTATCTCCGGCTTTAGAGAACCTGAAAGGGATAAAAGATTCATCGAAAAATCATTTAAACGGCTGGTTTCCTCCAATATACCCTTTTTTATGTCCTCATTTTCGACAAGCTTGCCAAAACCAAAGATAGCACCTGTAGAATTTCTTATCTCATGTAGAACCTGCGACACGTTTTCACCCAAATTGGAAAGAAAAAGTCTCTGATTCAACTCTTTTTCCCTTTCTTTAACGCTCTTTAACTTTTCCCTGTAATCTCGCACCATTTCTCTGATTGTCTTCATTGTATAGTCTATATTTTGTCCTTTTTCTCCTGCGACTTCGCTGATTTTTTTAAAAGGATAAGAAAATACCCAAAAGATATAAAACCCAAGTGCAATAAATGAGGAATAGACCATAATTTTTAAGAACAAAGAAAACTTAAAAACCCTCTTTAGTATACCAAGTTGTTCATCGGAAGCAAGAATAAGCAGATAACCCTCGCCGGCAGGAAATAAACCATATCTATATCCCCAGAAGCTAAGCGTATCGGGGAAAGGCTCCGGTTTAAAATTTACCTCGAAATCCGAAGAGGCAATAAGGTTTTTGGTAGAATCGAATAACTCCACCCAACTAAGTGAATATTCCGCTAAAATAGGATAAATCTTTTTTAGATCTAAATCAAATTTCCCGGTTTCATTAATAGACCCTTTTATCTTAGCAGCACCTGAAGCAATTCTTTCATCTATTTCCTCAAAAAGGGCTTTTCTAACTCCAAGTGAATAAGATGTTGTAGAAACATCCAAACAAACAAACAATAAAAAAAGCAAAAAGAAACTAATTGAAAGCTCACGCATTCATCTTAAATTAAGTCCCCTCTCCCCAGGAGACAAGATATTTCTTCTGTTCTTCAGTCAAAACGTCAATTTCCAATCCCATTGTTTTAAGCTTCAAAAGAGCAATTCCCTTATCTATCTCCCGAGGTAAAGTATAGACCTTCTTTTCCATATTGCCTGCTTCCCGAGTTAAATATACCGCTGCATTTGCCTGATTCGCGAAACTCATATCCATTACAACTGCCGGATGACCTTCTGCACAGGAGAGATTAACCAATCTTCCACCGCCAAGAAGATTAATCCTGCGTCCGTCTTTTAGTTTATACTGGGTTACATTTTCCCTTACTTCTTCTTTCGACACACTAATTCCTTCAAGGTCTTCAAGTTTAATTTCAACGTTAAAATGTCCAGAATTCCCGATTATTACGTTATCCTTCATTTTTTTCATTTCTTCGCCGGTTAGGATCCACTTATCACCCGTAACGGTAATAAACACATCTCCTATTTCAGCGGCTTTTCTTTTGGGCATAACATCATAGCCTTCCATAGCAGCTTCAAGAGCTCTAACAGGATCGGCTTCAACCACAATTACTCTCGCACCCATACCGCTTGCCCTCTTCGCTACCCCCTTTCCACACCATCCAAAACCAAAAACCACAAAATTACTGCCGGAAATAAGATAATTTGTAGCCCGCAAAATACCATCGATCGTGGATTGACCGGTACCGTAACGATTATCAAATAAATACTTTGTCAATGAATCGTTTACAGCAATGACAGGATAACCGAGAACTCCATCTTTAGCCATTGCTCTTAGCCTTATCACTCCCGTTGTTGTCTCCTCCGTACCCCCTATTACTTTATCCAACTCCGATTTATACTTGTTATGTAAAGTAGAAACGAGATCTGCTCCATCATCCATTGTAATATCGTGCCCGCTTTTAAGGGTTTCTTCTATATGATTATAATACGTTTCTCTATCAGCCCCATGCCTTGCAAAAACCGAAATTCCAAACTCTTTTACCAACGCTGCGGCAACATCATCTTGCGTCGAAAGAGGATTAGAAGCACATAAAGTAACCTTCGCTCCTCCGGCTTTAAGCGCCAACATAAGATTTGCTGTCTCTGTAGTAACATGTAAACACGCAGAAATCGATATTCCTTTGAGAGGCTTTTCTTTCTCGTATCTTTCTTTTATACTTCCGAGGACCGGCATAAAGCCTGACGCCCATTCTATTCTTTTAACTCCCTTCCCGGCTAAAGATTCATTCGCTATATCATAATTCATCAACTAACTTCTCCTTTCAATTCGGAAACCTTATCGGTTTCTTCCCATTTAAAATCTTTATCTTCTCTTCCAAAATGTCCGTAGCAGGCTGTATCAAGATATTGAGGCCGAAGCAGATTCAACTGCTCGATTATTTTTCTTGGACAAAAATCGAAAACTCTCTTAACTGCCTCGAGAATCTTTTCGTCAGAGGTTACCCCCGTACCGAAAGAATCGATATATATCGAAACGGGTTCCTCCATACCAATTGCGTAAGCTATTTGTATTTCAACCTTATCGGCAAGTGAAGCAGCAACAACATTCTTAGCTACGTATCTAGCCATATAAGCAGCGGAGCGGTCAACTTTGGTTGGATCTTTACCCGAAAAACATCCTCCTCCATGCTTACCTAAACCTCCGTAAGTATCAACCATAATCTTTCTGCCGGTAACACCCGTATCCGCCTGAGGACCACCTATAACGAATCTGCCTGTCGGGTTAACCAGATAATTAGTATTACTGTCCCGTAAATCTTCCGGCACAGTTGGTTTGATAACTTCTTCAATAATATACTCTTTAAGTTCCTTCATTTCAACCTGAGGATCACACTGAGCGGAAATCAAAACAGTATCCACTCTTTTGGGAATTCCGTCAACGTATTCAACGGAAACTTGAGATTTTCCATCGGGCCGTAAGAAATGATCATCCTGCTCTTTTCTTTTATCCGCGAGTTTCTTGACTAACTTGTGTGCCAACATAATAGGCATAGGCATCAGTTCTTTCGTTTCTTTAGTTGCATAACCAAACATCATTCCTTGATCTCCAGCTCCTCCCTTATCAACTCCTAGAGCAATATCGGAAGATTGCCCTTGAATCATAGTAACAATACCACAAGTTTCGTAAGTAAAATGATATTCAGTTTTAACATATCCTATATTCCGCAGGAGTTCCCTGACCAATTCCGGAACATCTATATAAACCGAAGTAGCCATCTCTCCTGAAACCAGAACGATACCCCGCGTTGTTAGAGTTTCTATTGCCGTTCTCACTCTCTTTTTATCCGGATCATTTCTATAAATTTCATCTAAAACCGCATCGGAAACCTGATCACATATCTTATCCGGATGTCCCTCGGTTACAGATTCACTCGTAACTATTCTTTTCACTTATCAACTCTCCTTTCCTCTAATTAAGGAATTAGACCCAACTATAAACTTTCCTCTTGCATTTACAACCTCTGACTCATCACCTATAATAGAATCATAAATATCCGAGTTTACAATTTTAACTGCATTTCCTATGATAGAATTTCTGATAATCGTTTTTTCTATTAATGAACTTTCTCCCACAGTTACGAAATGACCTATCTCTGTATCTTTTAAATCGGAAGACTCACTAATATATGAAAAATTCCGTATACGTTCTCTAAAATCAATCCAATCAGGAGGATTTTTCAGGAGATCAGTATTAGTTTGAAGCAAAGTATTAGTTTCCCCGCAGTCATACCATCCTTTGACAGAAAGTGCTTTTAGTATAATATTTTCTCTTTCCAACATAAGATTCAAGGCATCTGTCAACTGATACTCGTTTTTAGTTCTAATATCCTCTCCTATCATAAAATTTAGCTGCCTGTACAAAAAATCCCATTTTTTTATATAATATAAACCGACAACAGCAAAATTTGAAGGTGGCATCTCCGGTTTTTCAATCAAACCAACAATATTGTTATCTTCAATCTCGGCAATGCCAAACCTGTGCGGATCTTCAACTTCTTTCACCCCAATAAAGTTATCCTTCCGTTCTTTAATAATTTCCCAATCTAAAACGAATATCGAATCTCCCAGGTAAATCAAAACATCACTCTCAGGGGAAACAATCTCTCCCGCCTTCCAAACCGCATGTCCTAAGCCTTTAGCTTCTTCTTGCACAACACATTTAACAGGCAAATCACTGTAATGTTCGCTAACCCAATTTTTTATTACATCTCCTTTGTACCCTACTATCAATACTACTTCTGAAGGGTTAAGTGGAGCTATAGATTTAAATATCCAGCCAAGGACAGTATCTCCCGCGCAGAGTAAAAGCGGTTTGGGCACACTATAGGTGAGAGGTCTAAGTCTGGTCCCGTGACCGGCGAGGGGAATAATAACTGTCATTCAGCAAGCCTTCTCTTCAACTCCTGTATCTTCTTTACCGGAAGAGGATCCACCTTGTAATTCCTTGCAAGATAAAAAGAAAGATAATCACCTTTTTGTATAAGTGAAAACAACTTGGCAAGTTGAGATTTACCTTCAGAGTATACATCCATAACTTCACCTGCAAATTCTTCGATTAACTCGGTAGTAATTTCGATTCTCTTTTTCATTTTTTCCTTTTCATCCCTATCTCTTAAAATAAAAATGAAAATCCTTTTAAGAATCTCTTTGGGATTTTCCCAACCTACGATTTCATTGTGGTTCAACTCCGAAAATACGGCAAAATGAGCGAGAGATTTCGAATTTTCATTAATTTGAGTACACCATCTTCTAGCAACACCACTAAAATCATAAGCCGAGTAGATAAAAGGAAGTTTCTCCTTCAATCTACGGCTAACTTCCTCTGCCCAGACTTTCGCTGTTTCCCTATTATCCGAAAGGACTTTTATAACTTCATCGATGTCTTCCTTCTTTACCTTGATTAGGTTCGATTTTCTCAAAACTTCTAAAACAGGGAAAAACAGATAAGCAATCGCTCCTCTAGGAGGATATCCTTTAGGAATGGATATAAGTGGTAAATTTTTCTCCTTAGCTCTATCCCCTACCACTCCATTACCGGTTACACATAGAATTTTAGCCTTACTAGGGACATTATCCATAATAGACAAAGTCTCTTCCGTATTACCTGAGTAACTCACAATAATTACCAGGGTTT
Source organism: uncultured bacterium (assembly GCA_964418485.1). Classification (GTDB taxonomy): domain Bacteria; phylum Hydrothermota; class UBA3072; order UBA3072; family UBA3072; genus JAFGHJ01. The sequence continues at coordinate 4,990 of CAYQMH010000057.1, read as the reverse complement.
TACTGTCGACAAAGTGAGGCAAATTATAATCTCTTACAATAAAATAAGGTATTTTTGCATACTTTGCCCCAATATTACAAAGCAGCTCACCCCCTATGGAAGAACCTCCCATACCCCCAATACATACGTTTTTTATGCCTTTAAACCCGAAATCTACTGCCGAACCAAGTTCAACAGCCTCTTCGATTTGTTGAGGCAAATCATCAATAATTTCAATCATCTTCAACCTCCACTAGTATGTTTTTAAGAGAAGGAAATCTGTTTAGCATTTCTTCCTTCAAAAATTCCCTCACTTCACTTGCCGATCGTTTCTTTCTCGCGTTATCCAATAAATCCTTACATTCTTTCAAACTTAATCCCCTTATAATGTTTTTTATCTGGGGAATAAAACTTGGAGGCAATGAAAGCTCATCCATTTCCATGCCTAGAAGCAGGGGTATGGCAACTACATCGGCAGCCACATCACCGCAAATCCCAACCCATTTATTTTTATGATGTGCTTTTTGCACCGTCATTTCCATAAGAGCTATAACCGCCGGATCAAGCTGGTCAAAAAGACTGGATATATTCTTATTCCCCCTGTCAACCGCGAGGGTATATTGAGTCAAGTCATTTGTTCCAATAGAAAAAAAGTCTACTATTTCAGAAAAGAAATCTGCCATCAAAGGAACAGAAGGAATCTCGACCATAGCTCCTATCTCGATATTTTCATCGTAAGCTATACCCTCTTCTTTTAGCTCCTTCTTAATACCTTCTACGATATTCTTAACACTCCTTATTTCTTCCAATTGCGAAACCATTGGAATAAGGATCCTAACATTACCTTTAGCTGAAACTTTTAACATTGCACGCAATTGATCTTTGAAAATTTTTTCGTTTGCGAGAGTAAAGCGAACACCTCTCCAACCTAAAAAAGGATTCTCTTCCTGAACTTTCGTCTTAAAAACCTTATCTCCTCCAAGATCAAGAGTTCTCATTATAACATAATCCGGATAAGCACTTTCCGCAACTTTTAAATAGAAATCATACTGTTCTTTTTCTCCGGGAATATCTTCTGAAGTAAGGAAAAGAAATTCGGTACGCAAGAGACCTACCCCTTTAGCTCCAAATTTTTTTATAAAAGGAAGCTCGATTGGCAACTCGATATTGGCAGAAATATCGATAGAATAGCTATCAATAGTTGTGGCGGGGAGATCTTTTTGTTCAAGAAATTTCTTTTGAATAGCAGCTGCCTCTTCTTTTTTTCGCTCAAATCTTCTCTTTGTATCCTCGTCGGGATTAATAACTATAACTCCGCTGATACCGTCAACTATCACTTCGTCTCCGGACTCGATCTCCTCGGTAACTCCGTTTGCGCCCACAACAGCTGAAATATTCAACGCTTCTGCAAGAATTGCAAAATGAGAAGTTCTTCCTCCTTTTTCAGCTATTAACCCTCCAACGCCCGCTTTACTCATCTGCAGGACAATTGAGGCTGTAAAAGTCTCTGCTATCATAATATCACCGTAACTTCCTAATTCACCATCCGGCTCTTCTTCCTTCAAATTCTTCAACAATCTACCAATAATATCCTTCACATCCAGATAACGTTCTGCTATATAACTATTCGGGATATCCTTAAAATCTTTTTCCAGACTCTCCGAAAAATTAATTATAGCTTCTTCCGACGATTCTTTTCCTGTTCTTATCCTCTTTTCTACTGAATTTAAGAAAAGGGGATCCTGCAAGAAAAGCATCTGGACATCTATTAACCTTGCGCTTACCGGATCGCTTGCCTTCCTTAATTCCATACGAAGGCCTCGGAGCTGTCTTAAAGCCATATTACGCGCCTTCTCAAAAAGAGCTATTTCCTCTGCAACATCCTTTCTTTCCGTAGAAGAAGAAAGCACTATTTGTTTAGGCGAATAGACGAAACTCTTGCCTATGGCAATAGACGGAGAAGCGGGAGTACCTCTAAATATTTTATTCTTCATCGAATTTCCTTATTTCTATTAGCTCAACAAGAGCTTCTACTGCTTCTTTCTCATCCTTACCTTCCGCTATAATTGTCACCTTATCACCCTGTTCAGAAGCCAACATTAGAACGCCCATAATACTTTTAGCATTAACTTTAACATTATTTTTCTCCAATTCTACTTTCGAATCAAAAGAAGAAGCAATCTTGACTATCAAGGAAGCAGGTCTAGCATGAATACCTAAAGAATTAATAATTTCAGCATCTTTCTTAAACATTTTTATGTTTTTAACAAAGATGCGATAAAAGAGAACTAATCGTATCCTTTAGTTCCTTTCTCGATACAATCATATCTATAAGACCGTGCTCCAGGAGAAACTCTGCTCGCTGAAAACCATCAGGCAATTCTTTTTTTATTGTTTGTTTTATCACTCTGGGTCCCGCAAATCCAATAAGCGCTCCGGGCTCGGCAATCAAAATATCTCCAAGTGAAGCGTAAGAAGCAAGAACTCCCGCGGTTGTAGGATTGGTAAGAACAGAAATATAAGGTGTTTTTAACTTATTTAGAGCAGTCGCGGTTTTCGCCATTTGCATCAAGGAAAGAATCCCTTCCTGCATTCTGGCACCTCCGGAAGCATTGATTATCAAAAGAGGCAAATTCGATTCACTCGCCCTTTCAATTGCTCTCTTAACTCTCTCCCCTACAACAGATCCCATAGACCCACCAACAAAAGAAAAATCCATAATCGCCGCCTCAACATCTCTACCATCAATTTTAGCTTCTCCTGTTATAACAGCTTCACTCAAAGAAGTTTCCTTTCTTGCCATTTCAATTTTTTTTCTATAACCCTTAAACTGCAATGGATCTGCGGTTTTAATATCCTCGTCAAAAGGAATAAAAGAATTCTCATCAAGCAGCAGTTTTTTATAAAAAGCGCTATTAACTCTAAAATGAAAGTTACACTTAGAGCATACCATAAGATTCTTCTGGATTTCCTTCTTATAAAGTATCTCTCCACAAGAAGGACACTTCACCCATAAGCCATCCGGAATTTCTTTCTTTGAGCTTCCCTTTCCGATTTTTTTTCTTATTTGAAACCACTTCATTATTATATCCCAAAAAACTACATGCCGGAGGTCGGATTTGAACCGACACGGAGAGAATTCTCCACCGGATTTTAAGTCCGATGCGTCTACCGATTCCGCCACTCCGGCTTAACCCTTTAATTTTACCTTATAAACCTAATCTGTCAAGACCTCTTTCCCGGCTATCTGTTATTCTTCTATCCTTTCTTTTATTTCGCTCTTAAATTGAAGAAGTTCTTCCTTTATATCTTTAACATGTAAAATATCTTCTTCCAACTCAATATTTAGAGCCGACTCAACGGCTAATGATGCTTCCTTCAACATCTCAAGTTCCAGAAGTATCTTTGCCCTATAGTAGTATGCCTCAAATCTCGAATAATCGTTGTCCTCTGAAATCGCAATAAGTCTATCCACAATCTTCAGAGATTTCCGGTATTCTTTTTTCCCATAATAAGCTTTCAGAAGCGGCCAGGTAAAAGTCCTCGAATCGGGAAAAGTACTTAACAAAGACTCAAGAAATGATATAGCCTCATCGTAATCTCCCTCACGAATACATATATTAGCGTAAGCTAATGTAGAATACAAAGAAACATATTTCGCTCCTTTAATAGCCTTCCTTATCATTGAAAGTCCTTTTTCTTTATCCTTGCCCATAAAAGGCAAATGACCCTTCATATATTCCCATCCACCCAGACCCAAATAAACATCAGCTAAACTAGAGTCAATATCTTCTGCCTTTTCCAGATAATAAATTGCCGGATTGATCATAAAAAATGTACCGAGGTAATCTTCCTTCATAACATAATAAAAAATCTTCAAAGTATAGCTTCCACCAATAAAAAAATAGCCCCATGAATCATCAGGATTTTCTTTCGTCCATTTTTTACCCTTTACAATGGCTGAATCCGCGTATATAAATATTCTGTCTTTATAGGAATTATCACCAAGGTCAACCCACATCATTTCGTACAGTGAAGACAACAAGAAATATGAAACAGGATGGTCGATTTCCTGTTTCTTAACAACTGTTAATATTGATTCGGCACGCTCAAAGTCTTCTACATACGAGCAATTAATGGCTTCCATTAAAAGCGAATCGGTCATGGGAGAAAGCGTGGAAATCAATAAAAATAAAGTTAACATATTCAAAAATCTCTTTCCTGACCGCTAAAGATAGCCGGATAATCTATATTGAATTTCTTTTTGTAATAACTCTTCTGAACTCCAAAAACTACTGCAAAAAGCGGAATTATTATTGGAGTATAACGAAAAACAATAATAGCGAATATCCCTGGAATAGCCCTGAAAGAAAATAATATCGCTTTCTTTGACTGCTTAATATAAGCTATTAAAAATATAGGAAACGCGAGTCCCGCCCCTATTAGACATATATATCCCTTTTCTCCTAAAAAATATGCCACAATAATAGCAATCAAATCAAGAATTATACCAAGCAAAAGAGTCTTTTTCTTTCCTAAAAAAACACCAGTAGTAACTTTACCTTCCTCCCTATCACCTTCTATATCCGGAATGGTTGTATTGACAAATACAGCCGCCACTGCAAGAAAATACGGAATTGCAATAAGAAACATCGCTTTAGAAGGACCAGCGGCAGCAAGCCACCCAACAATAAAAGCGAGGACTCCGTACCCTGCTGCGTTCCAAATAATATCCAGAAAAGGTTTTCCTTTTGTTTCAACGGGAGGAAGCGAATAAGTAATCCCCAGAAAAAGAGAAATCAGAAAAGCAATCAGAATATTTACTCCGAGAAAAAAGGACCCGGTAACAGCTATAACAAAAAGCGTACCCATTTCTATGTATGCGTTTTTAAGAGGAATAAGACCGTCAGAAATCAAGAATAATTTTTTGTTCTTCCTATCCGACTCTCTGTCGACAATCTGGTTAAAAATATAAACACCCCCCATAAGCATGGTATATAAGATAAAAGCA
>CAYQMH010000056.1:0-13329 GCA_964418485.1 uncultured bacterium | reverse complement strand
AATACCGAAGAGAATACCGAAGAAAGTACAGATAAAGGTAAAACGGAGGAGGTGAACGATGTTGAAGGAACTGATAATCTACATAGCGAAGTCTCTGGTGGATCAACCTGATGAAGTAGAAGTAGAGGAAATAGCTGGAGAGAGGACTGTTATGTATGAGCTCAAAGTGAGCAAAAAAGACATTGGGAAAATCATAGGTAAGGGAGGAAAGACGGCGAAAGCGATAAGAACAATCGTTACGGCAGCTTCGATGAAGATTGGAAAGAGGGCAGTCCTCGAGATTTTAGAACCTTCGTAAATATTTTTCTTCTTCTTGCCTGACTACTGTGATGAAAATTAATATATTGAGTATTTTTCCTTCCTTATTTGACACTTTTTTGGAAACAGGTATAATTGGAAGGGCAAAAGAAAAGGGTATTATTACTTTTAACCTAGTTGATATAAGAGATTTTTCCTCGGATTCTTATGGAACAGTAGATGATTGTCCGTATGGCGGAGGTGCAGGTATGATTATGAAAGTGGAGCCGATTTGTAAGGCTCTGGAAAGCCTTGAGGCAAAAGGTAAAACTTATTTGCTTTCTCCGCGGGGTAAACGTTTCGATCAGAATATGGCAAGAGAATTATCGAAGAAGAGAATTCTGAGTTTGATTTGCGGTAGATATAAAGGCGTAGATGAGCGAGTAAGAGATTTTGTTGACGGAGAGATATCTATTGGGGATTATATTTTAAGCGGAGGAGAAGTTGCGGCTATGGTTATTATTGAAGCTTTGACGAGACTTCTCCCGGGTGCGGTCGGAGATGTCAATTCGGTTAATACCGACTCTTTCGAGAAAGGGCTTTTGGATTCTCCGGTGTATACAAGACCTCAGGATTTTAGAGGAAAAAAAGTGCCGGAAATTCTGCTTTCGGGAAATCACGGAGAAATCGAGCACTGGAGAGAAGAAGAAGCGATTAAGTTAACAAAAAAATATAGAAAGGACATTATGGAAAATTAACATCATGTTCGAAAGGAGATTAAAGTGGATGAGATAAAAATTATAGAAGGTGAACATTTATCAGACAAAATGCCCGAGTTTGGTCCTGGTGATTTAATACGGGTTATTACGGCTGTTAAGAGGGGAGATAGAGAAAGAACTCACCGTTTCGAAGGTATAGTTATTAAGATGCGGGGTTCCGGAACCGGTAAAACCTTTACAGTGAGGAAGGTAAGCCAGGGTGTGGGAGTAGAGAAGGTTTACCCCTTTAACTCCCCGACAATAAAATCGATAAATGTTCTTAAAAAAGGTAAAGTAAGAAGAGCCAAACTTTACTATTTAAGAGAGAAAGAAGGGAAGGCAGCGAAAATAAAAGAGAAGAAATGACCGGTAATGATGAGGAATGGGTTTCTTCTGAAGCAGTCTTAATTTGTGGAGTAGATGAGGTAGGAAGAGGCTCTCTTGCGGGACCGGTTGCTTCGGCTGCAGTTGTATTCCAGAGGGGGATTTATATTCCCGGTATCGATGATTCAAAAAAGCTTTCTCCTAATAAAAGACTTGAACTTTTCCCTGAAATTTTAAAACATTCAGTCTCGGCGGCTATAGGGTACGTTGATTCCTGTCTAATAGATAGGTTAGGTATAAACTATGCCGTCACTCTTGCCATGTATAGAGCGATAAGTTCACTTTCTGTGATGCCGGATTGGGTTCTTGTGGACGGGTATCCCATACCCGAGTTGCCCTTTCCGCAAACGGCGATACACGGTGGCGATGGTTTATCTCATGCTATAGGTGCCGCTTCGATTGTGGCTAAGGTTTTAAGGGATAGAGTTATGGAGTTTTATGATATTTTCTTTCCGGTATTTGATTTTGCTAAGAATAAAGGGTATGGAACTCCCTTTCACATGCAAAAAATAAGGGAATACGGGATGACTAAGATACACAGGAAAAGTTATTGCCCAATGAGGAAACTATTTTAAATGAGTTTTAGAGATAAAGGGGAAGAGATTGCTGCCGATTACCTTAAGGGAAAAGGATATAAGATTCTTGCCAGCAATTTTAATGGGAAAGGGTTTGAGATAGATTTGATTACTCAGAGGGGAGAAATTATAGCCTTTGTTGAGGTTAAAAGAAGACAATCTTCTGACTTCATGAGTCCTTTGAGTAGTATAGACAGAAAAAGAAAAAAACATATGATAAAAGGGGCAAGATATTTTTTATTGACAAATGACCTTTATGGTAAATGTGATGTAAGATTTGATATTCTTACCATAATCGGCAACGAAAAGAATATAGAACATTATGAGGATGCATTCAGAGTTAGGGAGTAGGGAGCAGTTAACTTAGTCGTCAGTCACTGGTCGATGGTCACTAGTCAAAAAAATAACTAAAGTTAGTGTGTTAGTGCGTATATGTGTAGATGTGTTAGTCACACCTCCCCTCCAAATATTTGATATTTTAACTTTCTAACCCTCTAACGATTTATGGTCTCCTTGTGAGATCTGAATTACCCTTGACAAAGAAATAGACTAAATATACTTTGTTGTTGGTAAAATGAAGATTTTTAAGGCAATTAGGTGTTATCCTATAAAGAAGAATTTTATATTTTTGTTTTTTGGAGTAGCTGTATTTTTTATCTCCGGTTGTGCTAAGATGGGGGATCCTTCTCCTTTAAGAGAAGATTATTACGGGGCTACTGGCGAGGCTATTTCTAATATATCGGTTTCCGGAACTATTGTAAAAAGTCGCGATTCGGTCGGCGTTCAGAAATTTGATGAAGCAAGCTGGATTCGTCTTCCGTTTAAGGAAGAAATCGACACGTCTTCCGGCGGGATAAGAGTTTTTAATATTAACGGTGAAGAAATTCCTTTTACAAAGGAATGGGATGTTTCTACTGATAAAACCGATCTTATTTTGAAACCTGGCGAAAGATTAAATTACAATACGATTTATATCCTTAATGTATCGGGAGCAGAGATGTACGATTTAAAGGGAAAGCGCTTGGATCTCAACAGGAATGGAGTGCGTGGAGAAGTTTTGTCCGATAATTTTGTTTTCCCTTTTGTCACTTTTAAATCCGATAATTCTAAAGGTGATTGGCAGATTGCTGCGGAGGATAAGATTCCTCCTTTTGTAACTTCTTCTCTTGAATTTCTTATAGAAGGGAAGTCTACCGATTATGTCTGGACCGATGTGGATATAGCGCTTAATATTTATGATTACACCTGGGAAATGGCTGATACCTCGATAACCTTTAGAGCTGTAGATACTGCTACTTTGAATAAGAGTAAATTTAAAATTATTGATGAGCAAAGTAAGAAAGAAGTGCGCATTAAAGATGTAGAATATATTGATGATAAAGATTCTGCAAATTTTGGCAGGGTTCTTATCGATCCGGTCGACAATCTTAAACCGGAAAGTTTTTATATTCTAAGAGTGCTGGGAGGTATTTCGGATTTACATGGCAACAAACTCGGAACTGAAAGTTCTGTAGTTTTTGAGAAAAAATTCAGAACGTTGTTCTGCAATTACGACAGTACGCAGTGCATCGAAGATAAAACCGCACCTGTGGTTTTAAATTGGAGAAATTTAGGGCCTGCTTTTGAGATTTCTTTTTCAGAGTTGATAGACCCTAAAAGTGTAACAGGCACTTCGGTTTATATTCCGGATGTCGAAGGTAAGTTATATTTCAGAAATGAATGTGGTCAGACGTTTGTACGTTTCGTCACTTCAAAACGTATGAATATTTTTGGCTATACGGCTTTTGTTAGCGAAACAGTAAGGGACCTGTCTGGTAATAAAGTAAAGGGGAGCAGTTATTATTTCACAAGATGAATTGATAAAAGAAGCAATCAAAGCTAAAGAAAGGGCGTATGCCCCCTATTCGAATTTTCGTGTAGGTGCGGCTTTGCTTGCAAATAATAAGATATTTACCGGTTTTAATATAGAAAACGCTTCCTATTCGCTGACTATTTGCGCTGAGAGAGTTGCTGCGGCCAGTGCCATTGTTGATGGTTCAAAGAATTTTAAAGAAATAGCTATTGCTTCCGATGGAGAAAATTTTATCGTTCCTTGTGGAGCCTGTTTACAGTTTCTTGCTGAGTTTGCGAAAGATATGGAAGTTATACTTGTTAACAATGAAGGAGAATCTAAGATTACTACTCTTAAGGCTCTTTTACCTTCCCCTTTTTCTCGCTAGGGTTTATTTGATATTTATTATTCCGATTTCTTTTCTAAGAAATTCTATCTTTTTCTTTGCTATTTCCCGTGCTTTAGTTGAGCCTTCTTTTAGAATGTTGTCGATTTTATCTTTATTGTTCATAAAATATTCGTATTTTTCTCTCATCGGCTTTAAAAATTCATTCATCGCTTCGAAAAGTTGTTCTTTAGCGTAAGAATAAGCCATGCCTCCGGCGCGATATTTATCCGCCAATTCTTTCTGCTGCTTTTTTGATGAAAATAGTTTGTATAGTTCAAAGACATTACAGTCTTCGGGGTCTTTTTTAGCTTCTATGCTAACGGGCTTTGTGACAATCTGCATTATTTTTTTTCTTAGTTTTTTTTCCGGCAGAAACATCTCTATTGTGTTGTCATAACTTTTGCTCATCTTTCTGCCGTCCATACCGACAATGTACTGGGTTTCTTTTCCCATTTTTGCCGCGGGAATTTTAAATAGATTCTTTTTATAATTCTTGTTTACGGATTCCGCTATATCAGCAGTCATTTCTAAATGCTGTTGTTGATCTTTCCCTATGGGGACAACATCGCTGTCGAATAGAAGTATGTCGGCGGCCATTAAAATGGGATAGGTAAAAAGCCCCATATTTATATTCGCGTCCGGATCTTCATTTTTGGCTGTATTCTCATCTACTTTAGCTTTGTACGCGTGAGCTCGGTTCATTAAACCTTTCGGAGTAAAAGCGGCCAGGATGGTTGACAATTCAAAGGTCTCCGGTATATCCGATTGTTTATATATAAGGCTTTTCTTCGGATCCAACCCGCACGCAAGCCAGCCTGCCGTGACTTCATAAGTCATATAATTTAGTTTTTCCCTATCTTTTACTGCGTTAAGAGCGTGGTAATCCGCTATGAAATATCTTGATTCGTAATCTTCCGCTAAAGCTAATGCCGGTTTGATGGCACCGAAATAATTTCCTATATGGAGCATTCCCGTGGGTTTTATACCGGTTAGCGAAACTTGTTTAGCCATTTATTACCCTCCAGAATGACAAATTTAGCCACGAAGGCACCAAGAAGAATGTTTTTTATTTCTTTTTATTTTTCTATTGTAATTGTATTGTAGTTTCATCATACCACGTATATTAGGGATTTTGCGTTTTATGTCAAGAGCGATTCAAATTCTTCGAATTTAAGTTGAATAGTTAAATTGAAAAATTGTAAAATAGGAAAAAGGTAAAGGTGTAGGGTGGTCGATTTGACCATTCAACAATTCCACTATTTAACTAGTTTTCTGGCTTCGGTTTATTCTAAAGTAGTTTTATAACCTTTGCTGGTTTGTAGCCTTCTATCTTGAAAATATAAATTCCGGATTTTGTTATTTCGCCTTTTGAATTCCTTCCGTCCCAGGTTCTCTCGTTTATGGGTAGTTCTCTTACGAGGGTGCCTGTAATGTCATAGATTTTAAGGCGGAAGTTCTCCTGTGCGGAAGGTGGCAGATCGATAGTTGTGCTTCTTGTGAAGGGATTCGAAAAGACTTTAAGTTCTAAAGATGTTGGGGTCTCAGGTTCTTCTACGTTGGCGGGTAATCCTTCGTCTGCGAACATAATTTTATAGGGGGGTGAATCTCCCTGAGTCCATACCACGTAGCAGTTTGCTACGCTGGGGTAGTGCATATCTTCATCGTCGTAAACTGTTCGGAATTTGTAAGGTGAACCCCATCCTGGCAGCATAAAGTAATAATTGCGGCCATAAATGTCGTCGTACCCATCACTGTTGTCTTCCCAGTAAAGATAGCTCCAGATATGTCCCATGGTGGATACTACAGGATATCGTGAGTTGCCCGATGTTGGCCAGTTTCCTCCGTTTCCTTCGTAAAAATAAGCATCTAATTTTCCTGCTGAACTGTCCTCCCATGCGGCAGAGAGGCTGTCTTCGCCGTGTGAAAAATCAAGGCTTGGATGATGCAGGGGGGTGTCTGTAGGCCCGGCCAAAAAATCTTCAGTCAACCAGACGTCTTCATCGAGATGCCGGTGGACGATGCTGTAGGTGGAGTCAATGGTATTGTATCGTTCCCATATTACATGCACCTCATTTCCGTTAAAGATGCTGATGGACGGATAGATGTCTAAAGCGCTATCATTATTGCTTAAATTTAAAGTATCGCTTAGTGTGCTCTTATAATAGATGTCCCAGTTGCCCGGAGTGTTATCCTGCCAGACGATATGCTTATTTCCGGTGTTGTCGATGACGATAGCGGGTAGAGTCGAATGACCTGGAGTGCGGCTGATTCTTTCGGGAAAGCCCGCTACAAAAGGATTCATCAGAAAAATTTCTCCTATTCCCGCAGAGTCTCCTTCCGAGACAACCCAGGGAGAGTTGTCGTAAATGTCAAGGGAAGGGCAGTGAGCGTTATCAAAGAGTGTTGCCCGGAAAGCCTGAGAATGCCAGGTTGTTCCGCCATCGTAAGAGTATGCAATATGAATTGTATCCTCTTTATAGCTGTAGGTTACGTATATTGTATCGCTCCTTTGCGCGGACGGAATCGAAATTTTTTGACCATTACTATAGGCGGTTGCGTAACTCACATAAGTACTGCATATTTCTACGGGTGTTCCTATCTGGGCGGATAAAAGTATTGTTTTTGAAATCAGTGAAACAATTAAAATTAGCATGAAATTATATTTATTCATGTTTACCTCCTTATATAATTATTGTATGTATGAGTAGAGGTTTTGTCAAGGATGATTTCAAGCCACTAAACACACAAAATACACCAAATTTCTTACTGTAATTTTTTAAAGACCGCCTCACCCTGCCAGTTAGAAACAACGAATCACACGAATAGCACAAATATTTTTTTAACATAAAATCCAATATTTGTAGCTCTTTCTGTTTTTTTTTGTGTGTTCTGCGTTCTAATATTTCAGTTGGGGGGTTGAAAGGTGGAAACGAAATAAAAAATGGGATGTGGGAGGTGATTCGTGATATTTGTGCTATTTGTTGTTCCTATCTTTTGGGGTGGTGTTGGGTTTAGCCCAATTAAAATATGTTTTGTCGTTTTTTCCTCTGTGTTCTCCGTGTCTCTGTGTGAGATATACCGTTTTAAAAATTTCAAAATAAAAGTAATACTGCCCTTGACATAAGGGAAATATTTATATATATAGAATAGAGAAAAATAGGAGATATTATGGCTAAAGAAAAAGAATTTTTAAAAGAGGGTAAAAGGCTGATAGAGGAAGGAAGCTATCAGAAGGCCGGTTTTTTCCTGCAGAAGGCATTGGAGAAAAATCCTGATTATCCGGATATTAACAATTTAATGGGTGTGGCATTATCTCTTTCGGGAAGGTACAAAGAAGCGGTAACTTATTTTAAAAGAGCGATCAAATCTAATCCTGAATATATCGAAGGGCATATAAATTATGCTTTAACTCTCAATCAGTTGGGTGAAGTCGATAAAGCGAGTAGTGAGTTTGAAATAGCGGAAAAACTTGAAATGGAAAGAGACTCGGAGATGGAAAAAGTTGAGTTTTCTGTTAGAGCCAGAATTGCTAATGTGCATAAAGATGCCGCTGTTTTATATGCCAGTATCGAAAGACTCGATGAGGCGATTGAGGAACTTCAGAAGGCACTTAAATTCGCTCCTAATTTCCACGATATTCGGACTTTATTGGGAGGAATGTATATAAAAAAGGGTGACTACTCAGAAGCGAAGGAAGTATTGAAAGAAGTTCTAACGAGAAGCGGAGACTTTGTACCTGCAGCTGTGAAGTTGGGCTTCTGTTATTATAAACAAGACGATAAGGAAATGGCGAGAGAGATATGGAAAAAGGCTTTGGAGTTGGATCCGAAAAATAAAAGTCTAAAGATGTATCTCGATTTGCCGTAGTTTGTTTTTTGCTGTAGTGAATCTTAAAAAAACTCTGAATCTTCCCAGGACCGATTTTCCTATGAAGGCGGATCTCTCTAAGAGAGAGCCCGAGTTTGTCCGATTTTGGGATGAGAAAGAAATTTATAAGAAAGCTCTTAAAAAAAGAGAAGGCGGAGAAAAATTTGTTCTGCACGATGGGCCTCCGTACGCTAATGGTCATATACATCTTGGACTGGCAATGAACAAAATAATTAAGGATATTACCGTTAAGTATAAAATGCTCAAAAACTATTATGCTCCGTACAGACCCGGTTGGGATGCCCATGGTATGCCTATTGAAAATATCGTGATAAAGAATTTTAAAGAAGAAGATGATATTGTCAAAATAAGAAAAAGTTGCAGGGAGTTTGCCTCTAACTGGGTCAAGGAACAGGCAAAGGATTTTAAACGATTGGGAGTGTTGGGTGATTGGGATAATCCTTATGTTACTATGAGTAATGAGTATGAGGGAATGGAATTAGAGCTTCTTTCCAAAGTTGTGGAAAAAGGATATGTTTATCGAGGTTATATGCCGGTCCACTGGTGCCCGGTTTGTGAGACAGCACTCGCCATTTCCGAAATCGAATACAAAATGATGGATTCCCCGTCATTGACTTTTACTATGGAAGGGAAAGACTACGATGCTTTGGTATGGACTACGACTCCGTGGACAATTATTTCGAATCTTGCCCTGGCGGTTCATCCTGATTATACATACGTGGTTGTAGAAGCAGGCGGCAGAAGAATCCTTTTGGTTGAGAGATTGCTTTCCAAGAACGCAGAAAAAGCCGGGTGGAGTAGTTTTAAAATAGTTGAGAAATATCAAGGTAAAGATTTGGAAGGGGTTGGCTTTAAACATCCTTTCGCGGATAGAGAATCGGTTATACGTTTGGCGAAGTTCGTTACGACTGATGAGGGTACGGGTATTGTTCATATTGCACCAGGTCACGGTAGAGAAGATTACATCCTGGGAAAGGAAGTTGGTCTCGACGTTTATTCTCCCGTAGACGAGAAGGGTAAATTTACCGGAGAAGCGAAAGGTTTTGAAGGTTTGACGACAGACGAAGCATCGGGAAAAGTGCTAGAGATTTTAAAAGAGAAGGACAGTTTAGTGTATGTTGGTCAAATTCAGCATAATTATCCCATTTGCTGGAGATGTAAAACGCCGCTTATTTTCCGTGCTACAGAACAGTGGTTTATTTCTATAGATCATAATGATTTAAGAGGTAAAGCTCTCGAGGTTGTCAGAAGCAGTGATTGGTATCCGCCTCAGAGTGAGGAAAGAATGTTCGCCGCTGTTAGTGATAGACCGGATTGGTGTATCTCCAGACAGCGTAAATGGGGAGTCAATATTCCCGCTTTTTTCTGTAAGAAATGTGGGGAAGCTATTCTGAATAAAGATATTATTATGAAAGTTGCCGCTTTGTTCAAGAAAAAATCTGCTGACGTTTGGTTTGAATTAGAGCCGGAGAGTATTTTAGGAAAAGATTTTAAATGTAAAAATTGCGGGTCGTCCGATTGGGAGAAAGGGATGGATATACTCGATGTGTGGTTCGACTCGGGTATTTCTTCTTTTGGTGCTTTAGATGAGGAAGATTGGCCGGCGAATATGTACCTTGAGGGTCCCGATCAGCATAGAGGGTGGTTTAACTCGTCTTTAATGCTTTCTCTGGTAATAAAAGAAGTTGCTCCTTATGATAAAGTCGTTACCCATGGATGGATGCTTGATAGTGAGGGGCAGTCTATGCATAAGTCTCTCGGAAATGTAACTTCACCATCAGAGATTGTGGAAGAATTCGGCGCCGATATTTTGCGTTTATGGATTTCTTCGGTTAACTGGTCTGTGGATGTTAAATATGGTAGAGAAATAATGCAGAGATTAGTAGATGCTTACAGGAAAATAAGAAATAGTTTCAAATTTATGCTTGGTAATATTAACAATTTTACGGAAGAAGACCGGTTGGCGGTAGATGAGTTGTTGCCTGTCGACCGTTTTGTCCTTATAAAACTTAATAGATTAATTAAAGAAGTGGATGAAGATTATAAGGCACTTCATTACCATAAGGTGTATAGAAAAATTTATGATTTTATAGTTAGTACTCTTTCTTCTTTTTACCTCGATATAATTAAGGATCGTTTATATGTCGAATCAGAGAAAGGTAAGAAGCGTAGAAGCGCCCAGACTGTGTTGTTCGAATTAGCAAAAAATCTTGCTGTAATACTTTCTCCGATTTTGTCCTTTACGACAGAAGAAGTCTGGCGTTCTTTATTTGGAGGGGACTCTATTTTTCTCGCCGGTTTTCCGGAGGTAAGAGAAGAGATGAATGGTGATGGAGAGCTCGTTCGGAAATTCGAGAAGGTTCTTGAAGTAAGAGATGAATTTCACAAAGTGTTAGAATCGGCTCAGGAGGACGGATTTATCGGGAATTCTCTCGAGGCAAGAGTTCTTATTAAGAGTGATCTAAAAGAGTTGAAAGAATTGGAAGAATATCTGGCAGAAATATTTATTGTGTCTGAGGTAGATTTCACATCTTTGATCAATTCGACTTATTCGTTCGAGGGTAAGTTAGGCTCTTATGGAGTTGAAAAAGCGGAAGGAGAGAAATGTTCCAGATGTTGGATGTTTTCTGTAGATGTTGGCAAAGATAGTGAGTTCGAGACCCTTTGTGAAAGGTGTATAGGAGTTATAAAAGGAGGAAATTTTGAGTTGGAAGGTTGATTATGTTTATTTTGAGAGGAAGTTAAAAAAAGAAAGAGAGGAGGTTCTTGAGGAAATAAGAGCTTTAGAGCCTAAAGTGGAAGGTAATCCGTTGGAAGACGGAGAAGAGAATACGCCTTTCCCAACCCATATAGCGGATATTGCAGATATTGAGAGCAGGATAGATAGGGATTCTTATATAATAAACCAACTCTCACAGAAGTTGAAAGATATTGATGCTGCTTTACAGAAAATAGTAGATAAACAATATGGATTTTGCGAGGACTGCAATATTCAGATAAGAAAAGAAAGGCTTAAGGTTATTCCTTATGCCAGATGTTGTAAGTCCTGCGCGGAAAAGAGAGAAAGGTACCCTTGGAAGGAAGAAAGATTGTAAACTTTAAGCAAAAATTATTTTTTTCCCCGATTTTTCTTTTTGTACTTTTTTTAGATCAGCTTACCAAGATATTGATCGCAAAAAATATGTTATACGGTGATTCGAAAAGTATAATAGGGGATATAGTAAAATTTACATATATCAGAAATCCAAATTCGGTTTTTGGTCTTAATTTCGGAGGACCGATTATTTCTACTGCACTTACCGTAGTAGCTTTTATATTTGTTATGTTTCTTTTTGTTAAGAGCGAGAATAGATTTTCTTTAGTAGGTTTGTCTTTTATTATTGGTGGTGCTTTAGGTAATCTCACGGATAGGGTACTCTATATGGAGGTTGTTGATTTTATTCAAGTAGGTGCGAGAGGCTGGTATTGGCCGACTTTTAATGTGGCTGATTCTTTTGTGACAATTGGATTGACTTTGATTGTTATTTATTATCTTTTTATAGATACTTCACATAGGGAAACGCAGCCTGAAGAAGTGTAAAAAAGGTATATAAAATGGAAAAGCATGAAAAAGAATCCAGAAGCCAAGTAGAGAAACAAGTCAAATGGTAAAATAGTCGAATGGTCAAATCGGCCCCCCCCCTTCATATTTTTTACTATTTAACGATTTTTCAATTCAACTATTCAACTAATCCGAAGGATTGATTATTAGGGCGCAGATGAACACAGGTTTAAAAGATTTATTTTTCTGTTTTCCAATTCAACTATTCAACCATTCAACCATTCAACTTAGATTCTTCGAATCTACATTTCGACTATGGGTCTTTTAGCTTATCAGCTTTTATATTTACAGCTTCCTTTAATTGTTTTTCCTTTTCCTAAAGAAGATTTTCGTTATTTCACCTGGATCGCTAATACTCCTTCCATAGGATTATATTCATACTATGAGGGCTTATTAGCGCAGTTTGAAACGCAAAAGTACATTAGCCGTTCAATACTCGGGGAGGAAGATTTTTTCCTGATTTCCGGACAGGAAGAATATGATAATATACCTCGTTCATATCTCAGGTTGGTAAATGGAAATTATAAATTATTGCAGTTGCATTTCGATAGAAAATTCGAACGCGGAGCATGTTCGGGAGGATTATTCGGTTTTAGAGAATCCGGCACAGTTCTTAAGGGGTATGGTTCTTTCTCTCTGCCTTTTGTTTTTAATGGGAATATTTCTGCTTCCATATATGAAGATATATTGAATTTTTCATTGAATTGCGATCATCTTTTTTTTGAGACTACGAAAGATAAATGGTACGGTTATTTGAAATTGGGAGACGCAAGATTTGGTGCAACTTTTGACGACAGAGAATTTGCTTCATATCTATTTCGCCTTCGGGATCCGATTTTCATGGTTATGGTAAATTTTGTTGGCGAGGGTTTGTTCGGGGACAATGGTTTTGAAATGAAAGATTTTTTTGTAGCTCCCATTTACGTTTTATCTCTCGATAACTCGGTCTATTGTGTTATTTCGAGAGATTTGGATAGTTCCGTAGTAGGTTTTAAATCGAGGTACGCGGGTTTGGAGGTTGGTAAGGAGAATTGTTTATTAGCCGTAAATAGTGATCTCTTGAAGGCTTTCATTGATTACTCTTATGATGGTCGTTCATTTAGCGGAGTTGTAGAAGGGACTTTAAAATATCCTTTTTATCATAAAAGAATAACTCCCGGAGTCCAGGTTACTTATTACAATCGTCCATACGATTTTCAAAATCCTGAAAAATTTGATTTTGAACTGAGTTTGAAGATTCTTGAGGTAGAATTTTTCTGGGGTATGACCGGTATTACGCGTGACGGTTTATACGAGATGCAAACCTGGGGCATGGAAATGTTCTTTTCGTTCTGAAAACATTAACCACAGAGCTCACAGAGAAACAAGAAAAACACAGAGCACACAGAGAATTTATTTTGTTAATACCCAACCCCCAGCCAAAAAATAATCTCACACTAAGACACAGGGAACACAAAGCCCCACACACAACCCATTATTTTTGTTTATCTTTTTCCCGAGACAAGAAACTTTAAACTCGAAACACTAGTTTACACAAAGCCACAAAGGCACAAAGACACTAAGAAAAAAGAATTATTTTTTTTGTTTAAAAAACTACCACCCCGCACCAATTATTCTCACGTTTATAATGAGAAAAAGTCTTGATTCTTCAGGGGGTGGAGATATCC
>CAYQMH010000055.1:0-13496 GCA_964418485.1 uncultured bacterium | reverse complement strand
TTGCATGTTGACGAGAGTTATGTCAAGGTGCCGACGCCCAGAGCAAAGACTTATTTGCCGTTCCGAGATGCGGAATGTGTGTACGATGAAAAAGTACGGAACGTTACTTATACCGGGATATTATCCATTAAGCATAAAGATAATTTAGTATATAAGAGAGAGTCTCTCTGCTAATATTAATAAAATAGGGATTGAGAGAATTTTCCCAATCCCTATTGTTAGGTTACTTGTCTGCTGATTTTATTTAATCTGACTTAGATCTTCTTTTATTGCCTGAAGATCGTCTTCGTGCTCAACTTCGTCTGCGAGTATAGACTCTACCATATTTGCAGTAATAAAGTCTTTATCGCCAATAAATTCACGGAGTTTAGAATAAACTTCTATTGCGCACTGCTCTCCTTTTATGTTCTGATCCACTATCTTTTTTGCTTTGGGGTCAATAGGAGCATCGTAACCGCAATTGCTCATTTTATACCAATCTTCGGGTTTTAATATTGGAGTTCCGCCCAGTTGAAGTATTCTTTCCACAAGCATACCCGCGTGCCTTAGTTCGTCGTTTGCATGTTCGACGAGTTCCGCTACCACAGCTCCTCTCATCGGACCGACGATTACTTTTGAACCTATCCAGTATTGATAATAAGCAAGCCACTCGTCAGCCAGAGCTTTGTTAAGCAGCTCGACAAGCTTTTTTATATCGACTCCTACGATTTCTCTTCCTTTAGTCCCCATGTTTCCTCCTTTATTTGGGATTTAATTTTCCGTTTAGTAAGATGACTAAATAAGATTATTTGTCAACCCCGGAACAACTAACTAGCCACAAAGACACTAAAAAAGAAGTCAGAAGCCAAGTAGAGAAACAAGTCAAATGGTAAAATGGTTGAATAGTTAAATCGGCATCCCAGCCCCACCCAAAATTGCCACTTATTTACACAGATTTGAAAGGTTTTTTGTTTTAACTGCTAACTGCTGAGGCTGTGCCAAAACCCCCTTTTTTGCAAATCGCAGAAAATTAAGTTATTGCTTTTCAAAAACTTATTTTTTGCAAATTCGTTAATTTTGGACTTTTGTCACAGCCTCTGCTCTCTGCTCCCTTCTCTCTATCCCCCTTTTTTTACTGCTAACTACTCTCTACTCCCTGCTCACTAATTATACTAACTTCTATATTCTTTTAATAATATTGTTGACATATTTATAATCAAGTATATAATTGTACAGAAATTATTGAAAAAAAGAGAAAATCAGGTGGTTTTCTAATTGAGGTTTAGAAAAATAAAGGATTGATTATGGATAATAAATTAAACTTAACGAGCCCGGCAGTCTTTATTGGAAAACAGGGGGATGGAATTATTAGTTTTGGTTCCGGACAACCGGATCTTCCCCCTCCCAGGGAGGCTATAGAAGATATTGATATTAGACGTGACCTGAGATACGGACTTATTCAAGGTTGTGTAGAGTTGAGAGTGTCTCTGGCGGATGAATATCCTGCTTCCTCTGCCGAGAATTTCGTAATTACAAACGGTGCATCGGAAGCTCTGGATTTAATCTTCCGTGCTATGGATAACGGAAAGGTTCTACTGCCGCGGCCTTATTATTACTCGTATCCCCCGATACTGGAATACGCTGGTATGGAACCGGTTTATATAGATTTAAAGCAGGGTAGAATAGATATCGAAGATTTCAGAAAAAAAATAAAGGGCTGTAAGGCGGTCTTAATAAATTCGCCTTCGAATCCTACCGGTAGGATAGAAGCTATCGATACGTTAAAAGAAATAGAAGAAGTTACTGAAAAGCTTGGCATATATATCGTTTCCGATGAGGTTTACAAAGATATCATTTACGAGAGAGAAAACTACATAATCAAAGGCAGTCACGTAATCACGGTGAACTCTTTTTCGAAAACTTATGCAATGTGTGGTGTACGTGTTGGGTATTTATGGAGCCTTGACCAGGAATTTGTAAATAAAATAATAGAAATGAAGACTCATACTTCCATGAATACCAATCTCGTCGGGCAGGATATGGCTTTGAGAGCTATGAAAAGTCCTAAATTGTATGTAAAACAGCAGCTGGAAATATGGAGAAAGAGAAGAAATATAATATACGAGGGCTTAAAGGATATCGGTCTTGATTTGTGGAAACCTGAAGGGGCCTTTTATGTGCTGCCGAAAGTCCCTAAGCCTGAAGAGCTTGTCAGAAAGCTTTACACCGACTATAATGTAATAATATATTTAGGCAGATGGTTTGGTGCTCCCGGGCGAGTCCGCCTTAGCTATGCTCTGGATGAGAAAGAAATAAAGGAAGGGCTAAACAGGATAAAAGACTGCCTGAGCAAAATTTAAATCTTGTTTTGCAGCAATTCCAATGAGTGAAGACAAAAATTATTATCATTTAACTGCGCAAGAAGTCATGGAGCAGTTGGGGACCAGTAAAGAGGGACTCCCCAGAGATAAGGCAAGAGAGCGTTTAGGAAAATACGGAAAGAACGAACTTAAAGGTAAGGGTGGGGTTCCGGAGTGGCTGCTTTTCCTTTCGCAGTTCAGAGATGTGATGGTTATCCTTTTGATCGTTGCGGGCGTTATCTCTTTTGTTATCGGTAACTACCGTGATGGAATCGTGATGTTTGTTATAGTAATAGTAAACGCCGTAATAGGTTTCATTCAGGAGTATAAAGCCGGGAAAATACTGGACAAATTAAAGGATTTGATTAAATCTCCTGCTGCCGTAATGATAGACGGGAAGTTAAGTAAAATAACGCAGGATGAACTTGTTCCCGGAGATGTAATAAGAGTCGAAACAGGGGATAAGATTCCGGCGGATATTCGTATTATTGAATCATTTAATCTGGAAACCAACGATTTTTCTCTCACAGGAGAATCCATGCCTCAAGGTAAGCACAGTAACGCAATAAAGGAAAAATCCACTCTGGCGGATAGAGATAACATGGCTTATCTGGGAACTACCGTAGCTTCCGGAAATGCAATGGGAATAGTGGTCGCGACGGGAATGGATACAGAAATGGGTAAGATCGCAACTATGGCGGAAGAAACCGGAAAAGTAGAATCCCCTCTGGAAAAGGAATTAAAAGTGCTCGGATATCGTTTAACCTTAATTGTACTTGCGCTCAGCGTGTTGCTTTTCTTTGTATCTCAGCTTCAGGGATTTAGTTTTTTCACCAGCATGATGTACGCATTGGGAGTCGCGGTTGCCGCGGTGCCCCAGGCGCTGCCGGCACAGGTAACAGTGGCTCTTTCTGCTGCGAGTAATAGGCTGGCCAGTAAGAAAGCGGTGGTGAAAAATCTTTCTTCGGTAGAAACGCTGGGTTCGACTACGGTAATTGCCACAGATAAAACCGGGACTCTTACCAAGAATGAAATGACGGTAACTACTGTTTGGTTTGATGGGAAAGAGTACGAAGTGACGGGTGTCGGTTATAAGCCGGAAGGCGAGATATTGGAGAAGGGAGGAGAACCGCTTACCCAGGAAGAGATAGATGAGATGGAAGTTATGCTGGACGCGGCAACCATGGCTTCAAACGCAGAAATACATGAACCTGATGAAAATCATAATTCCTGGTACCCTATCGGCGATCCGACAGAAGCGGCTCTTATAACACTCTCCACGAAACTGGGCACCCACTCTCCTAAAGAAGACGAAGAAAATCCTGAATTACACGAATTTTCCTTTGATTCTGAAAGAAAGAGGATGAGTTCCGTAAGACAGTTTGAAGACAGGCAGGTTCTCACTATGAAGGGGGCAACGGATAGTGTTCTTTCGATAAGTAAGTTTATATACAAAGATGGGAAAAAGGAGCCGATGACCGAAGAGCACAGGGATAAAATAAGGAAATTAAATGAAAAGTATTCTAAAGATGCTTTAAGAGTTCTTGCCATAGCCTATCGTCCTCTGGAATCCGACGGCAGAGATTATGTAATCGAGGAGATCGAAAAGGACGTTATTTTTCTGGGTTTGGCAGGAATGATAGATCCTCCCAAAGAGGGAGTAAGAGAAGCCGTGATGGATTGTCACACAGCAAAGATAAGGACTTTTATTATAACAGGAGACCATGCTATAACTGCCAGAGCCGTTGGTAAAGAGATAGAGCTTTCCGGGGATAAAGAACCTCTGGTTGTGACCGGAGGAGAGCTTGAAGATATGGATGATAAGGAACTCTTAGAGATTTTAAGAAAAGATGAATCGATTATCTTTTCCAGAGTGGACCCAAAGGATAAACTCAGGGTTGTACAACTTCTGGAAGAAGATAAACAGATTGTAGCGGTAACAGGCGACGGGGTAAACGATGCCCCCGCATTAAAAAGAGCTCACATAGGAGTGGCGATGGGGAAAACGGGTTCCGATGTTGCAAAGGAAGCTTCACAACTTGTACTTCTCGATGACAGTTTTCCCACCCTCGTATCCGCGGTAAGAGAGGGAAGAACCATATATAATAATCTTCGTAAAACTGTTCTTGCCTCTATGACAACGAACGGAGCTGAGCTTACTGTTGTTCTGCTCGGACTTGCCGCAGTAGCCCTTAAAAACTGGGCTATTCCCATTCTTGCCATACAAATACTGGCAATAGACCTCCTGGCTGAAGTGTTTCCTCTTACCTTTCTTACCTACGATCCATCACCGGAGGGCATAATGAATTTACCTCCGAGGAATCAGAAAGAACATATAATAAATAAATTCACGGCTTTAGAAGTGGGGTTGCTTGGAGTGGCAATAGGAGCACTGGCGTTCACGAACTTTGCGCTCTTTATGTTGAGGAATAGTGTAACCTTAAGTGTGGGGACAGAACATACAATGCTTTACGCAAAAGCTACAACACTTAGTTATTTGACCATTGCATACTGTCAGTTTTCGAATGTCCTCTCGAGGAGGTTCGAACAGGCTTCAATATTCAGCAAAAATTTTTGGACCAACAAAATACTGCTCTGGTCTATTGTCGGCTCGATGGGTATGATTTTTATAGCCGTGTATGGGCCGACGATCCATGAATTTCTCTCTTTTGCCGCTATTTCCCTTATAGATTGGATACATGTTTTTGGAGCAGCGGTTGTATTCCTGGGAGTATGTGAGTTTGTAAAATTACTAAAAAGAAAAAATATATTGTCTTCCGCCGGTCCTGTCGAAAACACAATTAGTTAACACGTAGGCAACGAAAACTCTTTAAATATCAAGTGGTCGATTTCCCCAACGGGTGATTCGCAAGGGGTACTTTTCGAGAAAAACAGAGTCAATTCTCCCAGCTTTAGGCGTTCGGGATACCACTTTAGAAAAACAGCAGTCAGTCTCCCCTGCGGGTTTCGTTCGGGTATACCTTTCTAAAAAACCGCAGTCAGTTTCCTTATGCAGAGGAAACTGCTGCTTGCTCTCGACCTCGCTCCTTTTGACTTCGTCAAAAGTCCATGCCCGCTCGGTCTCCGAGACATTTTTTATGAAAGGTATACCTGAACTTTTAATATTTTAAGAGAATAAAAAAGGATAACGTGCCCGCTTGCCCCGTAGAATAATTTACTATTCGACGGGGCGAGCCCTCCGAGACGCTTTCCGCCAATCCCTCCGATTCTTGCCGACGTATTTAAAGATAGAGAAAAAAACAAAATTAGCCCTTGACAAATTCGTAAACTTGTTTATAATATAAACTAAACTATAAAATAAACAGGAGGGTTTTATGGGTGACGTTAGCGAGAAGAAGTCAGAAAGTATGCAAGATTTAAAAAGGGGGGTTGCTCGATACGGTTATCAAGATGGGGTGGTTGAAATCAGTATTGGTATAATTTGTTTGTTTCTAGGTTTAATACTCTTTTTTTATAAGGCAAAGCCTTTCCGCCCTATTTACGCGGTGGCCTTTTCTTTGATGAGTTTAGGCGTATTGTTTGTTGGAGGTGTGTGGCTCCTTAGAAAACTTAAAGGAAAGTTTGTCTGGGGTAAAACCGGTTATTATATAACTAAAGGGGCTTATCCTAAATTGTTCTGGGTCTTTATGGGTTTATCGCTTATGGCTGTGGTTTTTGCTGTTTTAAGTGTTCGTTCTTTTTCGTCCGAGGTTACTGTCTTTTTATTTGGATTTGCAATGTTCTTTGGGCTTATTTCCCAGTTTTTTGAAGCCGGGAAGATAAAAAGATTCTTATGTATTTCTTTTGTCCCGCTTTTTACGGCGGGAATATGTGTTCTTATGGGATCATCCTGGAAGAAAAGTTTGGTTGCCGTGTTTCTTGCAACTGGTTGTGTTTTTCTTGTTTCCGGGATTGTTGTGTATAAAAAGTTCAGGGGGAAATATGATGAATAGCGCAAAAGAAAGAAAGGGGGAAAATGTAGAAGATTTGAAGAAGAAGGTCCATAAGGATTGGTATGAAGACGGTATGTTCGAGATAGGTTTCGGAATGCTTTATTTGATAGTTGGTTTGGTGTTTCTTTCCCCGGGTATGAAATTTTTGCATGGTTCTCGTTTAAGCATGGTTTTTCTAAGGCTGGTTGTGGTTTTGGCTATAGTGGGGGGAGCCTTTTGGTTGATCCGAAAACTTAAAGAAAAAGTTGTATGGAATAGAGCGGGTTACTCTGCCAGAAGAGATTATAATCCTAAGACGGTTTTGATTCTTTCGGGCGTAATTTTTTTATTTTTTGGTTTTTATGTGCTTAGTTTCCGTTTCCTGTCATCTGGAATTTCAACTGTTTTTCTCGGGGTTATGATGGTTTTCGTTTTTATTGCTCAATATATACAAGCTGGGAAGCCAATAAGATTTTTGGTTTTTTCTCTGATACCTCTTTTGGTTGCCGGAGTAAATTATTTTCTGGGTTCAACCCTGGATGACGGTCTGTTTTTAATGATATATATATTGGGGTGTACTTTTTTAATTTCCGGCGTTGTAGTCTATGTTAATTTTAAGAGGAAATTAGCCTGATGAAGGACAAAAAAATAATCAAAGATATTATTGCGTTGGAAAGACTGGTTCATGAGCCAAGCCGATTGGCAATACTCACGATTCTTTCGGGAGTAAAAGAGGCAGATTTCGCTTTTTTGCTTCGTATCAGCGGACTTACAAGGGGAAATTTATCCGTACACTTATCAAAACTCGAAGAAGCTGGATATGTGAATGTGAATAAAAGATTTATCAACAAAATGCCGAATACTGTATATAATCTGACAAAAGAAGGCCGCAAAGCCTTCGATAGCTATCTTAAGAACATGGAAAAAATAATAAAAGGGAAAAAGAAATAGCCACGGATGAACACGGATTAAAAAGTGTTTTTTTTAAAGAACAAAATAAAGTTTTGGGTTGTGTGGTAGGGCTCTGTGTTCTCTGTGTCTCTGTGTGAGATTATTTTTTGGGGGTGGGTTGTATGCTTACTTGACTTATAATTGAATATTTTTATTATAATTAAGTAATATTTTTAAAAGGAGGGTAAATGGATAGTCTGGTGAACATAATAATAGAACCGGGTAAGGCGTTCGCACATATCAAAGAAAGGGATGATTGGTGGATGCCTTTTATTTTATTTGTAATTATAACCTGGATATTTCTTTGGATTAGTGGTCCTGCCCTGGCGCGTATTACAGCGCAAAAGATGGCTGAAATGGGTATAGATAGAGAAATACCAAAGTTCACGGAATTTATAAAGTATTTAGGTGCTCCGGTTGGTACCTTGATAATGTGGTTGCTTGTGTCCGTTCTTATATGGTTTCTGGGGAATTCTTTTGGAGCGGATTGGAATTATATTAAAGCACTCGATCTGTATGCTTACTCCAGTATTGTACAAGTTATAAGGAGTGTGCTTAGTCTAATTATTCTTTTAATTCGGGGGATTCCTAATATAATGACTTTTAAAGATTTGAATGTCGCCACCGGTCTCAATTTATTATTCGGTCCGGAGAATCCAAGGCTTTATGCCCTTGTTTCTGGGATAGAGGTTTTCGCCGTATGGCAGTTTATACTGATAGCTTATGGTATTTCGGAGATTACCGGAATATCACGTAAGAAAGCGATCTGGGTTAGCGTAATAACCTATCTAATAACGCTTGGGATTGGTGTGGCCTTTGCAAGAAAGGGGATGATGTGATTATATTTATATTGCTGTCGCTTAGTTTAACATTAGAAGATGCTATTGAAATGGGGCTAAGGGAGAGTCCCACTTACCTGCAGGCGAAAAAACAATTCATGATAACTCAAAAAACAAACGCTTCCGCGTATTCAACACTTCTTCCTACCGCTTCCGCCGGTTATGTAGAAGCAAGAACTCGCTCAAGACTCGATGGGGTGGAAATTTATGACTCGGTTGATAGCTATTATAATGTTCGAATGGAATGGGATTTAACTCCAGGTGATTTCTTTAATGCCTTCTCGGCTCATTATGGAAATAGTTCAGCCTATTTTTCTTTCATGGAAACAAGAAATCAAACCATATATGAGATTATTTCCCAGTATCTCAATACACTTAAACTCGAAAAGTTGTTTGAGAGCAGAGAAACGGCCGTAAAACGTACAGAAAACAATTTAAATCTCATCGAAGAGAAGAAACGTCTTGGTTCAGCTTCCAGTGCAGAGGTTCTTCAAGGAAAAGTAAACAATTTGCAGGCACAATACGATCTTATGGAAACAGAAAAGAATCGTAAGTTATATCTGCTTAGACTGAAGAAATTAATCGGATTTGCGGCAGGGGATTCCCTTTTATTGGAAGAACCAAAAGTTGATTTTAAAATGCCTAAAAAGGATTCTATTCTGATTTTAGCTATGGATAAGGACCCTCTTATTAACGAGTATAATTCAGAGTTGAAAAAAGCGCGGTTTGATTTTACAAATACTTCTATGAACAGCCTTTTTACAGTTTCTTTCGGAGCAGTATATCAATATCAGGATTCCAGGATTCCGAACTCAGCACTCTTACATGACAATTACGATTATTCGATAGGATTTTCTATATCCATACCTTTGTTTACAGGTTTTTCCAGGGTTAATGACATGATTATAGCCGAATTGAGAGTAGATATTGCGGAATTAAAATTAGAAGAAAGAGAAAAAGAATTAAGTATATCGGTAGAAGAAGATTATATGTTATATGAAGAAGCCAGGAAAAAATTGCAACTGGCAGAGACCACCTTAAATTTTGCCGAAGAGAGCCATACGGCGGCAAGTGAAAGATACCGTCTGGGAGAGTCATCGATGATCGAACTATTAGGCGCAGAAGAGGATTTGCTAAGGGCTCAGTATTCACTGACTGAGGCTCGCTTCGACTGGTATCTTTCTCTGTATAGATTGAAAAGGCTTATGGGGAGGTTATATGAAGAATAAGAAAAAACTGATTATAGCGGCTGCTGTCATTGTAATCCTCGGGGTTATAATAATAGCTAATGTGAAGAAGGGAGGTGGAATAAAAGTTGAAGCTTCAAAAGTCGAGAGGGGTAAAATAGAGGAGATAGTTTCTGCGCCCGGAGAAGTCCGCGCGAAAGAAGAAAGAAAAATTAATGCCGAGGTTACTGCGGAGGTAATTAAATTATTGGTGGAAGAGGGTGATTGGGTTAAGAAAGGACAAATCCTTGTAAAATTAGATTCCACAGAGCAGTTTGCGGCATACCAGAGAGCTCAGGCTAACGTTGGTGCTCAGAGAGCCGATCTTGAATTCAAAAAGGAACAAATGAGGAGAAAAAAAGAGCTTTATGAAAAAGGATTAATTTCCCGGGAGAATTTTGATAATATCGCAACTGACGTAGAACTGGCTCAAAGTAATCTTGAGAATGCAAGAACTGAATTGGGAAGAGCCAAAAGGAGTCTTGAAAGAACTACCATCCGTTCTCCTATTCCGGGAACCGTAATGGATATAAATAAAGAAGAAGGAGAAGTGGTTGTGGCAGGGACCATGAACAATCCTGGCTCTATAATATTAACTGTCTCTGATTTGGAGGGGATGGAGATGGTTGCGGATGTAAACGAAAGTGAAATACCTCTTGTATCTATTACCGACACAGCCAGAATCACAGTGGATGCTTTTACGGATACCACTTTTACCGGTGTTGTGTACTATAAAGCAAGTATGCCTAAAGAAGCGGCTTCTGCGGCAGCTGTCGAATTTGAAGTAAAAATATCTATTCCTCACCATTCCGGAATGCTGCCGGGAATGAGCGCGAACTGTGAAATTGTAACCGCTAAAAAAGATAGTGTTCTGCGGATACCTCTTCAGGCTTTAGTTGCAAAAGATAAAAAAAGCGGGGTATATAAAATTGAAGAAGATAAAACAAAATTTATCGAAGTCAAAACGGGTATAACGGAAGGAATGTGGGTTGAAATAATTGAAGGTCTTACGGAAAACGATCTGATTGTTTCTGGCCCCATAAAAACTTTAATGAGTCTTACAGACAATCAAAAAGTAACATGGGAAGAGGAAAAAGAAGAAACGAATACCAAAGAAGAAAATCCTGAGGAAGATAAATCCGCGAATGCAGAGAAGAACTTAGAGGAAAAATAAATATGTTTAGAGGTTTCTTAGTTGAAATCCTGCGCTCTGCAATAGAGTCGATCAAAGCAAATAAGCTTCGAAGCCTACTTACAACCCTGGGTATAGTTATAGGAGTAATGACCGTAATTGGTGTAATGTCTGTTATTTCGGGTCTTAAAAAGAATGTGGCTACCAGTTTTTCCCAACTGGGTGCAAACGTTTTATATGTAGATAAATATCCGTGGTTTGCCGGACATTTGAGTCGTACGGAATGGGATAAAATCAGGAAAAGAGATGATTTGGAAATGAAGGAAGTTCAGGCTTTAGAGAAATACGGAACTTCTTTTAAATATGTATCTCCTCTTGTTCAGAGGAGATTGAAAGTGGAGAAAGATGAGAAAGAAGCACCTGAGGTCGAAGTACACGGAACCTCTGAAAATTTTCCCAAAATAATAAATCAAAGCGTGGATCTCGGACATTTCTTTTCCAGGGACGATATAAAATACAAAAGGCACGTCTGTGTCTTAGGGCATGATGTTGTAAACACTCTTTTCCCTGAAGAAAATCCCATCGGTAATAAGGTGAAAATTCAAGGGCGTCAATTTAACGTTATAGGAATTCTAGAGGAGAGGGGAGAGATGATGGGACATAGCATGGATAATATTGCGTTGATTCCCTTCACAACAATGGCAGAATTTACAGGAACGAGGAGAAGATCCGTTACTATAGCTATATACGCTGAAAATGAAGAAGAAGCAAGGGAAGAGATAAGATGGATTTTACGGAGCATCCGAAATTTGAAACCTGAAGAAGAAGATGATTTTTCCATTAATTCCTCAGAAGCAATGATACAGCAATTTAACCAATTAACCAAGACCATATTTTTAATCTCAATTGCAATTGCCGGGATTTCTTTAGTCGTAGGTGGGATTGGAATAATGAACATAATGCTCGTTTCTGTTTCGGAGCGAACAAGAGAAATAGGGGTCCGGAAAGCGATAGGCGCAAAATCAAGTGAGATTTTAGGACAATTTCTTATGGAATCTGTGGTGATTTGTTTGGTGGGTGGAATTATAGGGATTTTTCTTGGGTCCACACTTACAAAGTTGATCTCCATTATGAGCAGCGGAAATCTCCCTTTTTATATTCCAATATGGTCGATTTTTCTCGGGTTCGGATTTTGTTTTAGTATAGGGGTTTTCTTCGGTTATTATCCTGCAAGAAAAGCTTCGAAGCTGAGTCCTGTGGAGGCGCTTCGTTATGAGTGAACTAATCAAAATGAAAGGTGTAACGAAAGTGTATCCGCTTGGAGAAACTGAAGTCCATGCCCTTCGCGGGGTGGATGTTTCCATAAATAAGGGAGAATTTATTTCAATAATCGGGCCCTCAGGTTCTGGTAAATCTACACTGATGCATATAATTGGGTGTTTGGATGTGGCAAGTAGTGGTACCTATTTTTTGCAGGGTAAAGATGTAAATAAAATGAATGAGAACCAACTTGCCGATATAAGAAAAGAATTTATAGGATTCGTTTTTCAGGATTTTTATCTTTTGCCGGATGTGCCCGCATGGTATAATGTTTCTCTGCCTATGATATACAATAGAGTTGTGCCCAGGGAAAGAAAAGAAAAAGCTATAAAAATCTTGAAAGACGTTGGCCTTGGAGATAGGGTTAATCACCTGCCAAACCAGCTCTCAGGCGGAGAACGCCAGCGAGTAGCAATTGCGAGAGCTCTCGCTAATGAACCGGAAATTATAATAGCGGATGAACCTACCGGCAATCTCGATTCAGTGCGCGGTGAAGAAATCTTAAAAATATTGTCAGATCTGCATAAAGAGGGAAAAACAATCATAATTGTTTCACATGAAAAATATGTAGCCGAGAAGGGCAAGAGAAAAATACATCTTAAGGACGGTCGTGTTGAAGGGAGAGGGTAAAGAGAAACCTAGTATACTAATTATTAACTGGCAGGATTGGACAAATCCTCTGTCGGGAGGAGCTGAAGTCCACCTTCATGAAATATTCAGGAGGATGACAGGAGATTTCAACATTTCTCTTTTGTGTACACACTTTAAAAATGCTCCGGGAAGCGAAGAAATAGACGGAATTAAGATCCACCGGGTTGGTTCTAGAAATACTTTTAACTTCCATGTCCCGAGGGCATACAGAAGATTAAGAGAGACGGAAAGATACGATTTGGTAATAGAAGATTTGAATAAAATTCCATTTTTTGGCGGGAATTTTGTCCATGAAAAGAGAATTGCAATTCTTCATCATCTTTTTGGAAAAGCAATATACACAGAAACCAATCCGCTTTTCGCCTCTTATGTTTATTTTTCCGAAAAGCTCATGCCGAAGTTTTATAAAACTGTACCGATAATTGCAATATCCGAAAGTTCAAGAAACAAAATAGTAAACATGGGGATTCCCCTAAAGAATGTTGAAGTAATATATAACGGAGTGGATCTTAATTCTTACCAGTCCAGAGTAAAAAAGAGCGTTTACCCCACAATTATTTGTCTGAACAGGATGAAAAAATACAAAAGAATGGATGTTTTGATAAAGTCCATTCCGGAGGTCTTAAAATCGATACCCGACTTAAGAGTTTTTCTTGTAGGAGAGGGAGATGACCTTCCGCGTCTTAAAGAACTTACCCGAAAAAACGGAATAGAGCATATAATTGAGTTCACCAATTTTATCTCCGAAGAGAGGAAAACTGAATTGCTTGCCAGTTCCTGGGTTTCGGTTAATACGTCGCCTATAGAGGGCTGGGGCCTAACCTCTGTAGAGGCTCAAGGAAGCGGAACGCCTTCTGTTGTACCGGATTCACCGGGCTTAAGAGAAACTGTAAGGAATGGAGTCAGCGGTTATATTTATCCCTTTGGTGATACGGAAGCTTTGTCAAAAATTCTTATAAAAATGTTAAGCGATAAGGGATTGATTATAAGAATGGGTGCATCGGCTAGGAAATGGGCGAATAATTTCTCCTGGGATGAGTCCGCGAAAAAGATGAAGAAAGTAATTTTATCACAGCTTCACAAATGATTAGGACGCAGATCCTCTC
>CAYQMH010000054.1:0-14224 GCA_964418485.1 uncultured bacterium | reverse complement strand
ACAATTATTAAGACCTCCATTCCCATTTCGAAAAGCAAAAACCCGCAGCCAAGGATACCGGCTATTTGTACAAAAGGATAAAGAGGGCTCTTAAAGCTTGGTCTATAATTTTGGACTCCACTATGGCGCATAATTATAATAGCCGTACAGGAAAAAAAGTAAGTCATTATTAAGACAGTCGAAGCGGCTTCTACGAGTAAGTCCAATGTAAAGAAGAGAGAAAAAATTATGACGGTTCCTGTAACGAGAATAGCCATGTGTGGCGTTTGGAATTTTCTGTTTACTTTTTTAAATATATTCGGCAGTAGACCGTCACGGCTCAAAGCAAGCGGATATCTTGAGGCTGCCATAATACCAGAGTTTGCAGTAGAGACAAAAGCAAGGATAGCGGCAATGCTCAGCAGAATCCTTCCCCACTGTCCCATAAAATTTAGCGCTCCGTCAGAAATCGGTGTTAGAGAATTATCTAAACGTGAAGCACCAAGTACACCTGAAGTAACAAAAATAACGAGAATATAAAGGGTTCCAACCGTTACAAGAGAAAGTATCATCCCCAACGGTATTACCCTTTCCGGTTCTTTCACTTCCTCTGCAATACTTGCTATTTTTAGAACACCTCCAAAAGAGACAAAAACAAAACCCGCGGTGGAAAAAACCGCTGGAATTCCTTTGGAAGCGAAATCTTTAAAATATTCAACCTGTATGTTCGGGATTCCTAAGATTACATAAAGAATCATGAGTCCCAACAGAGAAACAACCAGAGCGATTTGAACCCTACCCGCTTGTTTGATTCCCACTATATTTATTGCTACAAATATTATACAAAGACTTATAGCAACAAGTTGTATGTTAAATTCAAACAGTATACTTGTAAAAGCAGCCATCCCAACTAGAGCAAAGGAGCTTTTTAAAGATAGAGAAAACCATGTCAAAAGACCGTCAACCGTTCCTACTGCCGGTCCCATGCTGCGTGTTATATAAAAGTATGTTCCGCCGGCTTTTGGCATAGCGGAAACAAGTTCCGCTTGAGAAAGAACCCCGGTTAGGGCAAGAAGTCCTGCCAGAAAATAAGACACAATTACAGCCGGCCCGGCTTTACCGTGAGCGAGTCCCGGTAAGATAAAAATCCCGGAGCTTATCATCGCGCCCGAGGCTATACAAAAGACATCGATGAGGCCAAGTTTCCTAGCTAATTTTGTCTTTTCCATAATTTATTTCTTCTGTGTTTTTATCTTTTGAAATAGCCAGTCCCAAAACAGAAAAAACGATCATTCCAATCGGAATATATTCGAGGTATGAGGTGATTAAACCTTCCAGCAGGAAACCTAGAATTGCGAAAAATATACCCATATAAAGATAGTTTTTCGCTCTTTTTTTGAAGGAAAGAAATAAAGTGGTAAATATCAAAGAAAAAATAGAGATAAATCCAATAATACCGGTTTCTGCCAAGACGTAAAAATAAAGTGAATGAGGGTGATTCTTCATAACATTCATATTCTTTGCGAATGTTATAGCGGCTTGCCTGTAGCATCCTATGCCAAAACCGGTAAAAAAATTTTTTTCCAGCATTTTTGGCAGAACAAACTTGAACCATGTATCGATTCTTATTTTGATACTGGAATAACCGGTGAGGCCTTCCATAACTTCGCCTAAAATATCAGATTTAAGAAAAACAAGTATTAATGTAAACAAACAAACCCCAAAACCTAACTTCCAGTTTTTGAGAAATAAAAAAATCGAAAACAATATTAAAAAAGTTAAAATAGCCCCGAACGGCTTTGTAGGTATCAGCACAATTGTTGCGATAAGCAGAAAAAAAGCACTCAGAAATCTCCATTCGGTTTGCTTCTCCTGTTTTAGAAACCCAATTGATATAGGAAAAACCATTACAAGAAACCTCGGAAGAGAATTGGTTTTTTGGAGACCGATTGCCATACCGCTAATTGATAAGGGAATTTTTCCGAAAATTTCTAATTTAATATTAGGAATGAAGTTAAGAACAATCTGCGAAGCTGCGAATAAGCAACCTATGAGGCTCCCAATGATTAGTGCTTTTATGACTTTTTCTTTGTTTAATTCTTTAACCAGGAATAGTACAAGAAAATATAGAATGAAAACAAAAAAAGAAAGGAACGACGAGCTTTTATTAATGGAAAACACAACTGAGAGAAAAACGCTGAATATAACGCTTAAAATAATAATGGAAAGCAATTTATTATTTAAAATAAAAAAAGAGCCTTTTTTTTCTTTGATAAATAAAACGATAGAGAATAACAGCGCAGTTATAGCAAAAGGTAAGGAAATAGGAATCAATATAATTGATAAAAGTCCCGACCTTTCTGCTGTTTTATTCAACAATGTTCTCCTTTAATTTTCTCATAAGGCAATATAATTATTGAGTTTGGATATGTCAAGTTAGGCCACACCCTGCGTTGCTAAATAATTAGCCACGAATTAACACGGATACATACTGATTTTTTGATTGTTATTCTTAAAAAGAAAGCCGAAACTTAAAAACCGAAGCTCTAGTTGACCGCAAAACATATAAAGAGCTCATTTTTTACTATATATCCTTCTCTAAACTTTTCGGTGGGTTTGATGGATTTAAGCAGCAAAATTACAAAGGTGGGTGGGATGTGGCTTTGTGTAATTTGTGTATACGTTATTGGCTTTTCCGCGGCGTGCCTTCTATTACTAAAAATGGCGATGGTAGGTGACAATGACCCTTGACAAACTTTACTTTAGGCGTAAGTTGATTATATGGAGAGTTAATTGTTCGTATATGTAAATGTTATGTTTACGCAAATCTTGAGAACTATAAATGCTATAATTTCTTTTACCATTGGAAGGTCAAATAAAAATGACTGATAAAAAATCAAAGAAGAAAAACAAAGGTGTCTTTTTGAATGATTATTCTGCTGTAGTTGAGGAAATAAATACGCCGGTATGTTTTTTGGATCCGGAAGGCACTTTTCTTCTTTCAAATCCCGCTTGTGATGCTATTTTTGGCGTAAAAAAAGGTAGGTTAGTAGGAAAGAATTTAAAAGGGTTTGTCAGCCCCGCGGTATTTAAAAAAATAAAAAAATGGATTAAGGGGGAAGAGCACTTATCCCAATTTGAAATTTTAAAAAGGAAAGGGAACAATAAAATCCTTTATGTTATGTCTTCTCCAAAGTATGATAAGAAGAACAAGAAAAGAAAATATATAGGTTCTTTGGTGCTTTTTGATGATATAACTGAGAGGAAGAAATTTGATTGTAAACTTGAAGAAAAAATTGATGGATTACAAAAAGGATTAGTTTTCAAAAGCAACCTTCTTTCTTCCCTTTTACATAAGACGCCGGATCATATTTATTTCAAAGACAAGAAAAGCCGTTTTGTTCAAGTGAGCAGAGCGTTTGTCAAAAAGTTAGGAGTTAAAAACATAGATGAGGTGATTGGCAAAACGGACTTCGATTTTTTTACAAAGCCCCACGCCGAACAAGCCTACCGGGAAGAACAGGAAATGATAAAAACCAAGAAACCTGTTACTGGAAAAATTATAGAGGAAACTTATCTTGACGGAAGAGCGGCCTGGGTTTCAACGACTAAAGTTCCGTGGTACGACGAAAAGGGTGATGTCATTGGAATTTTAGGTATTTCGAGAGATATAACCGAAACTAAAGAATTAGAAAAGAAGCTGAATGAGAGAATGGCAGAATTCGGAGGGGGAGTCATTTTAAAAAGCAACCTGCTTACCTCTTTACTCGATAATATACCTGATTTAATTTACTTTAAGGATAAAAAATCTCGATTTATCAGAGTTAACAAAGCTAAGGCTCTAAAGGCCGGTAAAGAAGAAGATTTCTTTATTGGAAAAACAGACTTTGACTTCTTCCCCAAAGATGAGGCAGAGGAGATGCTCAAGGACGAAAAGCAAATAATTGCAGAAGAAAAACTGATTATTGAAAAAGAACAAAAGGTAACAAGACCAGATGGGAAAGAAGAATGGGCTTTGGTAACAAAAGTTCCTCGTTATGACGAAAAGGGAAATATAATTGGTACTTTAGGTATTTCGAGAGATATTACGGAGAAGAAAAAATTAGAAGAAAAACTAAAAAGACGTGTTGAACAGCTCGGGGAAGAAGTTGTCTTCAAAAGTGAACTGCTTTCTTCTCTTCTCGATAATACGCCTGATAATATTTACTTTAAGGATAAAAAAAGTCGTTTTATCGCTGCGAGTAAATCTTTGAGTAAATGGATAGGAGCCAGCAGCCCCGAAGAAATGATAGGAAGAACAGATTTTGATTATTTCACAAAGGAACATGCAGAACCTGCTTTTCATGATGAACAGGAAATAATTAAAACCGGTAAGCCAATCAAGGCAAAGATTGAGAAAGAAACACACCCTGACGGAAGGATAACCTGGGTCTCGACGACTAAAATTCCGAGGTATGATAAAGATGGAAATATAATCGGGACTTTAGGTATTTCAAGAGATGTTACGGAGAAGAAAAAATTAGAAGAAAAACTAAAAAGACGTCTTGACCAGCTCGGAGAAGAAGTCGTTTTGAAAAGCAGCCTGCTTGCTTCTCTTCTCGATAATATGCCTGAATTAATTTACTTTAAAGATAAAAAGAGTCGTTTTGTAAAAGTGAGTAAATCACTGGCTGATTGGTCTAATGTTGAGAGCGTGGATGATTTATTGGGTAAAACGGATTTTGATTTTTATAAGGCGGATGAAGCAAAGATTCGCTATGAAGAAGAAAAAAGAATTATGAAAACAGGGAAACCGATCATAAATAAGGAAGAAAAACATACGACTCCTGATGGAGTAGAGGGTTGGACTTCGACGACAAAGCTTCCTCTTTATGATGAAAAAGGAAAAGTAATAGGGACCTTTGGTATTTCGAGAGATATTACGGAGAAGAAAAAATTAGAAGAAAAACTAAAAAGACGTGTTGAACAGCTCGGGGAAGAAGTTGTCTTCAAAAGCAACCTGCTTTCTTCTCTTCTCGATAATACGCCGGATAATATTTACTTTAAGGATAAAAAAAGTCGTTTTGTTGCTGTGAGTAGATCTTTGAGTAAATGGATAGGAGCCAGCAGCCCCGAAGAAATGATAGGGAAAACAGATTTTGATTATTTTACAAAGGAACATGCGGAACCGGCCTTTCATGACGAACAGGAAATAATTAAAACCGGTAAACCAATCAAAGCAAAAATCGAGAAAGAAACACACCCTGACGGAAGAATAACCTGGGTTTCTACGACCAAGATCCCAAGGTACGATGAAACCGGTAAAATAATCGGAACCTTAGGTATTTCAAGAGATGTAACACAGAGCAAGGCAATAGAGGAGCAATTAAAGGAAAGTGAAGCGGAAAATAGGGCGATACTTTCCGCTTTACCCGATTTGTTGTTTCAGGTCAAAAAAGATGGAACGTTCCTTTCTTACTATTCCAGGAGTGAAGATATACTTTATGCAAAACCTGATGAATTTTTAAATAAGAATATGTATGATACACTTCCAAAGAGTTTAGCCGAGCGTAGTATAAGAAGTATTAAAGAAGCGATTAAAACTGGTGAAACTGTGAGTTTTGAATATCAGCTTGCCATTAAAGGTTCCTTAAGAGATTGGGAAGCACGTTTTGCTAAAGTCGATAAAGAAACAGCTGTTGTTTTGATAAGAGATATGACCGAAATGAAAAATGCCGAGAGAGAAGTATACAGATTGAACGACCTTATAGAGCAGTCGGCGGATTCAATTATGCGTATGGATAAAGAAATGCGTATCAATTATGCTAATAAAACAACAAAAGAATTATTCGGTTATACTTTTTCCGAACTTAAAGGGAAATCACTTGAATTTTTAATAGCGGAGGCAGATTCTGAAGAAATCAGCAGAAATATTTTTTATGAAATTTCGAAAGGAAAAATATATTCCGGAGAACATTTAAGCATAAAAAAGGATGGGGGAGTATTTTTCTGTCATGTAAAGGTAATGCCGCTTTTCGATGAAGATGTAAATATATATGGTTATATGGCTTCTCTGGTGGATGTATCAGAGGAAAGAAAGGCAAGAGAGGAGCTTGTTTTTAGAGAAAATTTATTAGACTCATTTTTGGAGCTTACCCCGGATAATGTATTTTTTAAAGACAGGGATTGTCGTTTTGTGGAAGTGAGTAAATCACAAGCTGAGAAATATAATCTTTCGAGAGATGAAATTATAGGTGGAAGTGATTTTTCCTTCCAAAAAGAAGAAATCGCAGAGAAATACTTTGACGAAGAACAGAACATAATGAATAAAGAAAAGCCCTTATTAGACCAGGAGGAAAGACATGTAAGTTCTGATGGTACCTCTCAGTGGATTTCGTACACTAAGGTTCCACGGTACGATGAAGACGGCAATGTTGTAGGTATTATTGGAATATCACGAGATATTACAAAGCTCAAAAAAACGGAAGAAGAACTTCGAAAGGAAGAGCAACTTCTTTCGAATGCCCTTGAATCGATGAGGGATGGAATTCTGGTTTTGGATCAGAACTTCAATTATACCTATTGGAACAATTCCATGGAGAAAATATCTAAGGTTTCAAGGGATGTGATATTAAGGGGGAAGAAAAAACCCTGGGAAGTATTTCCTCATATAAGAGAGACTAAAATTGATGATATGATGAAGCAAGCCATGAGTGGCGAGGTCGTACAAAGAGATAGAATCCCATATAAGCTTAAAGATGGGACAAAGGGTTTTACCTCAGAAATTTATCTGCCACTTAAAAATACCGAAGGAAAGATCTACGGAATTGTGGGAGTAGTAAAGGAAGTCACAAAAGAGATAGAAGCGGAGGAAACATTAAAAGAATCGGAGGAGAAATATCGTATTATTGTGGAAAACAGCAGAGAAGGTATTTGTATTTTTAGAGCCGACAGATTTCTCTTCATCAATGATCAACTCTGTAATATAGTTAGGTATAGTAAGAATGAGCTATATAAAATGGAAATCTGGGAAATAGTTAGCGAAGATGACCGCAACATAGTTAGAGAAATGGAACGCAGGAGAGAAAAAGGAGAGGAAATGCCTGATGTTTATGAGGCAAATATAGTCGCTAAAAATGGAGATCTGCGTTTCTGCGAATTTGCTATTAAAAAGATAATTTATCAGGGATTGGAATCCTTTATGGGTATTATTAGAGATATTACCGAGTATAAGGATATGGAAAAGGAGAGGGAAAAGGCAGATAGACTTGAGTCACTCGGCGTTCTGGCAGGTGGAATTGCTCATGATTTTAATAATTTTCTTACCGGTATACTTGGTAATATATCTCTTGCGAAGTTGCATCTTAAGCCTCAGGATAGTGCTTATGAAATATTAGAAGAATCGGAGCAGGCAGCCCAAAGCGCCAGGAGTCTTACCCAGCAGCTTCTAACTTTCTCGAAAGGTGGAAAGCCGGTAAAGATTAATGTGGATGTAAAAGACTTGGTGCAAAATTCGGCAAATTTCGTATTGAGTGGTTCCAACGTTAGATGTGATTTTGATTTTGCTGAAGATATGTGGAATGTTAAAGCCGATAGAGGCCAACTATCACAGGTTTTTAATAACTTAATCTTAAATGCAGACCAAGCGATGCCTCTGGGTGGACTGGTAAAGATAAAAGGGGAAAATATTAAAATAGAAGAAGGTAATAGTTTAGATCTAAAAGAAGGAAAGTATGTAAAGATAGAAATAAGGGATGAAGGAGTCGGAATACCTAAGGATATAATATCTAAAATATTTGATCCTTTTTTTACTACAAAACAAAAAGGAAGTGGTCTTGGACTTTCAACTGTTTTTTCTATAGTTAAAAGACATGAAGGATGTATTACCGTTCAATCGGAACTGGAAAAGGGAACCTCGTTCTTCGTTTATCTTCCGGCTGCAGATAAAGGGAAAGTCGCTCCCAAAGAAGAAGAGAGACAGATAGCCAAAGGTAAAGGTAAGATCCTTATAATGGATGATAAGTCCTTTGTTAGAAATGCGGCTGTAAAGGCTTTGAAATTATTTGGATATGAAGTTGAAGGGGTTGCCGATGGGACAGAAGCTGTTGTTTTATATAAAGAAGAAATGAAAAAAGGCAAACCCTTTGATCTTATCATACTGGATTTGACAATTCCCGGAGGAATGGGGGGAGAAAATACTCTAAAAGAATTAAGGGGAATAAATCCTAAAGTTAAAGCTATAGTTTCAAGCGGTTATTCCGAAGACCCGGTAATGTCGGAGTATAAAAAACACGGTTTTAATGAGGTGGTCAGAAAACCCTATCAATATGAAGAGCTTTGTAAAGTTGTCGGGAAAGTAATGAAAGGAAAAAAATAAATAAGAAGTCAGGGAAGAGTCAAATAGTAAAATTGTTGAATGGTTAAATCGACCTCCCCACCCCCTTTCTTATTTTCTTAACTCGAAACACGAAACACGCTAGATTATTTTTATTTGTTTTGACTATTTATCCATTTTACCATTTCTCAATTCAACATCGATGCGAATAATCTGTAGGTATTTATCAGTTCCCCTTGACTTTCTTTCTTATGAGCCTAATATCTTTCAGTAAGCGGGCATAGCTCAGTTGGTAGAGTACGAGCTTCCCAAGCTCGGGGTCGCGGGTTCAAATCCCGTTGCCCGCTTTCCTAAATTGCTTATGAATATTATCCCTTTTAAGATAAAGGCAAAAGACAAACGCGCTCGAACGGGTATTATTACAACAAGAAACGGTGTTGTAAAAACGCCGGCTTTTATGCCTGTTGCAACTCTGGGCGATGTTAAGACTCTTCCCTCCTGGGATATGAAAAAGTTAGGTGTCCAGATATTCATTTCGAATACTTACCATTTGCATATCAGACCGGGAGAAGAACTTATCAGAAAATTAGGAGGCTTACATAAATTTACCGGGTGGGACGGCCCTATTGCAACCGATTCAGGAGGATTTCAGGTTTATTCTCTTTCAACTAAAAGGAAAATAAGTGAAGATGGAATTCTTTTTTCTTCTCATGTAGATGGCGCCCCTCTTAGGTTTACGCCGGAAAAAGTTATCGATATAGAAGTAAATCTGGGTTCCGATATCCTTATGCCTCTCGATGAGTGTGTTGGTTATCCCATAGGAAGGGGTTACGCTCGTGAGGCAATGGAGAGAACAAATAGATGGGCAAAGAGAGCTCTTGAGTATTTTAAAAACCGCGGGTCTCCCGGGCTTCTTTTTGGTATTGTACAGGGATCCACTTATACTGATTTGAGGGAAGCCGCTGTAAGTGAATTGAAAGAACTGGATTTTGACGGCTATGCTCTGGGTGGTTTAGTGGTTGGAGAGGATCCAAGTCAAACAAGAGAGGTGATCGAATCGACAAGTCCTTTATTACCGGAAGAAAAGCCGAGGTATACAATGGGGTTGGGAAAAATTGAAGATATTTTGTACGCTGTTGGAGAAGGTGTAGATCTTTTTGACTGCGTTATACCGACAAGAAATGCGAGGACGGCCGGTTTGTATACATGGGAAGGTAAGATTAATCTGAAAAATTCAGAATATAAAGATGATCCGAATCCCATATCAGAAGACTGTAAGTGCCGTGCATGTTTAAATTATTCTAAGGCTTATCTTAGGCATTTATTTAATACCGATGAACTCCTTGCGAAATACCTTGCAACACTGCATAATATATCATTCTACATGGAGATAATGAGAAAAGTCAGGGAAGAGATCGAAATTGGGACTTTTTACAAATGGCGGGAGAAATTTTTAAGTAAATTCGAAGGAGGTTTTGATGTTTAGTGTTATTCATTTCTTGATTGCACAGGGTTGCGAATTAGCTTCCGGAGCTCTGGGAGGAGGGGGAACTTCTCCAGGGGCCTGTGGTGAAGGCGGGTCTTCGTCATTGTTGTTTATAGTAATAATGTTTGCAATTATATATTTTCTTCTTTTTAGACCCACTCAAGTGCAGCAGAAAAAACATAAGGAGATGATAGGATCTTTACAAAAAGGTGAAAAGGTGATTACCTCGGGCGGTATTCACGGAAAGGTAACTCAGATTAAAGATTCGACTGTTAAGTTAAAAGTAGACGAAAAGACGGAAATAGAAATCGAAAAGGGTATGATAAGGAAGGTCTTAAGAAAAGAGAATGAATGAAGGTAATATTTTTTGGCAGTTCTAAGCTTTCCGCTATAGTCCTCGATGCCCTTATATCTGGAGGAGTCGAAGTTCCGCTTGTTATTACAAAAGCGCCTAAAAAGAAAGGAAGAGGTAAGAGCGAATCTGCTACACCTCTCGGGAAGGCGGCAAGAGAATTATCTTTGAATATTATAGAAGAAGATAACCCGAATTCTACTTTTATTGAGGAAAGAATAAAAGAAACCGGGGTCGATACTTTCGTACTCGCTTCTTATGGAGCGATATTAAGAGATAATATTCTAAAGATTGCTAAATATCCCCTTAATATTCATCCTTCTATTCTGCCAAAATACAGAGGAGCCAGCCCGGTAGCTCGGGCTTTAATTAATGGAGAGAAAAAAACGGGCATTACGATTTTTCTGATGAGTGCGGGAGTGGATACCGGAGATATAATACGCGTTAAAGAGGTTCCAATTTTACCTTTAGAAGTGCGTACAGAATTGGAAGAGCGTTTGTTTAGAGAGGCTGCCCAGCCTATTTTGTCGGTCCTTATGGATATAGAAGAAGGCAAGGAAATTAAGAGTCTTTCTCAGGATAATAGTAAAGCGAGTTACGCGTCTAAAATAACAAAGGAAGAATGTAGAATCGATTGGAGTAAAACATCTTCCGAGATAGTAGGCAAAATCAGAGGCCTCTCATACCACCCGGGAGCATTCTGCTACTTTAGGGATAAGAAATTAAAGGTACTTAGAGCAGCGCAAATCGCAGATCTCAATCGTATGGTAGATCCGGGAGAAATTTTGAATGCGAAAGAAAGCATAACTGTAAAATGTGGAGAATGCGCTGTAGAAATTAAAGAAGTTCAACTACAGAGTAGAAATAAGATCGATGCGAAATCTTTTATAAACGGCTACCATATTAAAGCAGGAGAAAAACTTGGATAAATGCATGGTATAACGGCAACTCTTTCTTTGATTATTATCTTTAGTTCTACTCATTCAGACCTTACTATAGATTCAAGAAGTCGAGTTATATTTCTTTCTTCAAAGGATAGAATTGTTGAAGATACAAGTGGTTTGGTCCATTTTTCTCTTGATTCGATGTTTGCCCCTCTATCTATTTCATCATCATCTTTCTCTGTTTGGATAACTTCCGCTTCTGAGTTTATAAGTCAAAAGTACTCTTTATGGGGTGAACTCCTCGGAAAAATTGATGTCGGAGGAAATGACATCGATGCTGATGAAAAAAGAGTACTTATAGCAGGAGAAAAGTCACATCTGATTCAGATAATTACCGGTACCAAAATGGTGGTAGCAAAAAGAGAAATGAAACGATGTGTTCTCTCCGATGATTCTTTGTATCTCTATGGCAATGATACACTTTATGTTTTTAAAAGAGATGGGAAATTTAACAGAAAAAGGTTCATTCCCGGGATAGAAGATCTCTTTATATACAAGAAAAATTTGTGTCTATTATTTAAAGATTCTCTTGTTTTACAGGATACTGTAATTTCTATTACAGGAGGTAAGAGAGCAGAAGGGAATGACAAATTTATATCTGTTTTGACTAATTCGGGGGTTGTTTACTACCCTGAGAAAAAGAAATAAATTTTGCCACAAAGAACACAAAAAAGGAAACAATTTATTTAACCACGAAATACACTAAACACACGAAATATTTTTTTATTTTATTCTAACTTACAACTTACAACTACTAACTTCTTTATTAACAACAAATCACAAAAATGATTTTATTGTTTTTTTGACTGCTATCTACTTACTACCCCCTATCAAATTTACCTATTTCTTACTACCGCATAATTGAATTTCTTTCCCTGGTAAAACCAGAATAAAGAAATAGCCGCAAGAAGTACAGAAAAAATGCCAGCGCCAATGATGTAATAATTTGAAGATGCGATAGAAGATGTAGAAGAGGCGAACATAGGGCTTATTTCCTGGAGGAGAGAATGAAGTCTATCTACTAAATAGTATTTAAATAGCTCCCCCTTAAATAAAGCAAAGTAATACCAGAATCCAGCAAGTACGAGTGGGATAACGATAGAGGGGCGTAGTAATAATACATAGAATCTCTGCTTTTCTTTCTGCAGCCCGACTTCTGCTTTCCATTTGTAAATAAGCTCAACAGGAGCTTCTTCAATGGCTATATAATCTAATATTTTTTCTAAATTTACATCTCTTTTCATTTTTCCTCCCCAATAACCTCTTCTAATAAAACTTTTAACTCATTTCTTCCTCTATGAATATATGTTTTTACAGTTCCGATATTAATGCCCATTATATAGGCAATTTCTTGATAGGGTATTTCTTTAAAATGGTATAAAGTTAAAGCTACCCTGTACTCCTCGGATAATTCCATGAGTTTTTCCTTTATATAATTGGATACTTCTTCTCTTTCGAGATGGGCAAGATGTCCCGGGGAACCAT
This sequence comes from uncultured bacterium, assembly GCA_964418485.1. GTDB lineage: Bacteria > Hydrothermota > UBA3072 > UBA3072 > UBA3072 > JAFGHJ01. The sequence goes on along the minus strand of CAYQMH010000054.1, from coordinate 1,664 downwards.
CCTCTATTTTTGTTTCATAATCTTCTATCGATTCCGTATGTTTATGACTGCGTAAATGTGAAACGGCATGATTATATGCAATTCTGTAAACCCAGGAAGAAAGTTGTGATTGTTCTTTAAATTTGTGAATATTATTGTATACTTTCATCATTACTTCTTGGGTAAGATCTTCCGCAGTAGCCGGATTTTTGATGACTCTGTAAACGACTGTATATATTCTGTTGAGGTAACTTTTAAAAAATTTTTCAAATTCATCCTCCGATTTCTCCTTTAATTTCTTAATATCTATTTCCAAATTATTAATTTTTCCTTTCATAATGTTTGACGCAAAAATTAACTATTTGTTTCAAAAATAGATGTATTTTGAACCATTGTCAAGGTGAAAATATAGAAACCAGTTGTTAGAATACCATGCCCACACCGAAAAACTTTTTAAATCATAAAGCACACACAAAAAAACTAAGAAAACATTAAATAATCAGTGTCGATCTGAGTTTATCTGTAGCCAATAAAGAGATTCTTCAAAATGGTGAATTGGTTAAATGGTTGAGTGGTTAAGTGGAAAAATAAAAATAAAAATTTTGTGTCTTAGTGCCTTTGTGGCTGATACTACAATTGTGATTTAATATTTTTGTATCTATCTTCGTGATAGGGGAGATCTGTTCCTCCGATTCTGCTAATTTGCGATTCACCCTCGCGGATCCGTTCGGCTGCAGGGGGATGGGAAGAAAAAAGTGTTAATATTGCCGGGGGTGGATCCCCTTCCATTTTTTTAAATTTCTCAAAAACCTGGGTCATTCCTTTGGGATTATAACCCGCGTTTTTTGCATACAATATTCCGTATCTATCCGCTTCAAATTCATTATCCCGGCTATATCCTTGAAGTATAAGGCCTGCAGCCACATTGACAATATCGCCGGCAACTCCTTCCGCTTTATCACCCAGAGCAATTTGAACAAGTATAGAATAACCATAGATATTTTGCAATTTTTTAACAGAGTGTCTTGCTACGATGTGACTGACTTCGTGCGCTAGGACCCCGGCCAGTTGGGCTTCATTATCGAGTATATCAAGCAATCCGGTATAAATGTAAATAAAACCTCCCGGGCAGGCAAAAGCATTTATTTCATCTTTATCGATAACTTTGAATTTATACTCGACATCTCTTCTGTCACACACATTTGCGATTCTTTGTCCAACACCGTTAACATAATTTTGTATCGTCGAGTTTCTTAATAATCTGTTTTCGGCTTCGACTTCCGATGCAACCTGCTGCCCGATTTCTACTTCTTCCTCAGTTGAAATAAGTATGAGATCGGTTTTCCCGCCGGGACCGGTGGTAACACATGAAATACAAAATAAAATTAGTAAAATAATAAATTTTCTCATAAAAGGATTATACTGAAATTTGCTACATAGTCAATAGTATGATTAAGTAACAGATGCTGGATACCAGGTCAAAAAACCGCGCTCGGCTAACCGGAGAAATAATAAATTTGCACATATAGGATATGTAGTTGATATAGAAATGAAAAAAGGAATTATAAGTTCTACAGGCTCTATATTTGAAAAAATGGTGTGTGGAGTTGAGCTTAGCGGAAAGCGGTTGGCCGAGGCTGTGCCAAAACCCAATTGGGGTTCAAATTTAATTCTTCCATAAGCAC
>CAYQMH010000053.1:0-14417 GCA_964418485.1 uncultured bacterium | reverse complement strand
CAGCCACGTCCTTCATCGCCTACTTCTGCCAAGGCATCCACCGTATGCCCTTAATGCTTGTCCAAAAGTCTAATACCTATTATTCATTCAATTATCAAAGAACAGATTTTATTATTAATATATTAACCTAATTTGTCAAGGGTCTTTTTCCAAAAAAACGGCAAAAACCCCCTTCTTGACCTTTCAGAACTCTAAGCCATTCTTAGTAAAACTATTAAAAGCAAACTTACTAAGTCTATATTATGAATATAAGACATTGTATTATTTTGTCAAGAGGCTTAGAGATGCTTCGAATCATAGATTCTACGCATCAGTTAAATAGTTAAATTAAAAAATAGTCAAATAGTGTTACGAATCCTTCGGATTAGACAAATAGTTGAATATAAAAATGGTAAAATTGTAAAAAAACATAAAAGACTTTGTGTTCTTTGTATTAACTAAGGTTTCAAGGACTCAAAGTTTCCAGGGTTCGAGTAAAAAAATAAAAACTACAAGTACTACATGTTCTACATGTGAATAATGGGGTTGTGGTTTGGGATTCTAACTTCCAACTACTAACTTCTAAATTTTTTCTTTGTGTTCTCTGTGTGTTCTGTGTTTTCTTTTCTCTGTGTGCTCTGTGGTAAAGAACTTTTGTTTTCAGGAATCGAAATACAGGATTTCGCGTATAAGGTTTTTAAGTTTGCGGCGCAACACCGAGAGAGAAAAATATCGTTTAGCTAATCTGTAGTTCTGCTTTACCATTTTTCCTCGTTTTTCCGAATCGGCTAATATTTCTTTTGTTTTTCGAACAGCCTCTTCGTTTACATATCCATCCAGGGTTATAACGTTAAAACCTTTTGGCTCTATATCCAGAGTATAAATCACATATTTGTTAACGGCGATCGGTTTACGGCAATAAATAGCCTCCAAAAAAGCGTTCCCGAATCCCTCGTAAGTCGAAGGATAGGTCACGAGGTCGGCATGGGGATAAATATCCCATATAGTGTAAACTTTTTCGCCCTGCCCGCTGGTTTTTCTGCGCTCGTTTATGCGTTTTGATATGAAAAGGGTATCGACCCCTAACATATCGGAATACTCATGTAATCTTTCCTGATATTCGAATCCCTCGTCACCGGACGCATGTGATATTACAAGCTTTGCCTTCATTCCTAAGCGTTTTGTAAGTTCAATCGCATGCTCAATTCCTTTCCTCGGAACAACTCTTGTCGGTTGCAGAATGAATAATTCGTCTTCCTTTATTCCAAAGTTTTTTCTAACATCAGAAGCATACTCATCCAGTGGTGGAAGGGCAGTTTCAAAATCCAGAACATTTGGTATTATGGTGCTTGATATACCAGTTCTATAACTTAACTCACGATCTGCATATGAGTTTATAACTACATGACGAATAGAAGGCAATACAGGCGGAAAAGCCATACGCAAATATTCTTCAACCGCATTTACAAGAAGTCTTTTTCTTTCCCAGTAAAAATCATGATGATGTGCAATCGTAGGCATTTTTGTTTCCGAGATGAATTCGGTTATGGCTATACCCAGTGGAATGTTAAGTGGTATCGTTAAAGAATTTTCTGCGATTAACAAATCTATTTCGAACTTATTAATAAAATTAAGAATTTCGGCCTTAAGTCTTTTTTTCGTTTCATGGATATTTCTTGTTACGGAACTCTTACGAGTATCTTTGCCAAAACATTCGTTAAAAATTTCTTCAATATTAGGATGCTTGAAATGCGCTTCTTCTACAAGGAAAGATTTTCCCTCAGGACGGTCGAGTTCCCCCGCGAAATAGAAGCATTCGAACCCTTCCTCTTCCAGAATCTTAGCCCATTTTTCAGTTTCCAGGGAAACCCCATCAAGTCCGGAAAACCTTGTCGAAATAAAACCTATATTACCCTTCATAGTTTATAAAACATATCGGCTTTTCTTAATATGTCAACGGGGAAAATGGGAATCAAAAGATTCCCGTTGGTCGGTTGGACCGTTAGGCCGTTGGTCTGTTAAAAAAACGCACCAACACACCCACTCACCAACGCGCTAACAAAAGAAAGGAATAGTAAATCACACGAATGACACAAATGTTTTTAACTAGAACCTAGTACCCGGTATCTGGTATCTGGAAGATGGCTTGCAATTAACTGAAACATTCCTATATTTAATCGTATGTTTGATAAATTAAGTGAAAGAATAAAAAGCATAGCAAGAAATCTCTCGGGTAAAGGGAGGCTTTCGGCTTCTCAGGTCACAGAAGGGATGAGAGATATAAGGAGAGCGCTGCTCGAAGCGGATGTCAATTTACAGGTAGCAACCGATTTCGTGAGCGAAGTCGAAAACGAGGCAGTGGCGAGAAAAATCCACGATAGTTTCACTCCCGCGGAAATGATAGTACAGATTGTAGGAGAGAAACTGATAGGGCTAATCGGAAAAGCAGAACCGCTTGTGCTGGATAAACAACCAACTTCAATCTTACTCGTCGGGTTACAGGGTTCGGGGAAAACAACTACAGCCATAAAGTTAGGTAACTTTTTAAAAAGCAAAGGTAAAAACCCTTTTCTTATACCGGCGGATGTTAAAAGACCCGCGGCTTATGAACAGCTACGCGATATGGCAGAAAGAGAAAACCTCCCTTACTTCCCCGAAAGACTCGATAATGAAGTAAAACTCTGCAAGCAGGCACTTACACGTTCCGTACTTAAAAGATACGACACTCTCATTTTTGATACCGCCGGCAGATTACACATCGATATAGAAATGATAAAACAGATCAAGCAGATAAAAGAAACAGTTAAGCCTTCTGAAATCCTTCTCGTCGCGGATTCGATGACAGGACAGGATGCGGTAAATATTGCAAAAGAATTTGATGAGGCGCTGGGAATAACCGGAATTATTCTCACCAAGATGGACGGAGATGCGAGAGGCGGAGCGGCTCTTTCAATGAGAAAAGTTACCGGAAAACCGATAAAATTTATCGGGATTGGGGAAAAATCAGAAGCTCTCGAGGTTTTACATCCGGAAAGATTGGCTTCCAGAATTCTCGGAATGGGAGACCTTAAAACACTACAGGAAAAGGCAGCAAAGGCTATAGAGAAAGAAGATGTTGAAAAATTCCAGAAGAAAATGCAGGAAGGGAAGATCGATTTAGAAGATTTTCTCGGGCAGATAAAACAATTAAAAAAGATGGGTCCTCTCGACGCACTCCTGGATATGTTCCCGGGAGGAAAAGGCTTGAAGAAAATGATGGACGAAAAACAGATGGTGCAAACAGAGGCGATTATTCAATCGATGACTAACGCAGAACGAAAAAACCCCTCGATATTAGACGCCTCCCGAAGAAGGCGAATTGCCAATGGAAGCGGAACCTCTGTTCAGGATATCAACCGCTTGCTTAAAGAATTCAAAATGGTTCAAAAACTATTAAAACAAATGAAAGGAAGAGGGGGACCTGCGGCACTTTCCTCTTTCTTTCGATAAGTAAATTTTATGCATATCCTTATATTGATCGGATGTTATCTTTTGATGTTGGTTGGTCTTGCGGGATGCATCTTGCCAATGCTTCCGGGTACTCCTCTTGTTTTTGCGGGAATCTACATCTATGCGTGGTTGACCGGATTTACAATCATTTCAAGAAATCTAATAATTATTTTTCTCATACTAACCGTTATTTCGGTCGTAATAGAATATATCTCGAGTTCCATAGGCTCGAAGAAACTCGGTGCTTCGAAACTCGGATTTATAGGTGCTTTCGTCGGAGCCATTATAGGTGTGTTTTTTGTTCCCTGGGGGTTAATTATAGGACCGTTAGCCGGCGCTTTAATCGGAGAGCTTATAGTCGGGAAAAACATAAAAGAAGCTGTTAGGTCCGGTACCGGTGCTGTTATCGGTTTCTTCGGCGGAACTTTGCTGAAGATTGCTATTTCTTTTATAATGATAGCATTTTTTACGATTAGGCTAGTACAGAGATAAAAAACAAACTAATTTTTTTGAGGCACGAAGGCACTAAGACACAAAGTTTTTTGATGTTTTTTTCTATCTACTATCTACTCTCTACTACCTACTATCTATTATCTATTGACTAATCCCAAGCACACCTAAAATATTATTAGCGTCGTGCAAAACATAAACATATTCTCCGCTGGGCGAAGATGTAATAAAGGTAGGCTCTAAATATACTGGTATACCTTTTTTAGCAAAGGTGCCATTAGTAGTAGCTATTACAGAAACGGTATTGCTACCTTTATCTGAAACATATAAAAGTAACCCTGTGGGATGAACACACAAACCAACAGGCTTGACACCTGCTTCAACCCCAGTAACAGCAGTATTGTCTGAAGTTTGGACAACAACGACATAGGTGCCCGAACAAAAATATAAGTATTGGCCGTCCGGAGAAACAGCCATATCTGTGGTATCTGTACCACCTATACCAATAGAGTCAATTTTTGTGTTGTCGGAAGTTCTTATTTCGATGGACTTATCCCGAGAGACCGAAACATATATTCTCTCCCGGTCCGGAAGAGCCGCAATAGTGTAGGGCATACCGCCCACAGCAATTGTATCAACCACAGTGTTGTCAGAAGTTTGGATAACATAAACATTACCTGTCGAAGGAGATGTGACATACACGTATTCTCCGGAGGAAAGAACAGCCGCAAACCAGGGATCTGGTACAGGTATTGTATCCGCTCGTCCTCCCGATACAGGAAGAGAAAGAACATAATTTTCGCCATTTACCATAACATATAGGCGTTGACCATTAGGTAAAGCAGTTATCCCGATAGGAGCATTACCCACTTCAATCGAACCAAGGGCTACATGATCTGGAGCGCTGATAACACTTACATTGCCATCATCATGGTTTGTAACATATATGCGGTTACCGTTGGGAAGCACTTCTATGTCAGAAGGATTGTTGCCGGTCCCGATACCTGCCACCATTATATCCGGGAATCCTACTATTAAGTAAAGCGGGTTCGACCATCCACTCATCTCATCCCTTGCATCCTGCGCATGTACTCTTATCGGATACACTCCTCTGTGCAAATATAAACGGCTGAAAGAAATCGTATCTCCTGAAGACATAAAATCGCTCCAGGGAGAAGCGGTCCCGTCCCCCCAGTCGAATTGGTATGAAATATTATCATTATTCCGGTCTGTTGTAGACGCTTTAAAAAAACTGGGAAAGCCCGGAACACCTACTACCGGACCCACTGGACTATCGGGAGTTGCGGGAGCTGTATTTTCTCCGCAATTGGTTAATAAAAATACAAAGAATAAAATTATTAAAGTTAATTTAAAATACTTCATTTATACCTCCATAAGCTTATAGCAAAAACTCAAAGGCACCTATCTCTTGCCTATTGCCGACTGACATAATTATATTTATGCATTATATTAACTTTCTTGTTTATTGTCAAGAAGCAAGGGCTATCGCCCAAAGTCCAGATTCGAGCCCAGAAACACCAACACCCCACCCCCTAACACACTAACTAAAAATATGACTGATGACTATCATAAATCTTGACATTAGTGAACAAAACAGCTACTTTCCAATAATATTTATGCGGAAAATAAAATATGCAAAACGAAAAACTTGAAATAAAAATTCTTGAAGGTAGAGAAGGAGAAATAGCCGAAGTACAAAGAGTGCTTGAAGAAGCGCCCACTTATTGCATTAACGTTTCAAGTAACCTATCATCTCCTGAGGATAGAAAGGAGCTTTTTGCCGCAATCACGCCGGGGAAAGAATTTCAGGATAATTTTGTCTTTGGAATATATCTAAACAATCATATGATAGGATGTATAGATCTGTGTCGCGGATTCCCAAACGCATCAACCGTTACGCTCGGGCTTCTTTTATTATCGGAAAACCATCAGAGAAAAGGATTGGGAACTAAAGTATACAATAAACTTGAAAAAACAATCAAAACATGGAAAAGCATCAAGAAAATAATAATCGGTGTACTTGTATCGAATGAAGAAGTCCTCCCCTTCTGGAAGAAATTGGGATATAAGGAGGTAAGACGAAAACCCTACAAATATGGGAGTATCGACACGGAAGTAATCACACTTGAAAAATCGATTCATTGAACCACAAAGAACACATTAAATGAAGCTGCATTCTTTACTCTTCTGGCGGAACGGTTAACTCTGTTGCTGTCCGAATGCCTGATGCCACTTCCGAAATAATACCCAGCCTGACATATATCGGGCGAACTATCTTTCTTAATTCAGGAAGTTTACTTGCGAAAACAATCGCGCCTAAAATACAGAATATGCCACCTATTATTAAAGTCTTTGGCGCGCCTAATCTACTTGCCAATCCGCCCGCTATTAAGCTGCCGAAGGGTGCTGTGCCCATAAATGCCATTAAATAAAAACTCATAACACGACCGCGTTTATCGTCATCGACAACGGTTTGTAAAATTGTGTTGCTTGAAGCCATCTGCATCATCATCCCCAGACCAACTATAAACATAAATATCAAAGAGAGTAAAAAGAAACGGGATAAAGAAAATACAACAAGGCCAAAACCAAAAATAGCCGAAGACAAATAAATGATTCTACCCAGCCCCAAAACAGTTTTTCTGGACGCAAGATAAAGAGCGCCTATCAAAGCACCTGTACCTGAAGCTCCCATAAGAAATCCGAAGGTATGAGAGCCGCCATGAAGTATCTCCTTGGCAAAAACAGGCATAAGTAACGTATAGGGCATTCCCATTAAACTGACCAACCCAAGTAGCAGTATAATGGATCTTATAGGTGCAAAACCAAAGGTATAAGAAAAGCCTTCCTTCAATCCTTGCAAAACTCGCCCTTTTTGGCTTTTTACTTTTCTTAAAGTAACTTTCATCATCAATAGAGATGCAATAACAAAAAGGTAGCTTAAGCCGTTCAGGAGAAAACAAATTCCTTCACCCGTGGCAGCAATCAATATGCCTGCTATGGAAGGACCCACCAATCTCGCACCGTTAACCATCGAGGAATTTAATGCAATTGCGTTGCTTAAATCTCCCTTTTTTTCTATCATATCTACAACAAGTGCCTGACGTGCCGGCATATCAAAGGCATTAACGCAGCCGAGGAAAATGCTTGCAAGCATGAGGTGCCAGACTTCGATGGTTCCGGTAAAAAAAAGAACCGTCAGAACTAAAGCTTGTATCATAGCCAGAATTTGAGTAACAATCAGAATGTAATAGCGGTTATATCGATCAATCAGCACTCCGGCAAAAGGAGCTAACAGGAAAGTAGGAATTTGGCCGGCAAAACCAAACACACCCAGTAAAAATGCGGAACCGCTTATACTGTAAACCAGCCAGGGTACAGCGATTCGTTGTATCCATGTTCCAATCAGCGAGATGCTTTGTCCACCGAAAAATAGGCGGTAATTTCTATATTGAAGAGAACGAAAGATAGTTTTAAGCCCTGCTGGCTCATTAGTATAATGCTTATCGGATTCTTTCTCCATTAAAAATTAGCTCCTGCCTTAAAATGCAATGGCATCTAACCTGTCCATATCCGAAACCGAATTTGTATACACATACTTCTTTCAAATATGGATTCTAAAGAAATACATTGAATAAGTCAAGTCTATTATTTAAAACACAAATCCCCAAAAAAGTAGCTGCCAGCTGACCGCTGTTAAATTAAAAATAGAAACTTATACACATTCTATCTCACAGACTTTTTTACATATAGAACATGCAGATATTGCAGTTTCTTGTTCTTGTTATTCCTTAAATCCCAACCCTTAATTATCTACGATCTACGAACTACGAACCAGGAACCAAGAACTCTTATCTCAACCGGATTAGCTTTATACTTGCCTTTAAATCTCCTACCACAAGCTGGCAAAAATAAATCCCGTTCGGGAGGGCTTTACCCCTACCATCATTAGCGTCCCACATAGTCGAATAACTACCCGGAGAACACGGCCCATCAATCAGGGTTCTGATTAAACTACCGGAAATATCGTATATCTTTAAGGTCATTCTCCCCGTATTTTTCCCTTCAGGTATTCGATATCGGATAAGTGTAGAATTAATAAACGGATTGATAGCGGAAAGGTTTAAGCCATTCTGATTTTTTAGACTTATATTAATACCGGATACAGTTGATTTAACAAGGAAATAATAAGGAGTAATACTACCGGCAAAATTCTCCGTCATATTTATCGTTCCGGATGTACTATCGAGCGTAACCACGTACAGGGAATGGAATCCGGTTGTAAGAATATCAAGAGCAGTTGCTGACCAACCTACAGAAGAAGTCCCTCCGCCTGAAGTAATCGTAGCTTCTTCCCACTGCCCCTGTGTCGTTTCGAATTGATAAAGAATCTTCATAATACCGCAATTGTTTGGACTTCGAGAATTGACAGAAGTTCCTGTAAATGAAGGAGTTACACTTGTCGTTTCGTTGTTAGTTAGCGGAATAATAACTGATGTAAGCGGAGATGTAAATTCATTCACTTCATCTATCACCGTTACATTGGCGCCGTCATAATTTGCCACATATATCTTGTTTGTATTCGGATTTGCACAGATTCCCCAGGGGCCCTCTCCAACCTCAACAAATTTGGTTGAATCACTTATCCCATCTATCACAGTTACATCGTAACTATCATAATTCGCAACATATATCTTGTTCGTGTTGGGATTCACGCAGATAGCATAAGGGTACTCCCCGGCAAAAACAACAGTGTCGATTAAATTGTCCTCTCCGTCTATCACCGTTACATCGTAACCCTCAGAACTCACCACATATATTTTGTTTGTGTTGGGATTTACGCAAATCGTAGAAGGGGCATCATCAACGGGAATAGAATCAGTTGCATTGGTTTCTCCGTCTATTACCGTTACATTATAACCGTCATAATTTGCCACATATATCATGTTCGTGTTGGGATTTACGCAGATATCAACAGGTTCACTTCCAACAAAAACAGAATCGGTTATATTGGTTTCTCCGTCTATCACAGTTACAGTGTTACTGTACTCGTTTGCCACGTATATCATGTTCGTGTTGGGATTTACGCATATCGCACGTGGCGAATTTCCAACGGGAACACTATCGGTTGAACTGGTTTCTCCGTCTATTACCGTTACATTGTAACTGTCATAATTTGCCACATATATCTTGTTTGTATTGGGATTCACGCAGATCGCATAAGGATACTCTCCGACTGCAACAGAGTCGGTCGAATTGTCCTCTCCGTCTATTACCGTTACACTGTTACTGTTTTGATTCGCCACATATATCTTGTTCGTGTTGGGATTTATGCATATGTCGTAAGGTCCATCTCCAACTGCAACAGAGTCGGTCAAATTAGTCTCCCCATCTATTACCGTTACAGTGTCAGCTTCATAATTCGCCACATATATCTTGTTTGTACTAGGATTCACACAGATTGCCTGTGCTCCATCTCCGGCGGGAACAGAGTCGGTTAAGAAATCCGAACCATCTATAACCGTAACATCGTAACTATCATAATTTGCTACATATATCTTGTTCGTATTCGGATTTACGCAGATTCCCCATGGGCCTTCTCCAACTTCGATAAAATCGGTTGAATCGGTCTCCCCATATATCACAGTTACATCGTAACTATCATAATTTGCCACATATATCTTGTTTGTGTTGGGATTCACGCAGATCGCATAAGGGTAATCCCCGGCGTCAACAGTCTCGGTTGAATTGTCCGCTCCGTCTATCACCGCTACATCGTAACTATCATAATTGGCAACATATATCTTGTTTGTATTCGGATTTACACAGATTCCCCAGGGACCATCTCCAACGGAAATATCATCAGTTGAATTGTCTTCTCCGTCTATCACTGTTACATCGGAACTCTCATAATTTGCCACATATATCATGTTCGTGTTGGGATTTACGCAGATACCAGAAGGACCATCTCCAACGGAAATATCATCAGTTGAATTGTCTTCCCCGTCTATCACCGTTACACTGCTACTACCGGCATTTGCCACATATATCATGTTCGTGTTGGGATTTACGCATATCGCATAAGGGTACTCTCCAACGGAAATATCATCAGTTGAATTGTCTTCCCCGTCTATCACCGTTACACTGCTACTACCGGCATTTGCCACATATATCATGTTCGTGTTGGGATTTACGCATATCGCATAAGGGTACTCTCCAACGGAAATATCATCAGTTGAATTGTCTTCCCCGTCTATCACCGTTACACTGTTACTACCGGAATTTGCTACATATATCTTGTTTGTATTGGGATTTACGCATATCGCTTGAGGTTCACTTCCAACAGAAACAGAGATGGCTGAATCGGTTGCCCCATCTATCACCGTTACATCGTAACTATCATAATTGGCAACATATATCTTGTTTGTTATAGGATTCACGCAGATAGCATAAGGCCCATCTCCTGAGGGAATAGAATCGGTTACCCAGTCAGCATAGAGAGATGGAAACGCAAAAATCAAAAAGAAAATTACTAAAGACATAACCTTAACGACATTTTTACATAACATAAATGCCTCCTTTTATACTAGAATTATAGAGATTATTAAGAATTCGTCAAGATACTTTTAAAACATCTAAAATAATAGTTGTCTTTCGAACGTTTTAAAGATAAAATAAATACAAATTTAATATTATTAAGGGATCAGGTCTTGTCTTTTGCTATACTCTATACCCTAAACACTATACCCTATGTTCTCACTGCTCTTTCCTCTTTCCTTCTTGGAAAAACCCAACACTTGACTTCTTGAAGCGACTCTTTACATTTATACTATGATTATAATTAAAGATATTATATTTTCCTATCCAACCGTCCAAATTTTTAACTATTCAACAAAAGCTGCTGTTTTTACCAAATATCTGTGTAAACGGGAGGTTTAAAAATGTCTGATACGAATCCCAACACAAGTTTTGACGAAATCTTTCAAAGTGCTATCGAGATAGAGAAAAAAGCAGGAAAGATATATGAAAGATTTGCGGAATTGTTTTCCAACTTTCCAAAAACCGTAGGTTTCTGGAAAGGAATGAATCAGGATGAATTAGATCATGCCAAGTGGTTGTCTGAGATTAAAGAATCTCTTTCCGAGGAAGAACTTTCTTCTTACCCCGATTATGATTTTATTTTAAAAGTCCATAGTATAAAAAAATCACTCGAAGAGTATTCGAAAAAGAAAATAGAGAATCTTGACGATGCATACGAATTGGCTAACGATATTGAATCTTCAGAAATCAACAACCTTTTCAGATTGCTTGCGCATAAATTTATTTCTTCCGAGGAGAAAAGAAGATTCATCCTTTCGGAAATAAATGAACATCAACTGAAAATAATGGACTTTCCAAAAAATTTCGGAGATAGAATATTAAGGGAAGAAATAAAAGCCGAAGAGAACTGAAGATAATAGAACGCAGATAAACGCAGATTTAAAATGGTTTTTTATTTGTTGTTTTATTATAACTCCTAACTGCTAACTTCTTTATTAACAACAAATCACACGAATAGCACAAATAAAAGTTTTTCTTTTCATTCTTTAACCGTTTCCCCATTTTACAATTTAACTAATCCATCCTTATGAGCTTGAAGCGGGTTTTTGAAAAACTGGGAGGGTTGACTTTTCCCAAAAAAGTGTTATTATTTTGAAAATCGTGCCACGAAAAGCGCGCTTGTTTCAGGAGGTTTTATGTGTAAAAAAACGATAGATTTTGTTTTATTGCTGTTGTTTGTTCCTGCCGCGGTATTCGGAGCCCGGCCGCTATCGACAGATGATGCCGGAGTGGTAGATCGGGGCAATTATGAGGTGGAGCTGGGGTATGATTTTTTGAATGACAACGCTGATGCGGAAAGTCATAGCCTGGGGTTATCGATTAAACACGGAATGACGGAAAGATTCGATTTTGGTGTAGGTATCCCGTATGATATAGAACCGGATGACGGCTTAAGTAATATCGAGTTCGCGATGAAATTAGCGCTCTTCAGCCTTAAATCTTTAGCCGGTTCTTTTGTGCTGAATTACGCGCCAGGCGAATCGGAATATAAGGTGGTTGGCATCCTGAGTGCAGAGACCGGTCCGGTTGTAACGCACATAAATCTTAGTTATACGACAGTGCCGGATTCCGAGGAGGAAAATGGCCTCACCGCGTATGCTGTGGCGATTGAGTGGCCTGTTAGCGATAAAATAACATTAGTTTCGGAAGTGACGGGCGAACTGGTAAACGACGACGGCGAAGATCCTGTTGAAGCAATGCTCGGCGCCATTTTCCTAGCTTTTGATGCGCTGTCGTTTGATTTCGGTATCGGCGGAGGTTTGAACGAAGAAAGCCCTGAAATTAAAATTACTTCAGGGTTGACATACGGGTTCTAAAACAAGCAGAAATGGAAAATTTAAGAGAAAACTGGAAAGTATACATTAAAAGAAGGAGGTAGAAAATATGGCATGCTTTATTGCACCTGTCGGTGAGGCTGTTGTAACGACAATTATTCAGAAAGTAGTTGAAAAAAAAGAGAAAAAATACGGCATAAAAAAAACAAAAGAAAGAGTACTGAGCTGGAGCCAGAGATTGAGATTTCTTAACGGACTGCTATGGGGAGGGAGTTTACTGCTTGCGTTTGAGCATATATGGCACGGAGAAGTAGTTCCCTGGCCGCCCTTTTTGACGGCAATGAGAAACCCGGCGGATGTGGGTCCAATGCTTCATGAAATGGCAATTATTGGCGGGGGCATGGTTATATTTGTAACTTTTATCTGGGCGGTTGCCATGCTGGTTGTCGAACTGAGGGCGCCTGCATCAGAGTTAAATGTTGAATATAACAGGGGAGGTTAATAATTATGTGGCTAATAATTACCACCCTTGCGGCAATAACCACCACATTAATATGGTATCTGAAAGACCCGAAAAACGAATACAAACTGGGATTGTTAGCTATAATCTTCTGGGGGGCTACCCTGATGTGGTTTGTTGACCACGTAATGGCGTATCGGGCGGAAGGAGAAGAATTTTTTGAAATAAATGCGGATGCGACCCTCCTTGGAATTTCTGTGGTCATTATCGCTCTTTTAGTATGGGAAATCACGCTATTAATCAGCGACCCAAAGGGAATTTTAAAGAAAAAATAACTATATCTCTCTTCTAAAAACTTCAAAGGCAGGCGAATATAGTGCCGATTCGCCTGCCTTCAGCATAATAGATTGACTCTTAGTAGAATAAAAAGATAATAGAACGCAGATTTACAGGATTTGTTTTTTCTTGTTTCAAGTCGAAACTCTAAACACGTAACCCGAAACAATGTTTCACACAGAGTCACGGAGAACACAGAGATTTTTTCTTGTTTTGACAAGTGACCAGTGACCAACAACCAGTGACAAATCAATCGTTCCACCCTGCACCCCTTGACTTATGAGAATGATTTTTTAACTTTTATACTATGAATATATGTTCCTATTTAACCATTCAACAATTTCCCTATTTTACTTAGATTCGAAGAATCTTCGATGTGAAGAAGGTTTATTGAAATTCAAAAAGCAAGCCCTGACCCCATAAACATAAAGGAAAATCTTCAAAGAGAGATTAATTTTGTTGTAATGAGTATTAGGGAATTTATAGAGAGAATAAATGACGATGATAATTTTTTGAATTCGGTTATGAAAGAACCAAAAATTATGATTTTTGGAGGGGAAGATAAGCTTAAAAGGGTTATTGAAACAAGGTAAATTAAAACCACACAAGACTTCAAAAAAAGAAATTAATAATTTAATTAAAATGATAGAAAGAGATATAAAAGATTCCGGAGTCGAAGGTTTATCCAATGATAGAAAATTCTCGACGGGCATATAACGCGGTTCTTCAAACAGCTACAATTCTCCTTTATTGTGAAGGCCATAAAACTAAAGGTGAAGGGCATCATTTTACGACATTCCGATGTGTAAAATATATATTGGGAAAAGAATTTAATGATATTGTCGAATATTTTGATTCGTGCCGCGTTAAAAGAAATACGACAGATTATTTCTATGCGGGAGGCATTTCCGAAAAGGAAGCAAAGGAATTGGTGGATGAAGCCGAATTATTTTTCGAAAAAGTAAAGTCCTGGGTTGGGGAAAACTACCCTGAACTATCAGAAGCTTAACCCCAAAACATTTCAACCACAAAGCTAACAAAGGACACAAAGTTTTTTTGTTTTTACTATATCCTCGTATGTTATACTATAAATAAATATCCTAACGGATGGGTAGAATTATTATGGATAGACATTATAATTCAACAAATATGTTGGAAAAGTTAAATAAAGGGATAAAGAGAAGGCCCCTATATCCTTGCACGAGCAATGCCCGATTTAGAACGCCTCTCTTTACCCCTCAAGATACCAAGCGATCCATAGTAATCTGCCCACAAAGGGCCCATACGAGGATATTCTGGTATCAAAA
>CAYQMH010000052.1:0-14702 GCA_964418485.1 uncultured bacterium | reverse complement strand
AGAAAATCTTACTCGGAAAATAATCTGTACCACCATGTGCCTGATTACCCCGCTTACAAAAACACTCAATTACATTTACTATGGTAAAATATCGGTTTACTACTGAAGCAAAAAGTTAAAGTTTATTTAAAACACGTTATATAAAAATCTTAAAATTTAAATTTAAACAGATCTACCCCATATACAATTTCTCTCTGCCCAAAAGGGTCTGAATGAATATACATTGAAGGATTTCCGAGAATGACTCGATTATCTTTGAAGTTGAGTAAACCTATTTCGACACCTTGATAGCGAGAGTACCTTCGGCTCGCATTAAATATAAATGTGGCAAATATTGAGGAAACTACAGGTGAACCCAGAAGGAATAAGCTTCGATTTCCCCTATCCTCACTATCCGATAATAATACATGTGACAAAGTCATCCCTAAAGCACTAAAGACCAGTGTTCCTACAAAACTACCGGTCTCGTTGTTACGGTTCCCAGTAGAGTAAACTCCAATTGTAGTACCTATCACACCAGCAACAGCCCACGCAAGATCACTCTTCTCGAACTTAAGCTCACAAATTCCACCAAGACAGTAACCTGATAAAGTACCCACAATTACTTCCGCTCCGATTCTACTCATACGTAGAGGAGGTTTAGGTACTTCTAAAAGAGTTCTTTGCACTCCGGTCGAATCCGGAATTCTCACGAAAGTCGTCATTCTCCCTGCCGGAGAACGTTTGTACATGACATCAGCCTCTTCTCTTTCTAACGGTAACGATTCCCTTATCGAATCCCCTCTTACGCCGTTAACTACGATACCTCTTGCACCTAAAGATTGATTTATCGAAGGCCCTGCTATACCACCGGTTATACCACCTACTATCGCTCCTATTATTGCTCCGCCGAATATTCCTAATCTGGGGCCAACATCAATCCAATCATCGCTGCCGGACTCGGCACCCAGGAACATTAACCCTCCGACAGTAGCACCACTTAATGCTCCACAAAGCATACCAAGAGGAATACCCGTAAAAAACCCTACAGCGGCGTCTTTATTGTTCATCGAAACCATTACTCTGGCAAAACCATTGCCGCTAAGACTTCCCACGAGCGCTCCTCCCGCAGTAGCTGCAAGAACTCCATACCCATGAAGATAGCCCGAGTATGAGAAAATTCCTGCGAAGATTAGTGGTGAAAGAGTGCCCATTATCCCTCCGGTTATAGTCGTATTTTTTATTATCCTGGCTTCCTTATTTGCTCTATCTATCTGCAATTCAAGTGTTCCGGGTTCTCTCTCTATCTCCCCCTCTTTCCCCCAATCGTCTTCCCATTCTTTTCCCCCTACTTCATCATCATAAGGGTCATAATAGGCATAATCGATGTTGATCGATGGGGAATCTTCAATGTAAATGTTAGAATAATAGACCTGTAAACAAATAGAATTATGCCAGTATTTAGATACGTTAGAATCCGCAGAAACTGCTTGAGGAAGAAACAAAATGAAAAACGATAATAATAAAAACATAAGATACTTAAATTTTTTCATAAAATCCCCCTTCTGCCCGGAGCAGAGATTTTAATTTTTACTCTTAAAAGAACAAAATAACACTCGGATACTTAATTTTGATGTTTTCACAAGCTTAAAATTTTTATAAAGGAACAACAAACCCCCTTAATAACTATTGTATGCATATAAACTTCTTTGTCAAGTAATTTCTCATAAGAAGGAAATATTCATAGTCTATATTTTAATTTTTTCCGGCCAGGGTTTATTCATCGCAACAGACCAGACCTTATTGACGTAATCAAGGAAGTAATAATTTTGCATTAAGTGAACCCAGAAAGAACCTCGTTCGGTTAGATATATATTTTCTTTGTTTTCTTCAAATAGCTTAAGCATTTTACCTGTTTTTAATAAAAACAAAAGTTTCCTGTCGTCACGCTCAAAAAACTCCCGGAGTTTTATCTTCGGAATATATGTATCATAGAGTCTCCAGTACAACCAGTAATATCTGGCTAACGATTTTCCGATATCCATCTTTATAGCAACGGGTAATCTCCCAAGAGTAAGCCTCTCTATATATTCGTCAACAGAAAAAGTATTGAAATAAAAAATACCCGGAAGACTGGACGCCGCTCCTGCTCCTAAACCCACATAATAATCTCTGGTTACAGAAGAGTACCTAGGTAAAACCCCTTTCTTAAACGCCCAGACGGAAACTCTCTTGAATCCAGTACCAAGGAAGTAGTCATGTATAGTTTTGTACATCCTTCTCCGTACTTTAACATTCGGCATTTTTAGTTTCTTAATCTTTAGATATTTCCCCACCGAAGAATAAGGAAATGTGAATAAGGGGTAAATTGCAATCTGTTCGATCTCCAAATCTATAGCCTTTTCTAAATCAAAGATCACATCTTTAACATTTTGACCGGGCAGAGCAAACATTAAATCGACGTTGACCGAATCGAAACCGCCGGATAAGACCATATCAACAACTGAAGGCAACTTGCTGGCTTGGTATTTCCTTCCGATAGCTTTTAAAAACTTATCTTGAAAACTTTGAACCCCGATACTTACTTGTGAAATACCATACGTTTTCATTTTATTCACAACGCTCTTATCAATATCGGATGGGGTGGTTTCAATACAAATGTTACCGTGAACGCTAAATTTATCTCGTATAGCTTCAAGAATAACACCCAACTCATCTATAAGATTCGTTGGCGTACCACCTCCTATATAAACGGACGAAACATCTAATCTGCCAAATAATTTATTATATTTTTCTATCTCTACTAAAATAGCTCTTAAAAATTCTTTAGCCAGTTTTTTGTCATATTTTATTCTGTTATAAGGGCAATAGGGGCACAAATCCTTACAGAACGGTATTTGAATATACAAACCCACATTTTTCACCATTGGGAAATCGATGCTCTTTACCTTTTCGAACATAAATTTCTGCCCGGAGCCAACAAAATAACTGCGTGCTGCATTTTTTATTTTATTTATAAAAATACTCATTATCCTTTTTATAAAAATCGAAGGTTTTCAATTATAGCAAAAGGTTTCATTCTCTGCAAAACCCAGGTCTCTACTGCCGGTGTACAACCGCAATTTTCGCAAACCTTCTCATTATATATATCCTTACGACAACAACATCCACTGATTTCCCCACTATTAACAACAATACTGCCCCATATTGGTCTTTCCCACTTATTATTCTCTAACGCTTTTATACCGGAAAAAGTATTGGATACCCCCACAGGATGTCTTTTTTTAATAGCCAGTATCTTTTTTATCGCTAAATCCTTTTCTTTATCCGATAGTTGCAACGTGCTTTCCTCTAAGCCAACATATGGAGTACAAAGATGAAACATAAGACCCTTCATTTTTTTAAATTTCATGATTTTTAGGGCCGATTTCTCAAAATCTCGCAGATTAATCCTATTAATGGTAAAATTGATATAAATTTTATTATGATTACTCTTTGCGATATTTCGGACGACCTTATCGTACACATCTCCGTTCCTGAGCCTATTATGCTGCCACTTATCTCCATCAAGACTAACCCAGAGATAATCAGAATCAGACTCCAGTTTAAAAGTTCCGTTAGTGCAAACAACCGTCTGGAAAAAACCTATATCCTTCGCAAAAAGAATGACATCATTCAGAGTACAAGTACCATCTTTCCATAAAAACGGCTCACCTCCTGTAACAACAAGCATTTTACATCCTGTATCATAAAGTTTTCTGACATCCCTCTTCACTTCTTCAAAACTCAAATCTTCATAACCAAGCCCCTCGACAACACAATGCTTACAATCCAGGTTGCATCTATCAGTTAATATAATAGAACATGTTAGCGGAATTTTCTCGCCCAGGAACTTACATCCGATTCCCCATCGAATATAATAATAAAATTTTTTGATTAAATTAATCATTTGAATTTTCCCAAATATCCTTTAATTCTTCTATTCAATTATTTGTTCGAATCCCCTGACATAAGCTATTAATTTCTTCAAGAAAAATTCCGTTTCTTTTTTGACATGACCTAAATAAACTTTGTCACATAAACCTTTTAATTTTGTTTCTTGAAAGTAAATAACCGTATTATTGGTGTCGTTGTTTAAAATTTTATAAAATCCGGAGGAATTGAGAACCTCCGGCGCCCAGCCCAGGTTTTGCTCAAAATAAATTAAATCAAAATTCACCAACTTCTCATCCGGCAGAATACTTTTTCTATAGATCGAGATGTTTTTATAAAAGAAATAATGATAATTATATTTTACATAATACCATATTTCCCCACTATCCAGTTTCTCGATAGAAGTACTTTTAGTATTTACGAAATTCTCCAGATGCGAAAAATCAAAAAAGATTTCAAGAAGCTTTTCTTCGGAACAAGTTGTATTAAATTGGTATTCTATAGTATAAACCGAATCCTTAACGGCAAGAAAAGAATCAATACCCTGAGAATAAAGAGTAAAGATAGACACGAAAGAGAAAAAGATAAACAATAAAAACATCTTCTTGACTGGATGCAACAATAAAGCAAAGCCGCCGCATAAGATATTTTTAAAAAAGGTCAACAAGACACCTCCTTTCCCTGAAACAAAAGTAACAAACATATACGTTTTTGTAAAGTGTTTTGATCCAGACCCAAAAAACGAACATTTCAGAAAACATCCCCTTGACAAATAGTAATAATTACTATACAATAACAGCATGAAAGAAAACAGTATTGATTCTTCGACGGCCATTTTTAACGAAAGGTGCAGGGAGCACAATCTTAAAATTACACCTCAACGTGCAGCAATATACAGAGAACTGCTCAAGGCGAAAGACCACCCATCTGCCGACATGCTTTACAAGAGAGTAAAAAAAAGGGTTCCTAACATATCTTTTGACACCGTTTACAGAACTCTTTTATCTTTTTCCGAAATAGGCCTTACCGATGTAGTCGAAGGTTACGGCGAACCGAAACGCTTCGACCCCAACACCTATGTCCATCATCATTTCCGATGTATGAAATGCGGAAAGATAAAAGATTTGAAAATCGCACTAAAGGAAGATATAGAAATACCCGAAGAAATCAGGAAAGACATTATCGTGATCAGAAAGAGAATAATCATCGAAGGTTTTTGCAAGGATTGCAAAATTAGATAGAAAAATTTTTTGCCATCTATCAGTAATAATTACTATATAGTAATTATTAGGAAAGGAGGTGCATTATGGGATGAGATAATTAAAGACAATTATTTCCGGTAGCATTTGACATTTTTAACGTAAGCGAAAAGCCTAAGAAGGAGGAAAGAAAAATGGCAAAAGTAGCAATTGAAATGGTAAAAAAATCTGGGGTAGACTTAGACAAGTTGTTAAAATTATTGGTTAAAAACGCATCTGCGGAATTAACGACTTATTACTACTACACTATTCTTAGGGCAAATTTAATAGGACTGGAAGGAGAAGGGATAAAGGGAATTGCCGAAACCGCAAGAATCGAAGACCGCAATCATTTTGAAGCTTTGATGCCCAGAATTTACGAACTTGGAGGCGAGTTGCCGGGCTGCATGAAGGAGTTTCATGATTTATCCGCCTGTCCGCCTGCATCTTTACCAAAAAAGCCCGACCCTGAAGCGATATTAAAGGTACTCGTAGAGGCAGAACGGTGCGCGGTCAGAGGATACACCGAAATCTGCCACATGACAGCGGGAAAGGACCACCGAACGTACGATTTAGCTCTCGCGATTCTTAATGAGGAAATCGAGCATGAATCATGGTTTTCTGAGTTTCTAGGAGAAGGACCATCCGGCCACTTCTTGCGCCGCGGAGATACATCTCCGTTTGTTTCGAAGTTTTTGAAGTAGGCATACCTCCTTAGAGGGTTGCCCCGAATACGGCCGGGGCAACCCTTATATTTCTATATGCAAAAAATAATATTGAACTCCAAACGAAGAAAAAACGATTCCTTTCGACGAACATGCCTCGTGGTTGGATAAATACGAATCTGCTGTTGCCTGGAAGGCAAGTAATTGCAGCACTATCTTAAAAATTAAAGTAAAGAGGTTACTTCTTAGTAAAGTGATCCACTATCCAGCCTACTGCCACAACAATAATAACTATTGGAATCCATGGCACATTTGCCTTTAGAACATCTAGCTCATTCAACAGCCAAAAGATACCGATAAGTAAAACAATTAATGCAAAAGTCGGAAATCTACCTTCATTTCTTTCTTCTCTCATAATCCTCCCTCCCGTTTGTTTAAAAAAGTATAAGAAAAATCAGCTCGAAAGTCAATAAGTTAAACTTTTATAAGAAAGTAAAAATAATTCCTTGACTTATTGCGAAAAGCATGTATTTTATTGGCGGAAAATGTAGTTAGAAACCTCCAAGATCGTGAGGAATTTATCTGTGGTTTTTCCCTTTTATTTCCCTTCTGGTTTTGCCGGTTATAATAAAGAATACTCGCATAAAATAAATGAGTATTCTAATCTAATTACATTTTCAAATATTCAAACCTATAAGGAGGTAAAATGAATATATACGTAGGAAATATCTCGTGGGATTCAACAGAAGAAGAACTTAAAAATATTTTTGAGTCTCACGGAGCGGTATCTTCGGTTAAAATCATCACGGATAAAATTACAGGCAGATCCAGAGGATTCGGGTTTGTAGAAATGCCGGAGAAAGCGGAAGCCGAAGCAGCGATCAGCACTTTGAACGGTACGGATCTAAAAGGCAGAAAAATTGTGGTAAATGAAGCTCGACCTAAGGGGGAAGGCGGAAGAGGCACTTCAAGAGGAAACAGATCTGCTCGCGGCAATCGATCTCGCTGGTAATAGAGTAATAACGAAAGAATAAATACTGTTGATATCTAAGGGGGACGGCACTAAACGATATTTCTTTTAAAACTTTAACTTTTTACCCGGAAATAAATAACATAAAAAACATAAAGGTAAAAATAGATGTTTTCCATACCCTTTACTTTTGCTTGTTTTTTATTATATTATGCAAAGACTTTGATTTAAGCTTGTTTAACGTTTTATAGAAAAGAAATTTGGATTTATTTTAGATGTTATTGTATAAATATAAAGAGAAATAAAAGAGTAAAAATGTTTGTTAAACTTATCTCACCTAAGTCTCCCGTGCAATTTGTTAGCAGAAGAGAAAAGGCAATAAATTTCTCACGTCTTAGTCTTGCGACCGTCGCGGCTTTATTCCCCCGGGATTTTAAGCTTGAAATAATAAATGACAGTATCGAAGAAATCGATTACAACGAAAAAGTAGATCTGGTAGGAATAACTTCGATAACATCAACGGCACCTCGAGCCTACGAAATCGCCGATAAATTCAGAGAAAAGGGAATACCAGTTGTCATGGGGGGCATACATCCATCAGCATTGCCTCAAGAAGCCATAAAACACGCAGACTCAGTAGTAATAGGTGAAGCCGAAGGTCAAATAAAGAGGGTCGTCAATGATTTAAAAGTCGGCAAATTAAAGAAGTTTTATCTTTGCAAAGAGCGACCAAGTCTTAAAAATCTTCCTCTACCAAGAACTGATTTATATCAAAAAAACAAGTACTACAAAGAATTACATATGATACAAACAACTCGCGGATGTCCTTTCAATTGCGATTTCTGCAGTGTTACGGATTTTTTCGGACAGACTTACCGGACAAGACCTATACCCGACATTATTAGAGAGATAAAAACCGCGAGCAGACGCTCTATAATATTCTTCGTAGATGATAACATTGCCGGAAACCCGAAATATGCAAAAGAACTATTCAAAGCTTTAATTCCATTACATATAAAATGGTTCGGGCAGGCATCTTTAGTTATAGCAAAGAACAGAGAATTACTTAGACTTGCCGCAAGAAGCGGTTGCACATCGCTTTTTATGGGTATTGAATCCGTATCTCCAAGCAGTTTAAAAGAAGTCGGCAAGAGTATGAATAACGTAGAAGATTATAAAGAATCAATAAAGATAATTCACGATCACGGTATCGGTATTGTAGGAGCTTTTATCTTTGGTTTCGATTCGGATAAAAAAAGCGTTTTTGAAGAGACCGTATCTTTTATCGAAAAAAGTCAAATAGAATTAGCCAGCCTTGCAATACTTACTCCTCTGCCGGGAACACGTCTTTACGATAAGATGGAAAAAGAGGGAAGGATAATCGAACGTGATTGGTCAAAATATACTATCGGAGAGGTTGTTTTCCAGCCTAAACTTCTAACAGTCGAAGAGCTTCAGGAAGGATATTACTGGGCAAGAAATCAGCTTTCCTCTTTTAACTCAATCTTCAAAAGAACTTTTCATTTGAGAAAATCATCTTTATTATACATACCAGTTAACTTTGTGATGAGAAAAGCATCCCGAGCCACTCTAAAAGTAGCTGCCAATACAAATATCTATACCGGATAATATTGAGTAAAATCTATAATACTTTTTCTATATCTCATACCAGCAATGTTGGCAATCCTACTTAAAACTGTATATATTATTGAGAAAAATTATGGATGAGATAAAATTTAAACCAATAGGATTTGTTCATTCTCCATTCAAAAAAATTGCAGGAATACCCATACAGCCAATCGCCGCTAAAGGTATCGAAGGAACAGTCGAAATATTTCCGGAATACGCCGAAGGCTTAAAAGACGTCGAAGGGTTTTCTCACATAATCTTGATATTTTACTTCCATCTGTCAAAAAAAACAGGATTGAAAGTAAAACCTTATATGGACGATGAGACCCGGGGGGTATTTGCAACCCGGGCTCCGAGCAGACCCAACCCAATCGGTCTCTCCGTTGTACGCCTTGTTGGTATCGAGGAAGCAATACTTCATATTAAAGATGTAGATATCGTAGACGGGACCCCCCTTCTGGACATAAAGCCCTATGTACCTGATTTTGACTGGAGAGAAGCTACCAAAACAGGATGGCTGGAAGAAAACATACATAAACTTCCATCATCAAAAGACGACGGAAGATTTAAAAAATAACACAAAAGGCCCTAAATCTTTACATATTTTTGTAAGTTGATTTATTCCCTATTATAATCAATTAGAATTTCCATGGCGTCTGAAATGCCTTTTCTATAGAAAACTCGAAATTACTTATATCGAAATCAAATAAATTTTTTGCTCTTGGGAACTTCGGACACATCCCTATTCTAAAATCCACCTCAGTTGAACCAAAGTCTCCGCTAAGTCTCCATAAGACATACGCCTTATTTTCATCTACCCTGTATCCTACTCCAATGCTCGGCTCCAAATTTAATATATAGAGAGCAGAAGTTTCTAAAGTAATAAAGCCTCCTACAGTAGTCATCGCCTCTTCCCATTCCGGAGAATAGACAATCTCGGCAAATGGTCGTAACCAGACATCATTAAAATAAATCGGAATTAAATTATTCCCTTTTCCAATTGTAAAAATCCGATAGTCGATTTCAAACTGCACACCTCCACCCAATCGCATTCTTTTTCCTTCTCCGCCGATTGGTTCTAAAAGAGTAGAATCCGGATTGTTTTTATCCCATAGAGCTATTCCCGAAAGGAGTACTGAAAAGCCCGGATATGAAAAACCGCCTCCTCCGTAGAGTTGATAACCTTTCCTGTTAATATCACTTCCCAATTTCTCAGATTCATATATTAAAGAAGGAGAAACGGAAAATGTCTTATTATGATCCCCTAATACAAATACCGGAGAAAAAGTTAACGGAACTCTTTTAGAATTAAGACTATCATGATAATTGACTGCAAAATCAAGATAAATATCCTGCAACCCACTCCTCAACGAAACAATCAAAGGATACGAAAGATAAACCAACGCTGAACGTTCATCCCTGTCTTTCTCTGCTTCAACCGTCACTAACGAAGGCTTTAAGAAAAACGTCGAATACTTCATACCATATCCGGTAAATCCAGTTTGTTCCTCGTAATTCAAATACCAAGATAGATTTCTGGTTCCCGAAGCATCCATTCCCAAAACGTCGAGTCTGAAATTCGACCTGCCATTCTCAATGTAAAATGTCGGCCATCTAAAAACAGGATCCCATAAAAGATGCCTAAAATTATTTATATAGCCTCCTTTTTTATATGCAAGATTTGCGTATGAGGGCAGGGAAGGATCAGGTAAATCTTCTAGAGTTTCTATCTTTTCCTTTTCTGTCATTTTTACGATCTCGATAGTTTGTCCTTCGGATGACATTCCTATAAAATATATTTTATCGTTCAGAATCACAGGATATGTACAAAAAGGAACATCCGTGACCTTATATAAAGAGGAATCCTTCCACATATAGGCCTGCCAGAATCCAAGCCTGTTGGAAGAAAACAAAAGGTCTTCTCCCACGAAATTAAGCCCAGACTTTGAATAAGGTTCTTCAATTTTCACCGTATCACCTTCAAGAAAGAAAATCCTGTTACCCTTATCTTCATTATGCATAAGTACCACTATTTTATCTTCACCGACCACAATATCGAAAGGTGTATCAAAATCCGAGGAGAAGATATTATCTCTTTTATCTTTATCTATTACCTCGATAACACCTCCCCTCCAGCCTCTTTGCCTGCCAATAATGAGCTCACCGCTTTTAAATATATCAAAAGTTCGTAATGTTCCGTCGTCAGAATAAATCTTCTTTCTCCGTAAAGTACCGATATCAAGACTGTATATATCATTTTTTAACTTAGTCCCGACCAGATTTCCGCCGGTTTTTAAAATATCAAGTTTTCCATAAAATATCTTACCATTCTTTATTCGCATAGGTATCGCGGAAAGAACAGGATCTTTCAAAATTATTTTAGACTCTCCCGTTTCAGGGTCCAATTGTACGATCTCAGAATAGGAGATACCTCCATACACTGAAGATTTTACTATTTTCCCTGTTTTAAAATATAGATAACTTCCATCATGTGTAAGAAAATCCAGATATTCTTTCCCGGAATATAGGACTTTTGGTTTTTGAGAAAATTTATATTTTGTAAGATTATTCCGAAATTCGCTTTTCACTTCATTATAAAGGTCGAAAGAAAATTTACCATAAGCAGATTTATGAGTATACTCAAAACTTATCAAAGGTATGGATTTTCCATATCTATCAGCCCAATTGGAAACTCTGTTCTCTCCATACCTTTTCGCTCTATATCTTGTCATAAAACCGCCCCACATATAAAAAGAATATCCAAAAGGAAATTTGTAGAAATCATAAGTAAAATCATACATACTCGGAAAATTATTATCTCTCGCACAGGCGATACCGTAAGCATCAAAAAAACCCTCATTTAATCTACCTTCAAATGGAAATTGTCTGCTCTCAGAATAAACCGTATAGGATTCGGCTACCCATAAGGGTACATATAAATTAGGCTGAAAGCTTTTGCCAAATAGGCTTCTAAACAACTTAGGTATACCTCCTGTACTCGTCATATTTGCAATATGAGTATATTCATGAAGAGGAGCTATTCTCCACCACGATGAAAAACTACCGTACCTTGGAAGCGGAGGAGGGATATATGAGTTTAAAACAATCCCGTTTACCCGCGGCATAGCACCACCATTAACCATACCCCCCAGGTCATCCATAAATAATAAGGTTCTTCCAGGATCATTGTGAGTAAATTCTATAACATTCTCCCTGTACGTTTCCAGTATAGAAAGTTGCTGAAGCGCACAGTCCTTATAAGATTCACCCGGATATATTACCGTAAAATTTTCGGTACCAATCGAATTCCATGATATAATGACAAAAAACAAAAAATACACATATCCTCCTACAAATCTTCGTTAAATGCCTTACTAATAATATATTTATCGGTAATTATGTCAATATAAAAAACCCATACTACCTCGCAACTATCGGACGCAGATTTTAAGGATTTTATTTTTACCGACTACTAACTACTCTCCACATCACTACTAACTAATACACTAATAACTAAACACAAAAAAATGGGTTTACAAATTACCTGAAGTCTATATCTTTATTGGAATTATATGAATATGGACGATAATATAACTGAAGGTGTAAAAGATTTATTAGGCGAGCCTAAAAGAGCAATATTAAAACTGTCCACCCCCATGATTATTGCTATGCTTGTCAACGCTTTCTACAATATAGCCGATGGATTCTGGGTAGCCGGTTTAGGCGCGGATGCTCTTGCTTCTATTGGTTTATTTTTCCCTTTCTTTTTTATAATGATAGCTCTCGGCATGGGAATTGGAGTCGGAGGCAGTTCTGCTATTTCAAGAAGAATAGGAGCGGATAATAAAAAAGATGCAGATAATACAGCAGAACACACGCTCATTCTGGGTTTTCTTATATCCATAATAATCAGTATATGCGGTTTTCCTTTTCTCGACGAGATAATGAGAGCATTCAGCGGGGAAAATGAAACAGTCGCTACGATGGCGATAAATTACTCGAAAATTTTCTTTCTGGGAACCCCAATATTAATTTTTTCAAATATCGCAGGCTCAATACTACGAGGAGAAGGAGACGCAAAGAGAGCTATGTATGGTATCCTTATAGGCTCAATACTTAATATAATACTGGATCCTTTATTTATATACACTTTTAAACTCGGCGTTAGCGGAGCCGCAATTGCTTCGGTTTTTTCAATGGCTGTAAGTTCTCTGCTTTACATATACTGGATGTTCAGCAAAAAGGACACTTATCTCGATATATCTATAAAGAATTTTAAATACAACAGAAGAATCTTAAGCGAGATTTTATCCGTAGGGATACCCTCGACTTTAGCACAATTATCCATGTCTATCAGTATGATTATACTCAACAAGATAGTTGTATTAGTAGGTAATACAGACGGTATCGCTGTTTTTACAAGCGGTTGGAGAATTATAATGGTGGCGACAACCCCCATTCTGGGACTCGCAACGGGAGTAATCGCGGTAACGGGAGCAGCATACGGCGCGAGAAACAAAGAAAAACTTAAAACAGCATATTTATATTCGGTAAAGTTCGGTATTTTCCTGGAACTATTCGTGGCTCTTCTTGTTTTCTTCTTCACAAAAGAGATTTCCTATATTTTCACTTATTCAAAGGAAGCTGCAAGAATCTCAGAAGAACTTATCAGATTTTTAAAAATAAGTACATTATTTTATTTTGTCGTCCCTCCCGGCATTTTAACCTCAGCAATGTTCAGAGGAATAGACAGAGGAATGAACTCTCTGATTGTTACGATTATCCGAACTTTTATTTTCCAGATACCACTTGCTTATATACTGGGATCTTATCTGGGCTTCGGACTCACAGGCGTTTGGTGGGGTATCATAGGAGGTAATATAATCGCCACTATTTTCACTTTTACCTGGGGATATAAAACAGTCAACCACATTCTTTAGATAAAAAACAGTATCTCTCAAATATTGAAATCATATTGCGGTAAAGCCGCTTGAACGCAAAAATCAAATATCAAAATGAAAAAATACAAATCAAAGTTCAAAAATAAGAAAAACAAAGAATACAACTAATAATATAATAATTTTCTATTTCTTGCAGTCAGGTAAGAGACAATTTAAAATTTTAATTTGTAATTTTGATTTTTAATCTTTGATATTTAATTTTCTAAAGAAAACTAAAAAATAAGAGATGGATTCTTGCCAAAAACTAGAAAATTGAACGATAATGTTATATATCATTCGTATCGGAGCGCCTTAACAGGGTCCATCTTCGAAGCCTTATTTGCAGGATACATCCCAAAGAAAACACCTACAATCACCGCAAAAAAGAATGCAATCAAAATGGAGCCAGGTGTTACGACTGACTGCCCGCCCTGACTCAAGAACCTTGGGCCCATAGTGCCGACACCCACCATCATATTACCTACGGTATTGGCAAAAATAATACCGAAAAAAATACCTAAAAAACCTCCGCTTAAACTCACTATTACTGACTCTATAAGAAATTGAACCAGAATATCAATTCTCTTCGCTCCTATCGCTTTTCTTATGCCAATTTCTCTCGTTCTCTCTGTAACCGAAACCAGCATTATATTCATTATACCGATACCGCCCACAATAAGAGATATCGCAGCAATTCCTGAAAGCATAATTTTAAAGGTGCTTGCTGTCTGTTCTACCGTCTGCTTGAATTCTTCACGGTTTCTTATCCTGAAATCCTCAACCTGATTATGCCGCTCCATAAGCAGCTGCCTTACCCTCTCTTCAGTAACATCCGTCGGAAGCAGACCTGTAGTCTGGGCATCAATAGACCTGACAACATTATCTTCACCGGTAATTCTTTTTTGAGCGGTAAAAAGAGGTATAAAGATTCGGTCGTCAAAATCATTCCATCCAACAGAACCTTTTTCATCCATAATACCAATTACGGTAAAACGCATATTCCTTATCTTGATCTCTTTCCCTATCGGATTCTCATTACCGAAAAGTTCATCCTTAACTGTCTTACCTATAACACACACTTTTGCCCATGACCTCGATTCGTCTTCCGTGAAAAACCGGCCATCTTTAACTTGATGATTATTTACAAACTGATATGACGGCAAAGCTCCTATAACTTGAGTATCCCAATCCTTATCTTGAAATTTGGCTGTAATATCGCTTCTTACCTCAGGGTCCACATCTGTTATAAAATTCAGCTCTTTTTGCATTGCAACTGCATCATCGTATGTAAGCCCTTCGGAACGCCCCCTCCACTGGAGAGCCTGTTCCTTACTATCCGGTCTTCTAT
>CAYQMH010000051.1:0-14897 GCA_964418485.1 uncultured bacterium | reverse complement strand
AGGGCGCATGAAAGAGATGTTCAGGTAATTATAGAGGGTCCCGGGCATATTCCTATAAATGAAATCGAGATGAATGTAAAGATGGAAAAGAAAATTTGCCACGGAGCGCCTTTTTATGTTTTGGGTCCTTTAGTGACTGATGTTGCCCCGGGTTACGACCATATTGTCTCGGCGATCGGCGGTGCTGTGGCAGCCTCTTACGGAGCAGACTTCCTCTGTTACGTCACTCCCTCTGAGCATCTTGGGATACCCGACCTTGAAGATGTCGAGGCGGGAGTCATTGCCGCGCGAATAGCTGCTCACGCTGGCGATATAGCAAAAGGTATCCCAGGGGCAAAGGAATGGGACAGAGAAATCTCGCTTGCAAGGAAGGGTATGGACTGGGAAAGACAATTCGAACTTGTAATAGATGCTAAGAAAGCTAAAGATGTAAGAAATAAACAGGCACCGAAAATCAAGGAAGTCTGTTCGATGTGTGGAGAGTTCTGTGCTATAAAGCTTCTCAATGACGCTTTGAAAAGAAAGAAATAAATTGAGAAGATTAGAAGTAGATTAATTCGGATGTATAGACGCGTAATATTTTTACTATTTTTACCATTAATATCCCTCATGCCAGGACAAAGCCGGCTTTATACAATGGAGCCTTTAATAGTTACTGCCAGCAAAATACCCACTTCTTTCTTCGGAACG
Source organism: uncultured bacterium (assembly GCA_964418485.1). Lineage (GTDB taxonomy): Bacteria > Hydrothermota > UBA3072 > UBA3072 > UBA3072 > JAFGHJ01. The sequence goes on along the minus strand of CAYQMH010000051.1, from coordinate 14,207 downwards.
AATAGAAATATTATAGTAATAGAAAAGGAAGAAATAAAAAACAGTCCCGCAAACTCAATTGCGGACATATTGAACTTTACCTCGGGAGTAAATATAAACCAGCAAGGGCCTGAAGACGTCCAAGCTGAGGTTTCTGTTGGAGGAGGCACATTCGAACAAACCCTGATTCTCATAGACGGAATAAAAGTAAACGACCCTCAAACCGCGCATCATAATTTAAATATTCCAATACAATTAGAAGATATCGAGCGCATAGAAATATTAAAAGGACCGGGAACAAGACTATACGGAGCAGGAGCCTTTGCCGGGGTTATTAATATAATAACAAAAAAAGAAGAAACAAAAAAACTGAAATTAAAAGCATTAATAGGAGATTACAAATTGATTGATGGTAATCTTTCTTTTTCTCAACCAATCGGCGTTTCTTATAATTATCTTTCTATTTCCGGAAAAAGGTCGGATGGATACAGGCATAACACTGACTTCGATATCTGGAATGTTTTCTTTAAGTCCAATATCAACCACAAGAAAGCCAAAGGAGATATATCCCTTGGATATAAAGACAAAGAGTTCGGGGCAGGCTACTTTTATTCGGATATATATCCAAACGAACGGGAACATACAAAAACAGCCTTTTTAAAAGGCTCTATAGATTTCAGCAAAACTAATATGGGATTTTACTGGCGACGTCTTAAAGATGATTATATTTTTGACTATGAAAACCCGGATTACTATAGAAGCTATCACACAACACACATATACGGACTAACATTTCAGTCTACTGTTTCTTCTAAAATAGGTATTTCTGTTCTGGGTTTGGAATGGGGCACAGAGAAAATAAGAAACACAAGCCTCGGCAATTATTCTCGTGTCAAATCGAGATTGTTTCTCGAGCATAGTCTTCCGACAATAAAAAACGTAAACGTTGTTTTTGGTTCATCCCTTTTTTATTATTCCGATTGGGATTGGTATTTTTATCCCGGAGTAGACATTGGGTTTAAGCTTAACAATCAAACCTGTTTATATGCTTCAATAGAAGGATCTTTCCGGATCCCCTCCTACATAGAGTTACACTCGGACAGTCCCGCGAATGTCGGCAATCCTGAATTAACACCTGAAAGGGCTTTATCTTTTGAAACGGGTATCAAAATGGTAAAAGGGAGTATATTAACAAATATCAATACATTCATCAGGAAGGAAAAAAATGTGATTGATTGGGTCAGAGCAACATCAAGTGAACCGTGGACGGCAGCAGATGTAGGAGATGTAATAATAAAAGGATTAGATATTAATATAACCTTCAAATCAATTGTCCGTATGTACAAAAAATTTCCCATACCAAGTCTCAATCTTGGATACACTTTTTTCAATTTAAATAAAACAGAAGATTCCCTTCAATTAAAATACCTTCTTAATCATCCGGAGCATAAATTCACTTTAAGCGCAGATTATGATTTAAGCCGCAGTTTAAAACAGGTCTGGAAAGCTCGCTACGAAATCCTCCCCGACTCCGAGAAACGCCTTATACTGGATACAAGTATTTCTCTCGAAATCAAAAACACCGAACTGTTTATAGATATCACCAATCTTTTAAATGCAGAGTATAACCAGGCCCAGTGGATTCCAATGCCGGGTAGATGGGCAAAAGCAGGCATCCGGGTCGATATCTAACCCGAAAGACTTTACCACAGAGTACACAGAGAAAAAACAGAACACACAGAGAGCACAAAAATTTCGAAAATTAAAAATCAAATATCAAAATGTAAAATTACAAATCAAAATTCAAAAATAAATAAAAATAAAGAAACAAACAACTTCGTGTCTTAGTGCCTTTGTGGCATTTAATCAAGATTTCTTCTTGACTTTAAATTCATCTTCTGTATTCTTAAAAAAATGAAAATTATTGAATGTATTCCTAATATTTCCGAGGGAAAAGATATAAAAAAAATCAATGCTATAGTAGAAGAAGTTACGAGAACTCCCGGAGCGCATATCCTGGATGTATATAAAGGAGCTTCGACGAACAGAACTGTACTCACGTTAGCCGGAACTCCCGAAGCCATAAAGGAAGCGGCTTACAAAGTATTCAAAAAAACCTCAGGCTTAATTGATATGAGAAAGCACAAAGGAGTTCATCCGCGGATAGGCGCACTCGATGTTTGTCCATTTATACCCGTTCTTAACGTTACGATGGAAGAATGCATCGATATTGCAAGAAGTGTAGGGCAAAAAGTAGCCGAGGAATTGGGCATACCTGTTTACCTGTACGGCGAATCGGCAACTGATGAAAAGAGGAAAGATTTATCAAATATACGAAAGGGAGAGTATGAAGGGCTTAAAGAGAAATTAAACAATCCCGAATGGAAACCTGATTTCGGGGAAGCTACATTTAACGAAAAATCGGGAGTAAGCGTAATAGGTGCTAGAGATTACCTTATCGCATTTAATATAAATCTTAACACAAAAGATGAAAATTTGGCAAGTAGGATAGCAGAAAAAATTCGGGAATCAGGTACAAGAAAAACGGATGACGATGGTAAGACAGTGAGAATACCAGGAACGCTGAAAGATGTAAAAGCAATAGGTTGGTATATTGAGGAATTGGGCTGTGTTCAGGTTTCTTCTAACTTGATGAATTTCCGAACAACACCCCTTCATCGGCTTTTTGAAGAGGTAAAAAAAGAAGCAAGGAAATTGGGTGTTGAAGTTACCGGGAGCGAATTAGTAGGTCTAATACCAGAAGAAGCTGTACTTAGTACAGGTGAATTCTATCTTGAGAAAAAAGGCGTTGACAAAAGTACAAAAAACGAAATAATTAAAGCAGCCATTTCCCATCTGGGGCTTTCCACCGGATACGAGTTCGATCCAGAGGAAAAAATTCTGGAGTACAAGATAAAAAAGGAGATATTATGAATATTTCAATTTCCGATTTTTTAGAAAGACTTTCTTCCGATGCACCTACACCGGGTGGAGGCGCTGTAGCGGCACTAATCGGCGCGTTTTCTTGTTCCCTCACTTCTATGGTTGCGAACTTGACTTATGGCAAGAAAAAGTACGAAGAATATTGGGAGGAATCTAAAAAAAATATTGAGGAAACAAAAAAATTAAAAGAGGACTTTCTATCTCTTTTTTACGAAGATATGGAAGTTTTTACAAAATTAATGGCAACTTTCGGTCTTCGGAGAAAAACAGAAGATGAAAAAAAGAAAAGGAACGAAGCTATTCAACAAGCGATAAAAAAAGCAATAGAGGTTCCTCTTAAAGTTATGGAAAAAAGCAAGGTTGCAGCCGAACTGGCTCTTTCCATGGCGGAAATCGGTAATTTAAACGCTATTAGCGACGCGGGAATAGCCGGAGAAATGGCTCTGTCTGCCTGTAGAAGCGCCTCTTATAACGTACTTATTAATTTGAATTTCTTACAAGATGTCGATTATTCTAAAACTGTTGAGGAGAAGCATAAAGAAATTTTTAAAACGGTTAAATCTCTCCATAAAGAAATCACTTCTATTGTCAGCAGGAAAATAAAAAAGTAGAAAATAGAGGGTTGATAAATTCGAAAATTTCTATATATTTATACATTATAGTGAGGGTCGTTAGCTCAATCGGCAGAGCACCGCCCTTTTAAGGCGGGGGTCGAAGGTTCGATTCCTTCACGACCTATAAAATAATTCGGGAGGAAAGGATAAATTTGCTTAACTATTTTCATGATAAAAAAGCCTTTATCGAGGAATTGTCCTTAATCGGAAAAAATAAAGGTGATTTCGTAGTCAAAGAAGGCGATCCCGGTGATCATATGTTTATAATCGTTGAAGGCAAAGTGAGAGTGATGCTGAAAAGGGGAAAAAGAGAAATTGTTCTTGCTAATCTGGAAAAAGGTAATTTTTTCGGAGAGATGAGTCTATTTGGGAAAAATCCTAGAAGCGCAACAGTTCAAGCGTTAACGGATTTAAAACTGTTGGAAATAACACGAGAAGATATTAGTAGATTAAGTGAAAGTAATCCTAAATTGTTAAGCGAATTTACCATGGGTTTATGCACCGAATTGTGCCAGAGAGTTTCGGAGACAAATACTTCATTAGAGGCTTATTATCATATAAATAGAGCTACTTTAAAGAATCCTAAATTCAGGAACTTTTTACAAAAAATTTGGAATGAAAAGGAGGAATAAATGTTGGGAACAATACTTTTACTATTTAGTTTTTCATCTTTTAACTCGGGCAGCGGTACTTTTAACCTTTACTCCGCAAGAACCCTTCCGTTTGCGACTCTCAATTTTAATGCGAGTTTCGGCGGGGCAATGCAGGAGTTCGGTTCGTATAATCACATCGTCGCTAATTCTAAATTCGGTTTTACGTACGGTGTTATAGACCCGTTTGAGATATATTTGGGAACTACATTGTACGGGAAATATGCGTACAGCGGTAATTTCTTCGATGATCCCGACAATGAATTCGGCTGGCAGAACCTGTATGGAGGCTGTAAATTTTATATACCGCTTGTGGGATCGATGGCAGAAGGTGATCAGGCTTTTAAATGGTTGGTTGGAGGTCATCTGGGAACAGCGTTTAACCCATTTGAACCGGCTAATAAAAGCGAAATAATCGGTGTCCCAAATTTCTTCTATCCCTCTTATAAACATGGTCCGGATCTGGCAATCGATCTTTTAAATGATTTTGAGATTTATCCTCTGTTTGCGCATATAAATTTAGGCTACGTTATAAAAGGAGATGCGCAAACGACCGGTTTTTTGCCTGGTGGTGAAGTCCCGAATCAATTACGTTTAGGCGGAGGTTTTGAAATAGCAGCCGGGCCATTTACCCGTTTTGTTTTCGAAGCAAAGAACATTAGACCCGAGGAAAATTTGCAGGATACGCTAATCGGAGCTTTCGGTATCAGGTTTGTGGTTCCTAAAAAGTTTTCATTCGATATAGCTGTTGATCACGCTTTTAACGATGCAACCGACTTTGTGCCTGATGGGATGTTCGATTCAAAAGGCCAATGGAGATACAAAATTGGGTTTACCTGGCAAAGCACTATAGTAGAAAGGAAAAAGAAAGAGGAGCCCCAAAAGGGAACAATAGTTTTAAGTGTAAACGATTTGGAAACAAATGAACCTCTGGTCGCAACCGTGGGCTTTAAAGATTCTTCTCTTAGTTATAAAACCGGGGAGGATGGAAAAGTTACGATAGAGGTTCTTCCGGGTGTTTATAATTTAGAAGTCTCCAAAGAAGGCTATATTTCAAGGGAAGCCGCTATTACAGTGAAGCCTTCTTCGACTATAAGTATTAATACTGTTCTCAGAAAAGAAGAAAAGCCAATAGTAAAAGGCGCTTTTTCGGGAACAGTAAGTTCTTTCAGGGAAGGAATACCTCTGCAGGCGACTATAGAATTTCTTGGTACAAAACTTAGTAATGTAATCTCGGATCCGGTTAAAGGTGTTTTCCAGGCAGAAGTTGATGCAGGGACATATAATGTCCGTGTTTCAGCCGATGGTTATCTTCCTGAGACTTTCCCTGTAGAAATTACAGAAGGTAAAACTGCAATAAAGAATGTAAAGCTTGTTAAAAAGTTAGAAAAAGAAGAAGTAATTGTTTTAAGAGGTATTAATTTTGCATCAGGCCAGGCGCTAATTCCTCCTTCAGAATATCCTGTCCTGGATCAAGTTGCACAAGTTCTAAAGGCAAATGAAAAGGTAAGAGTTGAGATAAGCGGACATACGGATTCGGTTGGTTCCGAAACCTACAATCAGGGTCTCTCATTAAGAAGAGCTCAATCGGTCATGAATTATCTCATACAAAGAGGAATAGCTGCCAGCAGAATGGAAGCAAGAGGGTACGGAGAATATCAGCCTGTGGCTCCAAATACAACTCGCGAAGGTAGAAGACAAAACAGAAGAATTGAATTTAGAGTTCTTTCGACAGAGTAACGGAAGAACAGCATGGATTTGGCTGCTTGGTTTTTTATAATTGAGTTTTAAAAAAGATCTTAACGAGGAACAGGCAAGAGCAGTTACGCATACTTCCGGCCCCGCTCTGGTATTAGCCGGGGCTGGAAGTGGCAAGACAAGAGTTATAACGTACAGAATCGCTTATATTTTAGAACACAAAAACACAAAGCCTTATCATATACTCGCGGTTACTTTTACAAATAAAGCAGCCGATGAGATGAAAGAACGTTTATATACACTCGTAAGAGGTTCGATAAAAGGAATCTGGATGGGGACTTTTCACTCTATATGCGCTCGTCTCCTGCGCGAATTCGCCAGCCAAACACCGTATTCCAAAAATTTTGTTATTTACGATACCCAGGACCAAAGTAATCTAATAAAAAATATTTTAAAAGATTTTGAGATAAAGGAAAAAGACCTCGATTTTTATTACGCCCATCGTACTATTTCGAATCTCAAAAACAGACTGATAGACGAATACGAATATAAACCATACGATTATAAAACAGAATTACTTAAAAATGTTTATGAGGAATATCAGAGGAGGTTGCAAGAAAACGACGCCATGGATTTTGACGACCTCCTGTGCAATCTCTATATACTTCTGGATACTAACAACGAAGTCAGGGATAAGCTAAATGATAGATTTAGATATAAATTGGTTGACGAATACCAGGACACAAATAAGTCACAATATCAGATATTAAAAAAATTATCCGAAAAATATAAGGATATTTTTGTAGTAGGCGATGACGATCAATCCATATACGGATTCAGAGGAGCTGATATCAAAAATATTCTCGACTTTGAAGACGATTTCCCCAACTCGAAAGTTTACAAACTCGAAAGGAATTACAGATCTACGAAAAAGATCCTTGAGGTCGCATCGAATGTGGTTAAAAACAATCGTTTCAGGAAAGGTAAAACATTGTGGACAGAGCAGGAGGAGGGAGAAAAGGTTGTTCTCTTTTCTGCTCTTACGGAAAAAGAAGAAGCCGCAAGGATAGTAAGTTTTCTAAAAGAAGAACTAAAAAAATACGACAAAAAAGATATCCTTATTGCTTACCGAACAAATGCTCAATCAAGAGTAATAGAGGATGCTCTATTAAAAGAAAATATTCCGTACGTAATCGTAGGAGGAGTAAAATTTTATCAGAGAAAAGAAATAAAGGATATTCTATCCTATGTTAAATTCGTTGTGAACAAAAATGACACAATTTCTTTTTTTAGAATCTTGAATACTCCTACAAGAGGAATTGGAAAAGTAGCGAGGGAAAAAATAGAAATCACAGCCAGGAATAAAAATATTTCTCTCTGGGAAGCCTCTTGTCAACTTGCCGGGCAAGAACCAAATGTCGCGAATTTTGTCCGTCTTATAAGAGATCTCGATAAAATAGAACGCATAGATGAACTCATTGTCGGGATAGTGGAAAGAACCAAATATATAGATATTTTGAAAGAAAAAGACACAATAGAATCCGAGAGTAGAATCGAAAATATCCAGGAACTATTGTCCGCGGTATATGAGTTTACTGAGAGTGCAGGAACCCATGCTCCCGCAGATTATTTAAACGAAGTAAGCTTAAAGACCGACATTGATAGCTGGAGCAGAGCCGATTCTGTTAATCTTATGACTCTGCATAACACAAAGGGATTGGAATTCGAAGTAGTTTTTATAGTAGGAATCGGCGAAGGGCTGCTTCCTCACTACCGAAGCATTAAGGAAGGGAATATAGAAGAAGAGCGGCGTCTTTTTTATGTGGGTATAACCAGGGCAAGAAAAAAACTAATTTTATCTTATTCCTTAAGTCACGGAGCAGGATGGGGAAGCGGAAGACCTATTGTCCCCTCACAATTTTTAAAAGAGCTTCCTTCCGATAGTATCGATGAGACAAAAGATTATACACCTGGCGTAAAAAAGAAGAAACAATATATTCTAAAAAGTAATATTAGAAATACCGATTGGGTGACTCATCCGGTGTTCGGAAGAGGCAGGATACTGGATGTGGTCGACGGAGACAAATTGTTAATATCTTTTAACGGAACGACAAAAAAAATTAAGCGGAGGTTTTTCGAGTGAAAGAAGTTGATATAAAACATCTTTCAAAACTTGCCAATATAGAGTTGGATAAAAAAGAAGAAAAAATCTTGCAGGAGGATCTTAATAAAATCATAAAACACATTAGAAAGATCCAAGAAGTCGAGGTGAAATCAACTCCCGCTACCACTCATTTTCATATAGAATCTTTGCCTTTAAGGGAAGATAAAGAAGAGAAACCTTTATCTGTAGAAGAAGTCTTATCAAATACACAAAATCCGAGCAAAGACCATTTTACAATAAACAGGATGATAAATGAAGACGATTCTTGAATATCAGGAACAATTTAAAAAGAAGGAAATAACACCTCTTGGTTTGCTTGAGAATTGCCTTGAAAATATAAATCCGTCCTTAAATGCATATATAACAGTGACAGGTGAGTTTGCCAAAAGGGAACTAAAGAAGAATAATAAGGAAGGTAAATTAAAAGGGATACCTATTGCCATTAAGGATAATATAAATATAAAAGGCATACCCACCACCTGTGCCTCAAACGTTTTAAAGGGATTTGTTCCTCCCTTTTCAGCCACTGTTATCGAGCGAATCGAGAAAAACGGAGGAATTTTTACAGGGAAGACTAATCTTGATGAGTTTGGAATGGGCTCGTCCACGGAAAGGTCGTTCTACGGACCTACTAAGAATCCTTTTGACCCCACAAAAGTTCCGGGGGGATCGAGTGGTGGTTCTGCTGTTGCTGTAGCTTCGGGAAGTGCTGTTATTTCTCTCGGCTCCGATACCGGTGGTTCGGTACGTCAGCCTGCATCTTACTGCGGTCTGGTTGGTCTTAAACCGACCTACGGAAGAGTTTCCAGATATGGTCTGGTTGCTTTTGCGTCTTCACTCGACCAGATTGGAATTATAGGCAGGAATGCAGAAGATGTGGGAATTATGCTGGAAGTAATAGCAGGATACGACCCGAAAGATTCGACTTCTTATGAAAAAGAAGTCGAGGATTACAGCAATTTAAACGAAATCCCAAAAGATATAAAAATAGGCATTCCAGAAGAATACTTTAAACAGATAGATCCGGAAGTTCACTCCTCTGTCATGGAAATTAAAAGTAAAATCGAAAAAGAAGGAATATATTTTAAATCGGTATCCCTGCCAACTACGGGCTATATTATACCAACCTATCAGGTGATTTCATATGCCGAAGCATCTTCAAACCTTGCAAGATACGATGGAGTTAGATACGGTCTGCGCAAAGAAGGAGAAGATTTTCATGATACTATAAGGAAAAGCAGAGACAAAGGTTTCCTCCCGGAAGTAAAAAGAAGAATACTGGTTGGAACTTTTGTTCTTTCCTCAGAAGCCATTGCCGAATACTACGAAAGGGCGGATCTCATAAGAAGGCTAATAACTCAGGAATTTAACGAGGTTTTTAAAGAAGTGGATTATCTGTTAACTCCCGCTACACCCACACCTGCTTTTCCTATTGGAGAGCGAACCGATGATCCGATAAGAATGCATGTACCCGACCGTATGACAGCAGGCGTCAATTTAGCAGGTCTTCCCGCAGTAGTCGCGCCGGCGGGAATGGTCGGAAAACTTCCCATCGGCTATCAGATAATCGGAAAACCTTTCGATGAAAAAGGGATTCTTTCTGTTGTTCGTCTCGTAGAAAAGGTCGCACCATTTAAAGGATTTTTAAAGGAAATCCAAGATGGCTGAATATAAACCTACAATCGGCATAGAGGTCCACGCTCAGCTTAAAACGGCCTCCAAATTATTCTGCGGCTGTCCTGTCGGTTTCGGAGATCAGGCCAACTCGAATGTTTGTTCGGTTTGCCTCGGTCTCCCGGGTGTTCTTCCTTCTTTAAACAAGAAAGCTGTGAAGCTTGCAGTAAAAGCAGGTCTCGCTCTGGGCTGCAAGATTCATACAAAATCTATTTTTGCGAGAAAAAATTACTTTTACCCTGATTTGCCAAAAGGATATCAAATTACTCAGTACAGATTTCCCATCGCAACGGATGGGAAGATACTGGTCGAAGGCAAGGAAATAAGAATAAAAAGAGTGCATCTCGAGGAGGAATCTGCAAAATCAATACACGAACAAGATAAATCTCTCATCGACTATAACAGGTCGGGTATACCTTTAATAGAGATCGTAACGGAACCCGATATAGATTCTCCGGATATAGCGGTGGCTTATCTTAAAACGTTGCGGAAAATATTACAATTAGAAAACATTTCCGGTGCTGTAATGGCAAGAGCTGAATTCAGATGTGAACCCAATATATCCGTCAGTAAAGAAGAGGGTGTGCTTGGAACAAGAACAGAAGTGAAAAACCTTAACTCTTTTAAGGCGGTCAAGAAATCTCTTATCTATGAAGTTAAACGTCAGATAGGAATTCTCCGAGCAGGCGGGGAAATAGCACAAGCTACAATACACTACTCTGAAGAAACAGGTAAAACATGGGAAGCCAGAACAAAAGAAGAATCTTCCGATTACAGATATTTTCCGGAACCGGATTTGCCTCCGCTTGTAATAAATGAAGAATGGATAGATGAAATAAAATCTACCGTAGGGGAATTGCCCGAGAAGAAAAAAGAGAGATATATGGAACTTGGTATTGGACAGGTAGATGCGAAAATTATTTCAAATTCCGCCAAAGTCGCATCCCTACTGGAAGAAACTTTAAAGATAATTAACGAACCTATAGAAATTAGTAAATGGATACTTAGAGATTACATGAGCCTGGGAGAACCTGAGGTTCCCGCGGAGAATTTTGCGAATATGATAAAAATGGTTATAGATGGTAAAATTTCCAGGAATGCGGGGGCAGAAGTCTTAAAGGAAATGGCGGAAACGAAGAAAACGCCGGAACAAATTGTAAAAGAAAAAAATCTTATTCAGATATCGGACAGGGGTGCCTTGGAAAAAGTTTTACTGGAGGTTTTCGATGAAAATCCCGACGAATTGACTCGTCTTAAAGAAGGAGAGAAAAAACTGATAGGCTTTTTCGTTGGACAGGTAATGAAGAAAACCAAAGGTAAGGCGGATCCGAAAGAGGTTTCACGGTTAATTTCCGAGTATGAAGAAAAATATTGAGATCAAGAAAGCGTCTATTCATAACTTAAAAGGAATAGATGTCGATATACCGCGTGATAAGTTGGTGATTATAACCGGGATTTCCGGTTCAGGCAAATCTTCACTTGCTTTTGATACGATATATGCGGAAGGTCAGAGAAGATATGTCGAATCACTTTCTGCTTACGCCAGACAGTTCTTAGGGGTAATGGACAAACCCGAAGTCCAATCTATAACAAACCTATCTCCCACGATTTCAATCGAACAGAGAAAACTCTCTAGAAACCCGCGTTCCACAGTGGGGACAGTGACTGAGATATACGATTATCTCCGTGTTCTTTTCGCCAGAACCGGAACTGCTTACTGCTATAACTGCGGAAAAGAAATCTCTTCTCAAACCGTGGATGAAATCGTGGCACAAATTTTATCCTATCCCGAAGACGCAAGCCTTTACATATTAGCACCCATAGCCAGAGGGAAAAAAGGTACATTTTCTACCGAACTTAAAAGAATCGGAGAGAAAGGGTATGTAAGAGTGATAATAGACGGTGAAGTTTTTGATATTGAAAGTATTCCCGAACTCGATAAGAATAAACCGCATAACATCGAAATAGTCGTAGATAGAATAAAGATAAAAAAGGAAATAAGGAGCAGAATAGCGGATTCCGTCGAAACGGCTCTTTCCGAAACCGAAGGAATATTAATATTGAAAGATATGGACGAAGATTCGGGAAGGGTATTTTCCACGAAGTTTTCCTGCCCGGATTGCGGTATAAGTTATCCTGAAATTTCTCCAAGGCTCTTTTCTTTTAACTCTCCCTATGGGGCCTGTCCAAAATGTCAGGGAATAGGAACCGAGATGGAAATAGACCCGGAAGATATAGTATTTAACGAATCATTGTCAATTCTTGAAGGGGCAATTGCTCCTATAGGAGAGCCAAGAGGGAGTTTTTTTAGGGAATTAAATAGTACCGCATCTAAATACGATTTAGACTTAAACATTCCCTGGAGAGATATGAATAAAAAAGAAAGAGATATAATTCTTTACGGTGACTATGGCTGGGAGGGCATAATACCATATTTGAACAGAAGGCATCAATATACGGAGTCAGACTGGATTAGGAGTGAAATAGAAAAATATATGGTAGTAACACCCTGCAGTGAGTGCGGAGGGGCACGACTCAGAAAGGAAGCTTTGTCAATCAAAATAAACGGTAAAAACATACACGATGTAGCAGAAATGAATATAACGCAATCCAGAAAATTTATCGAGAGTATCAAATTCGCTGATGAAAGATGGAAAATCGCTTCAGAATTAATACCGGAAATTCTGCATCGTCTGCGCTTTTTGGAAGATGTGGGAGTAGACTATCTGACACTGGAACGGTCGACCCAGACACTTGCAGGGGGAGAAGCACAGAGAGTACATCTTGCGACTCAAATTGGGTCTGGTCTGGTCGGCATTATTTACATCCTGGATGAACCCACTATTGGCCTTCATGAACGAGACATACTACGTCTCATAAAAACCTTAAAGTCTCTACGTGATATCGGGAATACCGTAATTATGGTAGAACATGATTTCAAAAGTATTTTATCCGCAGATTGGGTAATTGACCTTGGACCAGGCGCAGGTGCAAAAGGAGGAAAAGTCGTTTTTACAGGTACGCCAGACGATTTGAAAAAAAACGGTAAAACTATAACGGGGAAATATCTGTCCGGCAAAGAGAAGATTCCAATTCCACTGACGCGAAATAAACAGAAAAAAGATAAAACCATTAAAATTCTGGGTGCGGAAGGTAACAATCTTAAAAAACTGGATATCGAAATACCTCTGAACTGTTTTGTATGTATAACCGGGGTTTCGGGTTCCGGAAAAAGCACTCTGCTTATCGATATTTTGTATAGAGCTCTTGCGAGAACATTCCATGGTTCAAGATATCTACCTCTGGAATACAAAAAAATCGATGGAATCGAAAACATTGATAAAGTTATCAACATCGATCAGAGTCCGATAGGCAGAACTCCGCGCTCGAATCCTGCAACTTATACAGGGGTGTTTGATCCTATAAGAGATTTTTTCGCGGAACTTCCTGCATCGAGAGTAAGGGGATACAATAAGGGAAGATTCTCTTTTAATGTAGAGGGAGGACGGTGCGAAGAATGCGGAGGACAGGGACAGAAGAAAATCGAGATGCATTTTCTATCCGACGTTTACATTACCTGCAAAGCCTGTAAAGGAAAAAGATTCAAAAAAGAAACATTGGAAGTGGAATACAAAGAAAAAAATGTTGCGGATGTGCTCGATTTAACTGTATCTGAAGCACTTGCTTTCTTTTCGGATATTCCTAAAGCAAGACAAAAACTAAAACTACTGCAGGATGTTGGACTTGGTTATATAAAACTTGGACAGCCCGCAACAACTCTCTCTGGTGGGGAAGCTCAGAGGATAAAACTCGCGAAAGAGCTATCTAAAGTCGCAACAGGTGATACTCTTTACCTCCTCGACGAACCTACAACCGGTCTGCACGCACACGATATTCGTCTTCTGCTCAAGATATTGAAACGTCTTGTGGATATGGGGAACACGGTCGTAGTTATAGAACATAACCTTGATGTTATAAAATGTGCGGACTGGGTTATCGACCTCGGACCTGAAGGCGGAGAGAAAGGTGGTGAACTCATCGGTGAGGGAACGCCTGAGGAAATCGCAGAAATCAAAGAGTCTTATACCGGGAAATTTTTGAAGGAAATACTAAAAACAAGAAGTTAGAAGCTAGAAGATAGAAGTTAGAATCCCATCCCTACCCAAAAAATATCTCACACAGAGACACGGAGAACACAGAGAATTTAAACTGTTGGTCTGCGGGTCTGTTAGTCCGTTGGTCAGTTAAAAAAACACACCAACACACTCACGCACTAACACACTAACTATAAAAATAGCCACGGATTGTCACGGATAGGCACTGATTTTTTTGTTTTTTACTTGAACCCTTGAACCTTAGAAACCTTGAAACCTTAATTAATACAATGGACACAAAGTTTTCTCTTTTTTTTAATCCAAAAGCTAAAGGCTGAGGCTGTGCCAAAACCCCCCATTATCCCCTATTATTTTCCGGAGGAAAAACCGA
>CAYQMH010000050.1:0-14908 GCA_964418485.1 uncultured bacterium | reverse complement strand
GGTTCGCAAACAGGTATCATTTTCTACCTCCTTAATTTAATTAATAATTTTGCGGGAGAATCCTATAAATTTTAGGATCAAACTCCTTATAATGCCAGATATTTTTCCCGCAAATCGTATAAAGCAACTGCCATTGGGGCAGCGGCGGTGCTAAAAACCATGCGGGAATAGCTTTACGATAATCATCCAATTTTGCAATATACCACGACCCGTCAACAACAAGAATTCCCTTCTCCGGTGGATTGGCCATCCCCGAGTGATTAAGCTTTTTAATCGTCAAACTCTCTTTCGAATAAATTTCGATAAAATTTGCAGTCAGATCATCTGTATATATTACCTCGCCCTCTTTCAACTGTAAATCCAGAAGAATTTTGGTAATTTCTTTAAAATCCTCTGTGTGCGTTCTTACCATTTTTACCGCACTTGTTCCAGAATAGAACAGATGAACAAGCAGAACAGTAAATAAAGATATTATAACTATTTTTAGTTTTTTTGAGTATTTAATAAAATGACCCAATAGTGCTCCGAAAGTTAGACATTGAAGCGGAACAATCATAGAAAAGTACCGAATGTATTTGGCAATGGGTGTGCCTTCCGGGGATTGAACTCCCCATTGTAGGTAAAAAAACCAGAGCCAGCAACCCAGAGCTAAGGATAATGGGATCTTATCTTTTAAAAATACTGCCAGGATTGTTAAAACAATAAACAAATACCAGATTACACCAAAGTGACCTTCACTGTTTAGAAAATCTATATTCCACAGTTTAAAAAGGGCCCTTAACAGATATTTAGAATCCTTATTGCTTACAACAGCACTTTCAGTTTTCAATATGCAGGTAAACCTGGCAAACCAGGAACCGCTTGAAATTTTAACAATCAATAGTTCTATCAATATTATTAATAAAAATCCTATCAATATCCACGCCAGATTTTTAATTTTAGGTCTGATAATAAAAAGAAAAGGTATTATAGCGAATATGAAAGTTACAAATATTTCATTTATCCACCAGGCAATTCCGAGACTCACTCCGCTTAATATCAATAATACCGGTTCTTTCCATTTTGAAGAGGAATCAAAGCTTGAATCAGCTGTTGAATTTTTAACGGTAGTGGCACAAAAGTACAAGAACAAAGCAGCTATAACGAAAGTCGCATGTTGATTTGAAGGAACAAGCTGTGTATCGAAAACGATCTGCAGAGGATAGAAAATCCACAGCAGGGAAGCGAATACTGCGGCAGACCGCCCCCACAGCTTAAGTGCAGTCAGGTAAATTAACGCACAGGTAACAAGTGAAGAGAGTAAAGGATAGAGCGAGAACCCGAGTTCATTATACCCGAATAACTTGTATAGTAAGGCAAGAGGGAACACCATACCCAGGCGGAAACCGAGCTGATTGAAGCCGGAACTGATTGGGCTACAGCCCGCAGATGCCAGACAACGCGCGTTTTGCATATAGGCGATATCATCATTAATTCCTATACCTACAAAATTGATTAAGCGAATGCCGAGACAAAGAAGGAGTAATAATAAGAGAATAAACAAATTTATATGCTTTACATTCATGATGGTATGGAAAAACAATAAACTCTTTTCCCGGAAGGATTTCATCCTGAGGGATTTCATCCTGAAGGATTTCATATTGCTCTTGATATAATCGCCATATTCCAGATGTTCTCGTCTACTGCTGCGCCAATTTTCGGGAATGCGCAAATTTTCAAAACTTCAAAATCGGTTAGTTCGAGATAGTGTTTTATCTCCTGGGGGAAAAGATATCTTATAACATGGGTTTCTTCTATCTCTTCAATAAGTTTATTTTTCTCCAGAATCATCATTTTATAATGATTACGGCAGATGTGATTAACGGCGTCGAGTTCCGGTTCGACGATGCGGATTATTTTTGTTTTATTTTGCTCGACTGTCTTTACTCTTACGGAAGGAAGAATTCGCAAAACAGCAAGTCCGTTCCACACGTCAATAATAAAAAGTCCGCCTTCCTTCAGATGCTTCCTCACGTTTTTTAAGGTTTTTTCAAGGTCTTCATTCGCCGTTAAATAGTTTAAAACCGCAAACATACAGATAATCGAATCGAATTTTTCATTAAGTTTAAAGTCTCTTATATCACTCTTGAGCAAACCTATATCTAAACCAAGTTTAGTGTTTTTTTCTTTCGCGGTATTTAACATTACCGTAGACGCGTCAATACCTGTTATTTTATATTTTCTCCGGGCTAAAGGAATCGCATGTCCGCCTGTTCCGCACCCCAGTTCAAGAATACTTTTCACTTTTAATTTTGAAAATTCTCGAAACGCTTGCTCAATAAAGTCACATTCTTCCTCATAGTTCTTTTCTTGATATAAAAGATCATAGTATTTAGCATAGTTTTTAAATACATCCATTTTCACCCCTCTGCTGTTTTTACAACTTAATTGTTTTATTGGTTTTTGATGCCTGATAGAGAGCATGAACCATTTCTACAACTCTCATCCCGTCATAAGCACTTGGAGTCGGTTGGATTTTGTTTTCAACTTTTTTAATAAAATCCAGCATCTCCAATTTATGAGAAACGGGAGGGAGAGATGAGAAATCGAATGATTCATAATATCCGTCTCTTCTGCCCAGGCTGGCTTTGTTGCAGAAACGGCTGTCGACAAAAATAAATCCATCTTCTCCATAAAATTCCATATACATGTATCCGGCCCATTCTATCCAGGAGGACTGCAAAAAGAACACTTTACCGTCGACCGTTTTATAAAGTGCGAGTCCCGTATCTTCCAATTCCGTCGGCCAGAAATCGTTCATTGTGTATCCCTTACATTCGCTCACTTCGCCCAGTAACCACCGAAAAATATCCATCAGGTGACAGCCATTATCAAGAAGAGTTCCGCCGCCGGATAAGTCCTTATCCCAGAACCAGCTGTTCTGCACATATTTTCCGTTGTTACCGATCCACCCTCTGGCAAAGATTATACGTCCTATTTTGTTCTGATCTATTAATTCTTTTGCCTTTTGCACATTGGGAAAGTAGCGATGATTGGAACCCGTTTTAAAAAACTTTTTTGATTTCTCCACGGTTTCAACTATTTCTTTAGCCTCTTCGACAGTTTGAGTAATAGGCTTTTCACACATTACATTTTTACCTGAAGTCAGAAACGCTTTGGATATTTCGCAGTGATATTTGTTCGGCGTTGCAACAATAGCAGTATCGATATCGTCACGCTCTAAAAGGTCGCGATAATCCGAAAATGCCTCACATCCATATTTTTTTGCTAATGTTTCAGCTTTCCCTGAATCAATATCTACTATTGCTTTTAATTCCGCTTTATCAGGAATTGAATTAATAACATTAATCCGTTTTCCGGCAAATTTTCCTGCTCCGATAATTGCGAATCGCATATTTTACTACCTCCTTATTATTTTGTAATAGTTTTAGTGTTTATGATTTAGAAAATTTTAATTTTAAAACGCATTCTACATATTTAATACCTCTCGTAAAAAAGCCCCAGATGTTTGTAGCCGTTTTAGATTTTCCGTATTCTCTCGGAATCAATTCATAGGGGACTTCTATTACCTTATAGCCTCTTTGTAAAAGACGATACATCATCTCAATAAAAAACTCTCCGTAATCTCCGTTTAAAGGAATTTTTTTAATAACTTCACTTTTAACCGCGATAAATCCACTCGTCCAGTCTTTAAAAGACTTATTTAACATCAATGAAGTAAATGTAACTATTATTCTACTCAAAAAGGTATGAAAAAAGAGTATAAACTTACCTGAATCGGTTCTTCTATCTCTGCCTCCCTCTACATACCTTGAGCCGACGGCAACATCATAGCCTTTATTTATTACTTTTTCTACTAACTCCGGGATTTTCTCCGGAGGCATAGATAGATCACAATCCATCCATACGATAATATCGCCGCTTGCCTCAGCAATACCTCTTTCTATCGCTGTGCGTAAGCCTCTTTCGTTTTTCCTGACAATTAAACGTACAACTTGACTTTTTTTACAATAACTGGCGACCAATTCAGCTGTTCCATCCGGAGAATCGTCATCTATTACTAAAATCTCCTTTTCATCTGGTATAGCCTCGATAGTCCTCTCGATTAAGGAGACTATATTGTCATACTCATTGTATGTGGGTAATATTACACTTATTTTACTTCTCTTCATTCATGCATATTTTTTAATCTTTACGATTTAATATTTTATACAACCCGTATTTATAATCTCTGTAGTAGTATTCTTTTATAGTTAAATAATTATATCTATCTAAAATATTTTTTGTGAATCCTCTTTGTACAGGATCATTAACGTTAGACCAGTAACCGTGGTGAACATAGACGCCTCCTCTGAATCTATTTAGATGTTGTTCGATTGTTCCCGGTTTATAAGTGGCGCTTGAGGACTGTACAGCGCTTTGTTTGTTCAACAGAAAAATATTAGGCGTGTGAGTATAAATAATCGAATTAACAGGTAGCAATTGCGCGAACTCCACCGCGTGCCTGTGATCATTTCTTGCCGCCCATGCTTCTTCACCTTCTGCTTTAATAAAAGGTAAAAACCAGGTAAAATTAAATAAAATGAGCAATATTAAGATTGTTTTAATCGGTTTTATTTTATGTTCTAAAAAGTTTGAAATCGAAGAAATTCCTATACCAATAAAAATCGAAATAGGAACATACGACAATATTGAAAAACGGACATCCTGACCAAATCTATAACTTCCGGCGTAGAAGAATAAAAATATACCCCAGAAAGTCAAAAACCAGACTAATAATACTAATTTATCTTTGAATCGTTCTTTTATTTTATAAGAAAATAATCCTATAAGTCCGAGTACGGAAAATATCAGAGGGAAATGCCTGTTGTTAAGATAGAAAGCTGAATTGGTTGAGAGATTATAAGGAAAATAAGCCAGCGAGATCTTTGAACCCTGTGCTCCCCAGTTTTGTCCTCTTACCGAGTATAGATGCAGCAATATTGCTGTGGATAAAAAGAGAAAAAGAATTCCGAAAGCGTAGAGCTCTTTTCTCTTAAATACGCGGGGTTCTTTAATTAAGTATATTAAACCGACGAGGGGGGCCACCAGGTAACTTTCTGTCCTGAAACTTAAAGAAAACGCTAGGGAAGTTACAACAAAGAAGAGATTAGCAGGCTTTTTATATTTTATGTATAAAAGCGAAGCCAATACCGCTAAACTTGTGAAAAAGGCTGTCGATGGTTCGACAGCACAGGTGTTGGACCATTGAAGATTAATCGGAATAATTATATATGATAAACATGCCATGAAACTCGCAAATATATCTTTGAAAAGTAGAAAAGAAATTAAAAATATTACGATTACCATTAACCCGAAGATAATATTGTTTAAAATGAAGGTAAATAGTTCATTTGTGCCTAATGTCCTGAATATTACACTTATTAAATAAGGATAAGCGGGAGGTTGCTTATTATATTCTTCTTCTACAATTTGTAATTCGTTGTTCTCGTAATAACCTTCGTTACTCATCACAGCCTTTTTGTTATAAGCTATGTTCTGGGCTATATCGTTGTAAATGTCTTCGTCGTAATATAATCTGTGGATTCTGGGGGATAAGAAAGAAGTCGAGAATATACCGAGTATCGCGATGAGAATTAAAAGGAGTAAATGCTTATTTTGTATTTCCGAAAAGATTTTTTTTATGTATTTGAAACTAAATATAAGCGCGATAATTAAGAGGAAAAAGTTGATTTCCAAGAGATAAACATAATACGAGGATAAAAACGAGTGGAGTTTATTCGCTATCATTTAAAGAAAATTCCTCCTTATTGAAAATATAAATATTTTATAAAACTAAAAACATATCGAAAAAATACCCTGTGCATTTCTATATGTGATTCGCCATATTTTCTTCTGTATTCATGGGCGGGTACTTCATCCATTATATAGCCTTTTTTAAGTGTTTTTATAATCATTTCCTGTTCTATAGTCGTAATGTTTTCGCGTAGATCGAGATCCTTTAATACTGCACCCCTTATAGCCCTGAATCCGTTCTGGCTATCACTTAATCTTACTTTAAATTTGTTGTTAATACAAAAAGTAATGAACGAACTTCCCGTAAGCCTCATAAATTCATCGAATCCTCCATGCAGTTCACTGGAACCACCGAATAATCTTGAACCCGTGACATGATCGGCTTTTCCCTCTTGAATCGGTTTTATTAGTTCCGGTATATCGTCCGGATCGTGAGAACAATCCGCGTCGATAAAAACCACAATATCTTCGTCTGAGACATGTTCCTTGGCAGTTCTTATAGCGGCACCTTTGCCTTTACCTTTCTGTAAAATGACTTCAGCGTTTAGTTTTTCGGAGATTTCTCTTGTTTTATCTTTTGAATATCCGTCGATAACAACAACTCTTTCTGCGTATTTCTTACAACCCTCTATTATTTCTCCGATAGATTTTTCTTCATCTTTTGCAGGTATTATCACACATAGATTTTTAATCGGCGCCATTATGTTTTCTCCTTTATAAATAAATTGCTTAAAATATTTTGATAAGCCTCGCAGGGTGTCCAGCAATGAGGACACTTACCGTTTTCTATTTTTTTATTCAAAAGTACAGAAATTTCACTTGTAAGTATTTTTAAAAGGTCATAGTCGTTATCTCTTAGATTTCCTAAAAGAACATTAAAACCGGTACATGGATAAACATTTCCCATAGGATCTATAAAACAAGATATTTTACCTGATTTGCAATTAAAGGGGGTCCGGTTAGTGAGCAAATAGTTCTTAATGTTTTTCATATAAGTGTATTCTAATAAAGATATTGGGTTAAATAATTTGAATCCTTTTTTCGTAATAAAATCATCTATAAGACTTATAATCTTTTTTTTATCAAAATACATAGGTTCATTAGAGTATAAATTTTCCGAATAATGATAAATATTTAAATGTATATCCGAATATTTTAGGTCGGGAATATAATCTTTTAATTCTTCTATGAAATTTCCGAAGTGATTTATATTAAACGGAGACAATGTGCATCCTAAATATACTTTGAGGTGTTTGTTTTTTTTTAATTCTTTATAAGTTTCGATACATAGGTCGAAAGATTTTTCATTGCCTCTTATTTCGTTATGGGTGTCTTTTATTCCGTCGATACTAACAGTTATAACTAAATTGTTGAAATCTAAAGATGTTATTTCTTCCGTAATTTCTACGATTCTGTCGGTTAAGAATCCGTTGGTGGGATAATGTAACATAACTAAATTACTGACATTCTTTTTTATACTTTTTGTTATATCCGTTAAATCCTTCCTTAAGAAAATTTCTCCCCCGGTTATATCTATCCAGTTAAAAAAATTATTAATATGAAAAAACTTATCTATTTCTTCGGCGGATAATTCATCAGTTGGTTTTTTCTGCCAGATTTGGCATGTTTTGCATCGAAGATTACATTTGTATGTAATCGCGAAGGTCAGTTTATATGGGTGTTTTAATTTATTTTGGGACGATAATAATATATTTTTTGAAAAGACCGAATAATTTTTTATCTTTTTTGGTGAACTCATCTTTCTTTTGGTCCTGTTATTTTATACAATCCATATTTATGATTTTTATAATAGTATTCTTTAATTATCTTGTAATCGTATCTTTCTAAAATATTGGTGGTAAATTGTCTTTGTAAGTCGCTGTAAGGCACGTTAGACCAGTAATTGTAATGTAGATATACACCTCCTTTAAATCTACCCTGATGTTGTTTGATTGTTCCCGGTTCGTAAGTTTCAGCCGAAGTCTGAATCGCGCTTTTTTTATTTATCAAGAACATATTCGGGTTGTGAGTGTAAATTATCGAATTCGGAGGTAATAATTTTACAAATTCCATAGCGTATTTACGATCCATCCTGCAGAGTTCGCTTTCGCCTTTAGTTTTCGACCTTATGAAGGGCAGAAACCAGCTGGAAGTAAATAAAATGAGCAATATCAGAATTATTTTGATCGATTTTATTTTCGCATTTAAAAGATTACTGAGAGAAGCGATTCCGAGTCCAGTAAAAATAGCAAGCGGAACATAAGATAGTAGAGAGAAACGGATACTTAACCCCTCGCTGAATCTATAACTTCCCGCGTAGAAGAATAAAAAAACTCCCCAGAAAGTCAAAAACCAGATTAATAATATTAATTTCTCTTTGAACCGTTCGTTTATTTTATAAGAGAATAATCCTAAAGTTGCGAATATTGAAAATATCAGAGGGAAACATCTGTTGTTAAGATAGAAAGCTAAATTGGTGAAGGAATTATAAGGAAAATAAGCCAGAGAAATCTTCTGTCCACCCTCTGCTCCCCAGCTCATTCCTCTTGCCGAATATATATGCAGCAATAGGGCCGTGGATAAAAATAGAAAAAGAATTCCGAAAGCGTAAAGCTCTTTTCTTTTAAATACGCGTGGTTCTTTAATTAAGAATATTAGAAAGACGAGGGGAGCCACCAAGAAACTTTCTGTTCTAAAACTTAAGGAAAACGCCAAACAGGCTATAAAAAATAAAAGGTTAATAGGTTTTTTATATCTCAGATATAAAAGTGAAGAGAGAATAGTTAAACTTGTAAAAAATGCCGTTGATGGTTCTGCGGCACAAGTATTAAACCATTGAAGATTAACGGGAATAACTATATATGATAAGCACGCCATTAAACTCGCAAATATATCTTTAAAAAGTAGAAAAGAAATTAAAAATATTACGATTATCATTAATCCGAAAATAATATTGTTTAAAATGAAGGTAAATAGTTCGTTTGTGCCTAATGTCCTGAATATGACACTTATTAAATAAGGATAAGCTGGAGGTTGTTTGTTGTATTCTTCTGCTATGATTTGTAATTCGTTGTTCTCGTAATAACCTTCGTTACACATAACAGCCTTTTTTTGATGGGCTATGTTCTGAGCTATGCTGTTGTAAATATCTTCATCGTAAAATATTCTGTGAGTTTTTGGAGCCACAAACGCTGTTGCAGATACCCCGAGTACCGAAATTGATAATAAGAGAATTAAGTACTTATTCTCGATTTCCGCAAAGATTTTTTTTATGTATTTGAAACTGAATATAAACGCGATAATTAAGAGGGAAAAGTTGATTTCCAGGATATAGACGTAATACCAGGATAAAAATAAGTTTAGTTTAGTCGCTGCCATCCTTTTATTATAATAATCACGGAGAGCTTAAGTTTTACTGAGTAAGTAATTTTCCAATATCAGATATTTTGCTTCCGTTCTCGAGAAGGTACTTAGAGCATCTTCCGGGGAACAGACAAGCGGCTCGCCGTGTAAATTAAAGCTTGTATTAAGTAAAATTCCGATACCGGAAAGCTTTTTATATTCCAATAATAGCCTTGCGTATCTTGAATCATAATCGCTTATAATCTGTGGTCTGCAGGAGCCATCGATGTTAATTACGCCTTTCACTAATTTTTGCTTATCTTTTTTTACCATATATCCCATCGTCATGAACTTGTTGGGTGTGCCCTTTAAATCTTCTAAAACTTCTTTTGCATCCTCTAAAAGCATTGTCGGACAAAATGGTTGGTACCAAACTCTTTTCTTTTGTACCAAGTTTAATTCGTTTTTTATATCTTCAGAGTGAGCCGGAGCTAATATGCTTCTATTCCCGAGTGCTCTCGGACCGTATTCCGTTCTTCCCCGGAACCATAAGACAATATTTCCTTCAGAGATCATTTTTGCCACTTCTTTTTCGATTTCTTTTACATATTTGTACTGTATATTTTTCATTTGATTTTTTTCTAGAGCTTCTTTCATATAATCATTTGAAAATTGTGGGCCGAAATATACGTCTTCGAAATTGTACTCGGAGGTACCATTTAGTTCATAATTGGCCACCATAGCACTTCCCATCGCAAGACCACCATCACCCATGTGAGGAAAAACATAGACATCGTTCACTTCGGGTAAGTTTTTAATGAGCATATTTACTTTTATATTTGAACATGTTCCTCCTGAAAGGCATATATTATTTAAACCTGTCTCTTTAATGGCATTTCTAATCAACTGGGTAATTTTTATTTCCAGAGTTCGTTGTGCCATAAAAGCGAACTGTTCTGAAGGATATTTCCAGAGGATTTTTTTCAACTCTTTTAATGCTTTCAGGGTGCCGTATTTTGTTTTTACATCCAATCCGTCGACGGTAAAGAAATCCAGAAGAGGATTTTCATCGTCTTTTATTTTTAGAGCGTAATTAGCCAGTGCCATCACTTTGCCTTCGTCTTCCAATTCCCTCATATTTAGAAGGTTGGTTACATGTTCGAAAAATATGCCGAAAGAGGTTCTACCTGAAATGGTTTTTATTCTTTCTAACTTATCATTTTCGAACGTGTTTATCGTTCCCGATAAGGTGTCTCCAATACCGTCGATTGTGATAACCAGGGCATCTTTAAAACCGCTTGTAAAAGCAGCGCTCGCGGCGTGGCACAGGTGATGGTCATGCATTAATAATTTATAATTCTTGAAACCTAAATTTTTTAATTTTTTGTTTAATAGAAATTTACTTATATTTCTCGATAGCGGATCTAATTGTAACTCGGTTACCTTGTATTTAAAACCCCGTTTGAAAGAATCTAGACTGGAATAATCCTTTTTTCTCCTCCGTAATAAATAGTAGTTTTCTTTTAGAAAAGGAAATATCCTCCACAGAGTTTTGGCGAATTCCGAAGTCGAAAAGGCTATTATACCAACGTCTTCTTTTTTGAGTCCCAAGTAATTCAAAGAATATTCTATAGATTTTTGAGGGAAAGATATATCTAATTTTCTTCTGGATAGCCTTTCTTCGTTTATGGCGAAGAGAATTTTGTTATCTTTTAATATTGATATTCCGGAATCGTGACCATCCCATATTCCTAAAATAAACATCGTGTATTTCCCTTCTTATTATATATTAATAAGCCGATTTGAAAAAGTTCTAATTCCATCTTTCCGATAAGTAGAATAATCGTTTTTGCTTGAATGTCAAGAGGAGTGACGTAATTTCTTCTGCAAGTAATAAAAAAAGGGATAAATATTGCACTTGGAGTTAATTTATCCTAGTATGACGTAGACTTCTATCATCTTTTTCCTTATCTAAATATTAGGTTGCATAGCCCGGATTCTCCCTTTTTGCTTTATTAAAAAAGGTTTATCCTGTTTATTTTAAATAAGAACTATCTATTTTATTTTTTATTTTTCTAAATAATATACGCAGGCCTTATCATCCATTGTATGATAAGGAAATATGGGAATGGATTGCTTGATTTTATTTATTCTGGAATTATAATAAAAGATAGTTTAAGTATGGAGTCCGTATGGTAGGACGAGGTAAGCAGTTGCATCAATAATCGGTTTCCGCGTAATATCGAAACAGGGTTATACATCTTAGTAGGACAAAAGTAATAAGTAAAACAGTGAAAACGAAAGTGATAACTAATAGAGAGGGGGTCGATTGAGAGGGACAAGGTAGTATCAACAAGGAAGTGTTGAAGGTATTAAGTGCTAAGATTAAGGGGGTGTTATTGCTATTAAGCGTTATTATCAAATTCGAATTTAAAAATCGTTTACTTCCCTTTCTTAATTCTTATTCAACACTGGAGTTTTCCTGATGTCGGATAAGAACAAATTTGTCTAAATGTTCCTTCCTTTCGGATGCGGCATAGAAAGGAAGGGTCATATAAATATAGTAATTTTTAAATTTTAGTAACAACAAGAAAAAAAATCAAAAAGAAAGGAGAGTAAAATGAAATTTAAAAGTCTTATAATAGTAATCGGAATTATAGTTTTAGCTACGGCTATAATATTTTCTATGGGATGTCAAAATCAACCAACGGGTCCGGAAGATATAACCAAAATGGGGGTCGGGAATCTTCCGCAGAGTAGCAAAACCCGCGCCAGTTTTCTAGGCAATATAATCTCCGGTAGTAATGCTCCTTCAAGTTTTACCAGATACTGGAATCAGGTCACACCTGAGAATTCTGGTAAGTGGGGTTCGTGTGAGGGAAGCCGGGATCAGTATAATTGGTCTCAGTTAGATGCCGCGTACAATTTTGCAAGAAGTAACGGTTATAAGTTTAAAGCACATTGTCTTGTTTGGGGGCAGCAGGAACCCGGCTGGGTAAGCGGTCTTTCCCAGAGTGAACAGAGGGCGGAAGTAGAAGAATGGATAAGAGATTTCGGCAAAAGATATTCGCCTGATTTGGTAGATGTTGTTAATGAACCTTTACATGCTAAACCTTCTTATAGAAATGCATTGGGAGGCGACGGCTCTACGGGATGGGATTGGGTTGTTGAGGCTTTCAGGTTAGCCAACCAGTATGTTAGCGGTACAAAAATTTTAAACGAGTATGATATTTTAAACGGGAGTTCCAATCCTAGTCAACTTATTACGATTGCCAATGCAGTGAAGAATGCTGGTATGAGTCTGTCTATCGGTTGTCAGGCTCACAGTATCGAAAATGTATCCGCAAATGATTTAAGGTCCCGTCTAAATCAAATAAGGAACGCTGGATATACCGTTTATGTATCAGAGCTGGAAATACGAGGCGGTGACAGCGAGCAGTTGCGAATATATCAGGATCTATTTCCTATTATATGGGAGAATAGTGCAGGTGTTACTCTATGGGGATATATACAGGGACAGATGTGGCGCGGTGAAGCCTACTTGGTCAGTTCCAGTGGTTCTCACCGTCCTGCAATGGATTGGTTAATGCAGAATTATGGAAATGGCGGCGGTGGCTCAACGACCACTACGACCAGCGGAGGATATACTACAACAACCAGCGGAGGATATACAACGACAACAACCAGTGGAGGCGGCGGCGGATCGAATAGTATAGTCGTAAGGGCGCGCGGTACAGGCGGTGGTGAACATATCTATGTGACAGTAGGTGGCAGTCAGGTTGGCAGTTGGACCGTATCAACAAGTTACCAGAATTACTCTGCTTCTACTAATAATACAGGCGACATAAACGTTTGTTTTGATAATGATGACGGAGAGAATATGGATGTACAGATAGATTACATCACGGTTAACGGTTCGACCCGTCAGGCAGAAGACCAGAGCTATAATACAGGAGTATGGCAGAATAATGAATGCGGCGGTGGCGATGGCATGAGCGAGTGGCTGCACTGCGAAGGTTGTATAGGATTTGGCAGTGTTTCAGGTGGCGGTGGTGCAACGACAACCGCGGCAAGTACGACGACCACAGCCAGCAGCTGGTGGGGTGGTGGCAGCTGGTGGGGTAGCACAACGACAACCAGCGGCGGTTATACAACAACAACAACAACAACAACAACAACAACAACGGCAGCTACAACAACCACGACCAGCGGCAGCAGCTGGTGGGGTGGCGGCAGCTGGTGGTAAGGATATTAATTAAATAGAATTATATGAAATCTAAATTTATAATCGTTTTTAAAACTGAAAATTTACTCCCAAAAGGTAAAAATAAGTTTATATTAGGTGGACCTTCCTTTCGAATGCAATATGTGGCACTTGATGAGAGGAAAGAATATAAACAAGGAAGGAAGGAAAGAAGGAAAAAAAGAAGGGTGGTAGATAAATACAAATAGTTTTAACAATAAAAGATAAAGATCGAGGAGAAGGAAATGAATTTTAAACGTTTTATGGTGATTTCTGGAGTTTTAATTTTAGCTATAGTTGTCGGACTTTTTTGGGGATGTGAAAAAGTAGCTCCCACTGCACCCCAAACAGGTGTCAGCCTCGTTTCTTATAAAACCAGAGCAGCGGTAGGTTTTGGTGCGAGTGCGACAGGTGGATCCGGTGGAACTACAGTTACGGTCTCGAACGCTTCTTCTTTTTTAGATTATATTGGAAGAAGCGGGAGTTATATTATACGGGTGAATGGTACTATAAGCCTATCGGGGATGAATGATGTTGCCTCTAGTAAAACCATTGAAGGCGTGGGTACGAGCGGAAAGATAACCGGCGGCGGCCTTGATATAGACGGAGTTTCAAATGTGATTATAAGGAATATCGCATTTTCCAACTGGGACGATGATGCGATTAACGTGCAGGATGGATCGACGAATATCTGGATCGACCATTGCGAATTTTCTAACGGATATGACGGATGCGTCGATATAAAAAGAGGTTCCGATTATATAACAGTTTCCTGGAATCACTTTTATAACCATGAAAAAACTTGCCTGTTAGGCCACAGCGACGATAATGGATCTCAGGATATAGGTCATTTGCGGGTAACGTATCATCATAATTACTTTGATGGTACCGATACCCGTCACCCAAGGGTTAGGTTCTCCGCTCTTTGCCATGTATACAATAACTATTACAGGAACAACGAATATGGTATAGCTTCTACATGTGATGGGGAAGTCTTAGTCGAGAATAACTACTTCGAGAACTGTGATGATCCGACATTGGTTGGTTATGCAAGTTCTCCGGAGGGAGATCTGGTTGAGAGAGGTAATGTTTATAGCAATTGCGAAAACGGTCCGGAAACGAGAGGATCGGTGCCATCACCATCGTATTCCTACTCGTTAGACAATGCATCATCGATACCTAGTATCGTTAGCTCCGGCGCAGGTCTGGACGGTGGCGGCGGCGGTAGCACTACAACCACTACAACGACCAGCGGTGGATCGACGACGACCACAACCAGCGGCGGCGGCTCAAACAGTATAGTCGTAAGAGCCCGCGGTACAGGCGGTGGAGAACACATCTACGTAACAGTAGGTGGCAGTCAGATTGGTAATTTTAACTTAACAACAAGTTACCAGAACTATTCTGCATCTACAAACAATACCGGCGACATAAATGTTTGTTTCGATAATGATGACGGAGAGAACATGGATGTGCAGATAGATTATATCACGGTTAACGGTTCGACCCGTCAGGCGGAAGACCAGA
>CAYQMH010000049.1:0-15298 GCA_964418485.1 uncultured bacterium | reverse complement strand
TCTGTAGGTGGAATCCGACTAATGGTTGCTTTACCAATTGAAGCTATGGTTCGCGAAAAAAAGGGTAGGAAAAGAAAGACTCTTAAGGAAAAAAGTTATTTCGTAGATTAAATTTAGTTTAAAAGATAGGGATTTTGTTAAAAATCAAATAGGAGTAAGTTAAATAATGAAAAGTATATATTTTTTATTACCTGCGTTGCTTGTGATTTTTATTTCTTTCCTTATAGTGAGAGCATCTGCGATTGTTTTGATGATGACGGGAATGGAAAAAAAGAAAGCTTTGTTTCAAGCTCTTTCTGCCTTTACCGGTACAGGCTTCACAACAAAGGAAGCTGAGATGGCGGTCAATCATTCTCTAAGGAGACGAATTGTTAGCTGGCTTATGATACTGGGTAATGCCGGAATAGTAACAATCATTATTACTGCAACGTCTTCCTTTGTCTCCAGTAAAGGTTATGTTTTGCCTATAAATATTTTAATACTTTTGACTGGAATATTTTTGATTGTTTTCATTACGGGGCGTAAAAGTCTTATGCGGAATTGGGAGAGATTTGTTGAAAAAAGGTTTATTAAATATTCATTTATTGAGGAAGGCGTAACAGAGGACCTCCTTCATCTTTTAGAAGGGTACGGTCTTGTGAAAATTATAATATCAGAAAACTCTTCTTTTATAGGTAAAACTATCTCGAGACTTGGTTTTTCGACAAAGAAGATACTTGTGCTGGGGATTGAAAGGAAGAAAAAATGGTTTTCGTTTCCCAGCGATAAAGAGAAAGCAGAAGCAGACGATAGACTAGTAGTATACGGTCCGCTGGAGTCTCTAAAAGAACTTTCTCGTGAGAATTGATTTTTTGGTATGAAGAATTTTGTTAAAGTCGGTAAATTAATGAAAATTTTTTTAAAGAAAGTTCTAATATCTTTTTTACTAATATTATTGCTATTATATCTTTTTGCTTCAATCAAACCTTTTCAAAAGTCGGCTGTAAAATTCTTTTTAAAATCTTTTGAAGAAGAAAATGGTATTCAGTTAACCTTCAGGGACGTTAGCGGAAATCTTTTTCACCACTTAAATTTTAAAAACGTTAAAATCGGCGAAATATACGAAGCACCTGAGGTTGATATTTCCTATAATATTTTTGCTCTGATAGGAAAGAATAAAAGAATATCGACTTTTTACGCAAAGCAAGCAGTCGTATATCTCGATGAAGCTTTAAAGCTAAATTCTGACGAAAAAAATGGAGAAAAAGGGTTTATTATGATAGACTCTTTTGTTATAGATTCAAGCAACGTCAATTATAAAAATTTTACTTTACCTTTTTCCTTGTTAATGAAAATTAAAGAAAACAGCATTGAAATTAAAAGATTTTCTTTGGATTATCCCGAATCGAATTTTATTTTTGCAGGTGATTATAATTCAGACGGGAAGCTTATTTTTTTTCATAAGTTTAATTTAAATTTAATGGAACTTGCAAAGACAGAAGGTAGCATATCGTCAGAAGGGAAATTAGAGGGTACAATCAAAAATCCTGTTGGTTATGGAGATCTATCATTTTCCTCTCAACGCTTTGGTGAAATGGCAATATTCTATGAGGTTAAAGATAGTAACTTATATCTTAAGAATATAGATATAAAGAATAAATCAGTTTCACTTGAAGGGGATGCAAAGTTCAACTTTATTAAAAAAGAAGGTATTTTTTCTTTTATCGGAACGACAATAGAGCAAAAAATAAATATTGACGGAAGTTTTGACAAGCATACTGTTTTAGCCAATTTGCAGGGCAAAAAAATCGATGCATTATTAGAATGTAATTTGGGAGATACGATAAATCTTAATCTTAAGGGTAAGTATAAGCGTTCTCCTTTAAATATGACTTTATACTATATTTCCGAGCGTTTAAAAGGAATTTTTTCCGTACCATATTTTTCTGTAAACGAAGATGTTTCTTTGGAGCAGATAGCCGGGGATTTTGATCTAAAATTAAGTAATAAAACTGTTAATGGGAAAGCGAATCTAAATATTGGAAGAATACTTTTCCGTTCCGAAGAGATTGGAGGTCTAAATATCTTTTTCGATTTTAAAGAAAATAAGGCAATATTAAAAACCGCAGGTCTGGTTAAAGGAAAAGGAGAGTTTCAGCTTGAAAAACCCTCTCCTTTTTTCTTTAATTTCAGTATAAAAGATTTTAATATGAAAGTTTTTCTTCCCGAAGGGGATGCAAAAACAGATCTTTCGGGAGAAATAAAAGGAGATATAGCAAGACCGCGTGATATTTCGGCTTCTTTATATATAGAAAATTTTGAGTCAAGGTTTAGAGATTATAGCATAAGTTCAGTGGGGGAAATCAGTATTAAGTATTTTTACCCTTATGTTTTGGTTTCACCTTCAGTAGTTTCAGTTAATGAATCTAAATTAAATTTTTCCGGAGAAATTCCAATATTAGAAAATAGAGCTATTAAATTAGATTTTTCGACTCAAAAGTTTCAACTTGACGCATTAAATCCTTTTGTAAAAGATTATGATTTCAAAGGTTTTTTGGACGCAAAGTTGTACTTGTCCGGTAAAAGAAAAAGACCGGAAATCTCAGGATTTGTAAAACTTGATAGTTTATTTCTATACATTAAAAATGATACGTTGGGCCCGGTTAACATTAGTGCCGAGGCAAATCGGAATAATTTAAAATTTAATATTTTGAGAGCCGAATTTAGAAATATAGTTTTGGAGAATTTTGAACCGATCTCTGTAACGTTCGAAAAAGATTTTATTGAGGTTGAACCTTCTAAAATTAAACTTTTTGATAATTATATATCATTTTCCGGGACTCTTCCCATTCCTTTTGAGGGTGAGATGAATTTAAATATTTCTACAAAGGAATTTGCGCTGAAAGGTTTGAGTTCCTTAATTCCAGGAGAGATAAATGATGGGAAGCTTTCTTCTACCGTTAAAATTATTAGAGCAAAACCTTTTCCTTCTTTAAGTGGAGAGATTATAGTCGATGACCTCGTTTTACAAGGTAGAGATAAAAAACCTTTAGGTCCGTTAAACTTGAGCATAATATTATCCGGTGATACTGTTAGAATGAAAAGGTTTGATTTCTTGATAAATGGTAACAAAATAACTAATGATGATGACGTAATATTGAATTTGAACCGAGAATTTATTGAAATCTCTGAAGGACGTTTTAAAATAGGAGATAATCTTTTTTCTCTTTATGGTAGGATGCCATTTGACAAAAGTTCTGAATTTGATATTTATTGTAATTTGGATTCTCTCGATCTCTCAATCCTCTCCCCTCTTTATCCCGGAAGTGTTTTCTCGGGATTTATTTCATCCTCAGTCAATCTAAAAGGAACGCGTAACAAACCTCAAGTATATGGGAATTTAATACTGAATGAGAACAATTTTGAGATTAAAGAGAATAAATTTGGTCCTGTTAACGGGACTTTTTCTTTTAAGGGAGATATAATCGATTGTTCGGATATTTTTGTGGGTTTTAACAAAGGTTCTCTCCTTCTAAACGGTAGTATCGGGCTTAATAAAGATGCTTCTTTAAATGTTGATTTTCAAAAAATTAAAATACCTATAAAAAAGAAATCTCACTTGAATTTAGACGGAAAATTACAGCTTTTAAGTAGTCTTGATGTTTACTCTATTTCAGGTGAAATTAAGCTTGACGGTACCTATATGGACGCTTTTGAAAATAAATTAATAACTGGTTTGCTGAAAAAAGCTGAGCGCCCGGCAGGCAAAAGTTCAGATTTTTTAAAAAAAATAAAACTTAATGTAGGAATTGTTTCGAATTTCATCGTTGATAATCGGGAAGCATATATTAAAACCGAAAGCGATCTTTATGTGTCGGGCACGGCATCAAAACCGGGGATATCCGGGGAGACAAAAATAATTGAAGGAGGCCATCTAAATTATTTAGGCACTAAATTCAATATTAACGGAGGTATGATTAGTTTCACGGATCCCGGCGCTCTTAAACCTGAAGTAGATTTAAGAGCTTCAAGTGAAGTTTTGCATGAAGGAATAAATTATTTAATATTTTTATACATTTCGGGGTCTCCTGAAAAATTGAGAATAGAGGTATCTTCAGAACCCTACATGCCGGTTCAGGAGGTTCTTGCACTTTTGATAACGGGAAAGACAAGGAAAATCGAACCAATATCAAGCGCTCAAGGGATCGGGATGAAAGCGGTTAACCACATACTCGACGTCACCAAGGGCAGGGTTGAGGACCGCCTTGCCTCTGTTCTGGGGGTGGAGAAAGTTACTTTAGATGATTCTCTGAAAATCGGACTTGAAAAACAAATCGGAAGCAAAGTGAGGGTCTCTTATAAAACCGGTTTTGAAGATTTTAGAAAGCCTCAGCTGGTCATTTATTACGATATTTTGCGCAATATTTCTGTATTTTCGATTTATGATAGGGAAACCAGAGATGTTGAAGCCGGTTTTGATATTGATTTAAAGAGATGATTGGATTATTTACTTTTGTTTTATTAATATCTTCTTCAGAAATTGTCCGCTCAATCGATTTTTCGGGTCTCTCGAGTTTAGAAGAAAAAGAACTGCGTTCGGTAATGCTCTTAAAACCCCCCGGACTCTTTTCAAAAAGTAAATTTGATGAGCGGATACTTGAAGGTGATATCGATGCAATCAGAGCGGTATTTGTTAAAAACGGGTATCTTTCCACCAATATTACTTATAAGCATCAAGCTGATTCTTCCGGTTTAGTTGATATAGATATTTTTATAGAAGAAGGCGAAAGGACATTTGTGAAAAATATTGAATTCAGCGGCAATACTTTTTTCGATTATAAAAACCTAAACAAAATTATTGAAACAAAGAAAGGAGAACCGTTTAACCCTTTTCTTCTTGAGAAAGATTATTCAGCTCTTATATATAATTATGATAAGAATGGTTATCATGATATTACAGTAAACTCAAAGATAGATGTTAATGGGGAAGGAGCTAATATAGTTTACAATATAAAAGAAGGAAGCAAAATATACATTTCAAATGTTTATATCGAAGGCGAGCGTAATATTCGTCAAGACAGACTTAAGATAGGTATTGGACTTAAAGAGAGTTCTATTTTAACGAATGATAAACTATATGCTTCTAAAAGGCGATTAAATGAAGTTGATTTGTTTTCGCGAATAAGAATTACCGAAACGGATTCTTCAATACACCGTAACCTGCTTTATAAGTTGGAACCTAAAGAACCCCTTGACCTTAGACTGCGTATCGGATATTCTACACTCGATAGGGCGAAGTTAACTTTTATGATATCCCACAAAAATTTCCTTAATTCGTTAAGAAGTATAAGCCTATTGGGAAAAATTGGGGTAAGAGAGTTAGGTTTAGAGGGAAATTACAAAGATCCGATAACATTTGGGAAATGGTTGAGTAACAGCTGGGGGATTAAATTTGGATATGAAAGAGAGATTGGATATGATATAGGAAGATTTGGAGCTTATTCAATGCTCGTGCCCAGGCCTGTCTATTTACGTTATGATTTGGAAAGAGTAATCCTTTATAATGTCGAGATAAGCGATTTAGAAGAATCTCTCGATTGGCTGCAAAGATTATCAATTTCTTTGATGATAGATAGGCGAGATGATCCTATTAAAGTTCACCAGGGCTATTCTATATTTAATAGTATGGAATTTGAAGATATTGTTCTTGGAGCATCAGGTAGTTTTTCGAAGAATGATTTTAGATTCAGCAAATTCGTCGGCATTGGTAAATCTACGGCTGCTTTCAGGACTAACGCAGGCATCATCCTGCCTTTTAATAAGGAGCTTCCTGTTCCCATATATAATAGATTTTTCCTCGGGGGAGCCGCCACACTTAGAGGATACCCCGAAAACGGGGCAGGGCCAAAAGACCCTAACGGTAATCCTCTCGGCGGAGAAAGATACTTTCTCACTACTTGTGAGTTAAGAATCCCTGTGTTCTCAAATCTTTACGGGGCATTATTTTCCGATATAGGATCACTCTCAGAAGATTTGGAAAGTAAACAATTTAATATCTTAGGTTCCGCTGGAATTGGAGTCAGATTTTATACTCCAATCGGGCCTTTAAGACTCGATTATGCAATAAACTTCGAAGGTACGCCTTCCTGGCATTTTGCGATTGGAGAGGCTTTCTAATTTAATCATCGAAGAATATTTTCATAGATCCTTTATGAAATTGAGAATATTCAAGTTATGCCTACTTGACTAAGCATTAAATTAATTTAAGATTTTGATTTCCAATTGCATATATATATGAATTTTTTGATTGTATTTAAAGGTTTTTTGTTATTTTTTGAAATGAATTTAGTGTTTTTTATGTTCTATTCCGAGAGTTGCAGCCTCGGTTCTCCCCATTCTTCTAAGTATCTATCAAAAGTCTCTTTTACTTCGGAATCATCGGTTTTTACTTCCAAGTTTCTTATTTTATTTTCGCATGTTTTACCCCAGAGCCCTATTATAAAGGATAAACCTCGAACTATTTGCATTACGAGAAGCCTTTCTGTTCACAAAAAACAAAAGTAAAAAAAGTTAACTGATTGTATATAATTATGAAATTTATAGAATAAGAAAATTTATAAAGATTTAAGTAAAATATACACCCTAGATAAACTAAAGAAACAGCAAAACCTACATCACGCTTTAATTAAATCCCAAATCCAATAATAATTGCCAGAGTTTTCGCTAATAGATATCTAAGGATAAGTTGCGCAATTGCTAAATATTAATATTCGTAAACGCGTTCCTTTCTTTCACTCCAAACATGCAACTTTGCAACTTCTACACTTTGAATGACAGTTCCCGGGTTAAGACTGTATGTTTCTTCGTCTACGTATATTTCTCCTGGCAATATAGGCGTCTCGAGTTTTTTCTCAGAGGCAGGAAAAATAGTCGGATCTCCTTCTGATATGCGCACCCCACCCATTGGAACAGAGCCTACAAACCCGCCTGAGTAGCCAAAAATAATCGAAAAACCAATAATGTCTTCTTTCCCTGTGTTTTTGATGGAATATACGATATTCAAAGAACTGCTTTCAGAAGCCAGCGCAGTTGTTTGCGTCCAGTCAACATCCGCCGTAGCGGCAAGAGAATCATCGTGATCACAAGAAGACAAAAACAATGCAATTATAAGAACTACAATTATTTTTTTCATATTTCCTCCTCATTGAATTTTTTAAAAATTTTATTTACTTAACAAAGTATAATCTATGATTCATGATTTGTCAAGGAACATTCTCAATTAACGTTGAAAAGATGATAAAAATGGCACCAGAATTGACAAATTAAATGTCATGGATGCTCATATTTTTACAAATATACGGAATATGGCCCAAATCGAAAACTTGAAAGCAAAAATTAAGACGAATTTAGAAAAATACAACGTTAAATATTCGACTCTCGAATTTGAATGCGAGGAGTGTCCTCAAAAAAGAAAAGTCGAAAAAATGAAGCACTGAGACTCGAAAAACCTATCTTCAAATAAAAAATTTGTCATTATTAATAAATATTTTACTCTTTAAAAAACTAAGCGGCTAAACATCAACCACTTGATATCTGGAGTCTTTTTTGTACGATTAATCTGTAAGAGTACTACGAGTCTCAAAAGGAGGTGTGCATTAAAGGCAAAAACACAAATAAAACAAAGAAGCAGCTTACAAGAGAACTTGAGAAGGCACAAAAACAAGTCGCAAAGCTTGAGAAAAAGCGTCAAGAAATCGAGAAATTAAAAAAAGATTTGAAGGCTGAGCGAGACAAGTTTAAGGGTTTGCTTAATTCTCTATCAGACGGGATTGACATCATCGATAAAAATTATCACATATGTTTTCAAAACAAAATGTTGATCAACAGATTTGGGGATCTAAAGGGAAAGCTTTGTTTTGAAGCATATATGCAACGCCAGGCTCCTTGTAAATTCTGCCTAATTAAAAAAGCTGTCAAAACCGGAAAAACTCAGAAAGTGGCATTATCAGCACCTGATGGCAAAACTTACGAATTGACATCGACTCCCTTTAGGGACACTAACGGAGAAACTAAGATAATTGAATTTGTACGTGATATTACTGAAAACAAAGAAAGAGAAAAAGAATATAGAAATTTAATCGATGGAATGAATGATACAGCCTTTGTTACCAGCTTCAAAGGGGAGTTCCTCGAAGTTA
Organism: uncultured bacterium; assembly: GCA_964418485.1. Lineage (GTDB taxonomy): Bacteria > Hydrothermota > UBA3072 > UBA3072 > UBA3072 > JAFGHJ01. The sequence continues at coordinate 7,121 of CAYQMH010000049.1, read as the reverse complement.
ACGATACTGCCGTTAAAACCTTAGGTTATTCAAGAGAAGAACTGCTAACAATGGGACCGAACGACATCGATACAGTCCAAAATGCAAAATATATATCCACTGTTATTGAGAGTATGAAATCAGGCGAGAGACAGGTCTTTGAAACCGTTCACAGAACAAAATCCGGTAAGATTATTCCGGTAGAAGTTAGCTCAAGTCTGATAACTTATCATGGAAAACCATCAATTTTAAGTACTGCAAGGGATATTACCGAACGTAAAAGGAGAGCAGAAGAGTACAAAAATTTAATAAACGGAATGAACGATACAGCTTTCGTTATTGATTTCGAAGGTAATTTTATCGACGTCAATGATAGAGTTGTTGAAGTTCTGGGTTACACAAGAAAAGAATTACCTGATATGGGGCCTACCGATATTGACGTCACTCTGAAAGTGAAAGAAATTAAGAATCTTATCGAAGGAATGAAAAAGGGAGAGAGACAGGTCTTTGAAACCGCTCACAGAACAAAATCCGGTAAGATTATTCCGGTAGAAGTTAGCTCAAGTCTGATAACTTATCATGGAAAACCATCGATTTTAAGTATTGCAAGAGATATTATGGAACGCAAAAAAGCAGAGAAATCACTGCGGGAAAGCGAAGAAAGATTCCAGACGGTAATTAAAAATCTTCCTCATGGGGTTCTGGTTCACGACCTTGATGGTAATTTTACAATGGTTAATAAAGAATCCCATAAATTAACCGGCTATACCGAGGAAGAATTGCTTAATATGACAGTAGGAGATATTGACCCTGAAAGTATCACTCGTAACGACAGAAAGAAATTCTGGTTGAAATTAAAAAAAGGAGGTGGCTTTGCCCGGCTAGAATCTACTCACTATCGTAAAGACGGTACTTCATATCCTGCGGAAATATACATAAGTCCTATAACCTTAAAGGGAGAACCCATGATAATAGGTATCGCCCATGACATAACTGAGCGTAAGAAGGCAATAGAGAAACTAAAGGAGAGCGAAGAAAGATTCCAGACGGTGATTGAGCATCTCCCGCATGCCGTTTCCGTACACAATCTTGATGGAAACTTTATATTAGTAAATGAAACATTATGCAAACACACCGGTTATACAAGGGATGAATATATGAAAATGACAGTAGCGGATATTGACCCTCACAGCCAGGCACGGGATGACAGAAAGAAATTCTGGTTGAAATTGAAAAAAGGCGGTCATACTAATTTTGAGTCGAAACTCTACCGTAAAGATAAATCCTCTTATCCGGTCGAAATATATCTAAGCGCCATCACTCTGGAAGGCAGTCCTATGATATTAGCTATTGCCCAGGACATCTCGGACAGAAAGAAAGCCATAGAGAACTTACAGAAGAGCGAACAAAAATACCGTAATCTCTATGAAAGTATGATGGATGCTTTTGTACGTACCGATATGGAAGGAAATATACTTGAATTCAACAAGCAATATTTAGATATGCTAGGATACACCGAGGACGAAATAAAAAACTTAAAACACACCGATATAACTCCCGAAAAGTGGCATGAAATGGAAGAAAAAATAAAACAGCAACAAATTCTTAAAAAAGGCTACTCGGAATTCTACGAAAAGGAGTATATTAAGAAAGATGGGACTATATTTCCGGTAGAACTAAGGTGCTTTTTACTCACGGACGATGAGAAAAATCCAAAGGGTATGTGGGCAACTGTACGCGACATATCGGAACGCAGGAAGACTGAGGAGGAGCTGCGAAAGGTAGAAAGGCTCGAATCGCTGGGTGTTCTTGCCGGAGGTATTGCCCATGATTTCAACAATCTCCTGACCGGAATACTTGGCAACCTTTCCCTCGCCCAAATGGGGAAAGGAGAAGATTTCGAGGCAATATTAGAAGAAGCAAAACACGCATCTATCCAGGCTAAAAACCTGACTCAACAGCTCCTCACATTTTCTAAAGGCGGAGAACCCATAAAGGGTCCAGTTAATATAGAAGACATAATCAGAGAATCGGCAGAATTTAGTCTACATGGTTCAAATGTAAGCTGCGAATATCATTTCGCGAATGATTTATGGAAGGCCAAAGCAGACAAAGGACAAATATCTCAGGTGATAGATAATATTGTAATAAATGCGAATCAGGCAATGCCCGAGGGAGGAAAAATACGAATAAAAGCCGAAAATACTACCCTCGACGAAAAAAAATCACTTCCTATCCCGGAAGGGAAATATATAAAAATCACTTTTCAGGATAAAGGGATAGGAATACCCGAAGAATATCTTCAGAAAATATTCGACCCATACTTTTCCACCAAGCAGGAAGGAAGCGGTTTAGGCCTTACTACAGTATACTCTGTTATTCAAAAACATGGAGGTTATATTACAGTTGAATCCGAAATGGAAAAGGGAACAACTTTTTTCATCTATCTTCCGGCAATAGAAGAAAAAATATCGAAAGAAGAAGAAAAAAAAGGGGCCAAACGGACTACATGGGGAGAAGGCAAGATACTAATAATGGACGATGAAAAGATAGTTCGCAGAGCAGTTGGAGGTATGTTAAGTAGATTGGGCTATTTGGTTGAATTTGCCGGAAATGGGGAAGAAGCGCTTGTCAAATACAAAGCAGCCAAGAATAAAGGGGATCCCTTTGATGCTGTTATTCTTGATTTAACTGTACCCGGTGGAATGGGAGGTAAAAAAACAATAGAGAAACTCCTGCAGATTAACCCGGATGTTAAAGCTATAGTTTCCAGCGGTTATTCTACAGACCCGATAATGGCAAACTACGAAAAACACGGATTTAAAGCTGTAGTTGCAAAACCTTTTGATCTCAAGGAGTTGGATAATACAATAAAAAAAGTCCTGGGGTAAACAAAGCAAAAGAAAGCTAATAATACCTTTTTCGTACTTTCCCCGGTATTGCATAAATTAAATACTACACTTATATTTCAATATTATGAAAATAATTTACTTTTTAACAGTAATCATATCAGTAGTACCTCCACCACTGTTCTCTTCTACTTTTTATCTGGATCCGGAAGAAGGAATCTTGTCTAATGATGGAAGCTCCGAACGTCCATGGACGACGGTTCAGGAAGTTCTTGACTCAAACTTAGTCGAAACCTATGCTCCTTTCGAATATCCATACATGGAAGGAGACTCCTTAACTCTTATTAACGAAGGAGCACCCGTAAAAGCAGGAGATACTCTAATATGCAGAACAGGTTACTACGGCTCCCTGCACATATCGAGAAATTTCAACACAGACTATATTACAATTGTCGCGGAAGAGGGCAATACGCCTGTTTTCAAAAATATCCGCTTTACAGGAACAAGGTACTGGTACCTCAAGGGTCTTACAATTACACCGTCAAGTGCTCCCGAATACGAGAACACTACACTTATATCAATAGAATGGCACGATTGGTCCGGACCATCCACTTACATAACGGTTGAAGACTGCTATTTACACTCAATCGAAAATACCTTCTTCTGGTCTGCAGAAAACTGGGACGAGTTGTCGTGCACGGCAATATCCAGTCAGGGAAAACATGTAATAATACGTAATAATTACTGCAAAAACGTAAATTTCGGCATATCATCAAGCGGAGATTCATGTCTGGTGGAATACAATACCGTCGAAAATTTTGCCGGAGATGGACTCAGAGGCTTGCGTGATTACAACACATTCCAGTATAATATAGTCAAAAATTCATACGACGTTAACGGAAATCATGACGACGGATTTCAATCCTGGTCCGTGGGAGAGGGAGGCGTGGGAACGGATACTGTCTGGGGTGTAATTTTAAGAGGCAACACAATCATAAATTACGAAGACCCTAATCAGCCTCATCGCGGCACACTACAGGGAATCGGATGTTTTGACGGCTTTTATGCGGACTGGATTGTCGAAAACAACGTCGTTATCGTTAACCATTACCACGGGATAACTTTAAGCGGAGCAGTTAACTGCCGCATAACCAATAACACAGTTCTCGACAGAGACACAACAGACTCCGATATAAGCCCCTGGATAAGAGTCGGGAATCATAAAGATGGCTCCGCAAGCGTTGGCTGCATAGTTCGAAATAATATTTATTACAGGTCTTTATCGATCGATTCACCGCAAACAGAAGACCACAATCTAATGGTTAGAAATTACGACAGCAACTTCGTGGATTTCGGGCAGTTCGACTTTCGCCTAAAAGAAGGAAGTCCCGCGATAGACGCAGGAACAAGAAACTTAGCACCTGCAATAGACATAAGAGGAACATCACGCCCCCAGGGTTCTTTATACGATATAGGAGCCTACGAATATGCCGCAGAAGAAGAAAGTAATTTTTTCAGCCCACTTATTATTTACCCAAACCCTTTCAACACTTTTACAGACATAACATTTACTCTGCTTACGTACGGAGATGTTCACCTCGAAATATATAACTCCTCAGGGGCAAAAATTAAAGAATATGTCGATCATAGCATAACTCCAAGAACGTATCATTATACTTTCCACAGGGAAAACTTCGGAAGCGGCGTATATTTTGTATACTTAAAAGTAAACAACCAGGTCGCATCCAAAAAAGTGATTTTAGTTAAATAAATCACGAAATTAGACAAAAAAAAACAATAGGACAATCAAACTCAAATATCCGAACTAAAAACAAAACACAAACTTACGAATAAACGCTAGAACCAAAAAAATCATCCACCCACCACCAACCAAACGGTTTTTTAGTACCTATAGTCCTTTCGTCAATTCAGAAATTTTTATTTTTAAGGCTTTAGAGACTTTCTGGATGTTCGCGAGGGTAATGTTTTTTTCTCCCCTCTCTATCATCCCGATATAAGTACGATGAACACCGGCTTTCTCCGCAAGAACTTCCTGCGAATAACCCAGCTTCTTTCTCTCTTCTCTTACCTTCTTTCCGAACTTTAATAAAATTTCTCGCTTTTTCATGCTAAGGAATATATAGGAAAAATATAAAAAAATCTACATACTATATATAGCATTAATGCAAAAGACTCTTTTTTTTAAAAAGTTCCACCTTGACAAATAAAGATAACACACTATAATTATACGCACTATAATTGCTAAAATTAAGGAGGCCTTTAGAATTTGAAAAAAATATTAGTCGCTGGCGGAGATCTGATAGGTGACAACGGCTTGGTGCGTTTTCTTGAGAGAGATTTCAAGGTCTCTACTTCCTGTTTCGAGGAAGGCGTTTTGGGCTTATGTTTGGCGCAAAATTTTGACCTTATTATTACCGATTACTCATTAAACGATATCACGGGAACAGCTCTTATTAAGAAGGTAAAAGAAGTGCAACCCGGAATAAAAAGTATCTTGATTTCCGGCAGTATCATTCCGGACGAAGGAAAAATTAGAAGATTGGGGATCGACGCCTTCATTGAAAAGCCTTTTAAGTTGGATATCTTGAGGCACGTTATCGACCTGGTTTTAGGTTAAGAAAAACTATAACTGGTTTATTTACTTGAACCCTTGATCCCTAGAAACCTCGAAACCTTAATTAGTACAGAGAACACAGAGGATTTATTGTTTTAATTCAAAATTAATAATTCAAAATTCTTAATTCTTGACGCACGACTCAAGACTCGTTTAAATGCTTACTGCTCCCTACTCTCAACTCACTACTAACTATATCTACAATCTACTTCCTATGTTCGAGCAACCATTCATAGATTTTTTTGTGCTCGTAAACCTTGTGAATGGAGTGTCCCTTTCCTTGAATCTTGGAATACCTTACTCTTCCGCCCACCTTCCTTAAAGCATCAACCATTTTCTCCGTCTCTTTTGGAGCAACAATCTTATCATTTTCTCCATGAAACGCCCAAACCGGTATATTTTTCATTGCTATAACGTTTTTTGTGCTCCATCCCCCGCATAGAGGAATAGCCGCAGCAAAATATTCCGGGTGCTTTATTGCTAAAACCCAAACTCCGGAACCACCCATACTCATACCCGTAAGGTAAATTCTATTTCTATCAATTCTGTACTTATTCGACAAACTCTTGTATAAATTTGGGAACCAATCATCCGTATTCCAGATCCTGTCCGGAGGACACTGCGGAGATACGATAATGAAAGGGAAATCCCATCCTTTGCTTACGAGATAAGGTGGCCCGTACTTCTTCAATTTCTCCAAATTGTAACCCCGGCATGATTTCCCGTGAAGATATACTAAAAGAGGATATTCCCTGGAAGGATGCCTTGCGTAATTCTTTGGCAAGTACAGAAGATATCTATAAGAAATATCAACATCTGCCACGACCATGCTAGTATCTCGATAAGACTGACCAACACTGGCAAAATTTGGATTAATACAAGAAAACAAAAACAAAAAAATAATAACAGGGCATTTCCTCATTACAACTGCATAAATTAAACTGCTATCTATATTAATTTTTCATCTCCCCATTCGTTTCTTAAGACACCGTAAACCAAGAGGTCTTCATACTTATTGTTTTTCAAAACATGCTTTTTTAGGAAACCTTCTTTTTTCATTCCTATCTTACGCATTACTTTTCCCGACGATGGATTTCTGACAAAATGAGATGAAGTAATTTTATGCAACAACAATTGGTTAAAACCATATTCCAGAACAGCTCTGGCAGCTTCCGTACAATAGCCTCGATTCCAATACTCCCTTCCTATCCAGTAACCTAATTCACCCTTATTAAAACCTTTGTCAATAACTAAACCTATTGCTCCAATCAATTCTTGCGTCGCTTTCAATATAATTGCAAAATGTACACATTCTCCCGACTCAAATTTAATTCTACTGGTTGATATCCATTCCTCTGCCATTCCCTTTTCATATGGATGAGGAATATTCGTCGTTGTATCCGCAATTTCTTTATCTCCGGCTAATTCTCTTACCCTCCCGGCATCTGAGGTCTCAAATAACCTTAAAATAAGTCTTTCTGTCTCAATCTTCGGAAATTCTTTCTTCATTGTTAATCTCTACACAAAACTTTAAAAAATCATTAAACAGCTCTTTTTTCAAAACCGTACTGAAAAAAGGTTAAATGTCAAGGGCGGTTTTGGTTTTCCTGCCTACCCCCCAAAATTTCTGTGTCAAAAGTCAATAATTGAGTATTTGT
>CAYQMH010000048.1:0-15678 GCA_964418485.1 uncultured bacterium | reverse complement strand
CCTTGACAATGTTTATAAGTGAAATTATAATTTTATATGAATTTGCATAGGTTGTTTGCGGTTTTATTTTTTGTAGGATATATTTTTTTGGTTTTTTTTCCTTTAAGTGTACCTACCTGGGCTCCTTTAATTATTCTCGCAGTCCTGTATTTTTTTATTATAGAGAGGGAGAATATTTCGTATTATTTTTCTCTTACGAGTATAGCTTTTGTCGTACAATTAGCCGGAGGCCTTTCGTCTCCGCTTTTTATATCGTATCTTCTTGTTGTTTTTATACTTAAAAAAAGAGGTTTACAGCTTAAGCCCTGGTGGCTTATTTTGCCTTTGTTTTCATTATTTGGGGAATTATCTTTCGTGCCATATATTATTTTTTATATTGGAGTAGTTTTGTTGTATGTATTGCAGCCTGAAGAGCGTGAAGAACAAAGTATTGAGAAAAGCAAAATGCCAGAGGATACTGATAGTTTGAATATAAGAGAGGGTATTTCCGAAAAGAAAGAATTGCCTTCGACCATTTCTAATAAAATTTATGATTCATTATCCGCAAGTGTTGATATAATAATTCGCATGTTTAATCCTTTTAGCGTTGTTCTATTGGTTGAGAAGGAGCAACCTGATGAATTTCAGGTCAGAATTGCAAAAAGCGAAGGAGAAATAAAGCCAATGGTTAACATAAATAAAGGTCCTCTCTCCTGGTTTTTACAAAATCAGGGGATTTTGGTTAATAATGATTTCAATGATTCTTCAATAAAATTGGGATATTATCAAAATGAAGAGAACATAAAATGTTTTATGGCGAGTTCGATTCGGTTTAATGAAAAAGTTGTTGGAATTATAGTGGTAGATAGAACAGAAGAAAATCCCTTTGAGGAAAGGGATAAGGAGATTTTATCGAGTGTTGTTAAAGGCCTATCGACATTGTTTTCTCTTTATAAACACATGAGTGTTTCAATGCTTGAGGCTTTCAGATTTCGTTCTCTTTTAAATCTCACGGAAAAAGTGGCGGGAGAGATCAGATTAGAAGAAGTGAGAAAAAGTATTTTTGAAACAGTAAAAAACAGTTACAAAGATGTATGGACTATTTTTTTGCTTAAAGAAGGAAATGAATATCATGTCACGGAAGAAGACGGGAGAAGGTATTACCAGAACCTACGACAAAGCATAATTGCTTTGGCTCTAGAAAAAAATATTTCTCTATGTAAAGCAGACCTTTCTAAAGAGATAAAAAGACCTATCTTGTTTCCGGAAGAGAGAATTTTTAATGCAAGGTCTTTGTTGTTCTCGCCTTTTAGAGGTGATGTAAAGGGAGGGATATTACTTCTTTCTAAAAATAAAGATTGGTTCGATAGAAATAACGATTTAATGATTTTAAATTTGATTACAGATATAGCCGCTTCTTCTGTAGAAAAAGCTGTTTTATATGATTATGAAAGACAAAAAGCTATTAGAGACGGACTAACCGAGACCTACAATCATCGTTTCTTTCAGGAAATGTTGGATAATAAAATAGCTGAAGCCGAGCGTAATAAAGACCCTATTTCTCTATTAATGATTGATCTGGATAATTTCAAATTAATTAATGACGAATTTGGACATCAGAATGGAGATATGATTCTCCGGGAAGTTGGGAAGCTGATGAAGGATAGAATAAGAGCTTCTGATATACTTGCGAGATACGGGGGTGAGGAATTTGCCATTATATTGCCTAAAACTACTGCCAGAGAAGGGTTTAAGCTTGCGGAAAATCTACGGGAAACAATTGAAAAACAAGACTTTGTTTCTCCGGATGAAATTAAGTTTAAAATTACCGTTTCTATAGGCGTTTCTGAGCTTGGGGAACATGCGCATAATAAAACAGACCTCATAGCAGCTGCTGATAGAGGTTTGTATAATGCAAAAAGAGGGGGGAAGAATCGTACCGAGATAGCCGAATATTAATTTGATTATTCTTTTTTTTGTTCGGTAAGAAGTCTTGACTTACTTTTTATTTTAGTTATATTCTACTTTGGTTATGTTTAGTTTTGGCGATCAGTCCAATCTAATTGATAAAGCCCGGAGGGTAGCATCGAAAGGAGACACTCTTAAAGCTGTTCAAATATTACAAAATGCTTTAAGGAACGACGAGTCAGATCTCCCCCTCATCCTTGAGATTATGCACTTATACCATGCCGTAGACAAATTAAATGAAGTAATTATCTGGGCAGAAAAGGGTGTTGCACTTTCTCCTAAAGCTAAGAAAAAAATTGTCGGAGAAGTAGAGGATTTATTTTACGGTAGGGGTAAGCCGGACCGTTTGGCCGAGTATCTTATGGAGAAGTGGGCGGAGAAGATTGATTTTGAAAGGGTTTATGATCTTTTCAGGGAAATGAGTGAGGAAAGTAAAGGAGCTTTTATCAAAAGAGAGGAACAGGTTGTTAAGAATATTCTAACTAATAAAACGGAATTTAGTGCTAGAGATTTTACTCATTTATATTTATACGGGGTAATGCAGGAGGGACGGGAAAGCAAAGAAACGTTAAGAATTTTTAAAATAATATTGGAAAAACAGCCTAAAGAGATACAGAATCTCTCCCAGGAATTAAGAAGAGCAGAAAGAGAAAATTATGGGGATGCATATCTAAAATTGGGTTTGGGTGAATTGTTGCTTAAGGATAAACATTATGAAGAGGGCGTTTCTAAATTGCGTGAGTCTGTAAATACAAAACCGGATTTTCAGGAAGAAGTGATTACTATTTTAACTCCTTACGGAAAGAAAAAGAAATCGAAAGAACTTGTTGATTATTTAAGTGAATTGTTGATTGAATCAGGAAAAGAGGAAAAAGCGCTGGATATTTTAGAAGGTTTTGAGGTAGACGATGCGATAAAGAAATACCAGAAGATGGTTAATAAAGATCCTGATAATCCGATAATTCATAAACAATTAGCCGAGGCGTATATAAAAAAGGAAAGAAATGCCGAGGGATTAAAGGAATTTCTAGCAGCTGTTTTAATTACAGCTGATGAAGAGATAGGCGAAAGAGTAAAAAAACTTGAGGAAAAACTTCCCCCGGATGTAGATACTTCTCTTAACATTGCAAATGTTTATAGCGCGCTTGGATGGACAGAAGATATTGCGAGGATTCTTGAAAGTGCATTTAAAAAATCTCCTTCGGCGTCTGCAGTGATACTCGAAAATTTAAAGCAGATGTTCGAAGGAAAGGAAGTTCCTTCGACTCTTTTAATCTTAAAAGCGAGATTACTTTCAAGAGAAGGTGAAACGGATGCAGCGCTTCAAATTTATAAGGAATTGTCTTTAGACCCCGAAAAAACAGATAAAATAAAAGAAGAGCTCCAGAAATTTAAGCAAGAAAACCCGGTTAGTACAGAAGGAGAAATCGTTTCTTTAATGCTTCAAATCCCGGATAGACCAGAAGAAATTGCCGGGAAGGTTAATTTGATAATTTCTGAGCAGGCTGATTATATTCCTGTTATGCTTACCGAATTTGATAAAAGAGTAAAGGCTAAACAGGAATATACGGAGCAGTTCTTGAAATTTTACAAAGATCTGGATAGGCAGTATTTTCCTCCCTTTACTTACCCGTTCGCATTGGCTGAGTTATACAGATTATCGAATGAGTTCGATAAAGCAGAGAACAGTTATAAAGAAGCAATAGATGAGGACCCAGGGAGGTTTAAATTCATTCTAACTTATCTACAGGGTTATAGAGACGAACCAAGAATAAGAAAACTTATTTCTTCTTTGTATTTTCATAAGGGTGAATTTGAAAAAGGTTGCCGGGAGCTAGAAAATACCGCAAGAGAGTTTCCCGACTATGTGAGCGAAGTAACCACATTTCTAATAAATGAATTGAAAAAGAGAGAAAAAAACGAGGTCATTTCGCGGGTGCTTACAACAATTTTAATACAAAACAATTATTATGAGGAAGCAATTAAGTGGGGATCGCAGATCTTGGATGGTTTAGAATTAGAGGAGCAACCGGAGTTGATGCTCTCTCTGGCTAAAGCAAATTCAAAAATCGGCAATTTGTCAAATGCAGCGGGCCTTATTAGAAGAGCCGTAGGGTTAGATAGTTCGCTTTCGGAAAAAGCGACCGAGGTACTCGAAGAAATGAGGGAAGAGGGCAATGCTGGATATGAGACGCTTATGACTCTTTATAGATTATATAGAGAAGCAGGCAGTGTTGGTAAAGCGGTGCAATGCTTGGAAGAGGCTCTCACGAAAAATCAGAATATGGTTGAGGTGATGAAAGAAGAATGTGGGAAGCTTATCGATATTGCTCCTATTCATGCGGCGCTTAGGATTTTTTACGGTAAAGTTAAACTTCGCTTAGGGGATCTCTCGGGTATCGAAGAGATAGAAAAAGGTATTCGTTTCGACCCCAAACTAAAAAGCTCGGCTGTCGAAGCTTTGGAAAAGTTTGAAGATCCTGATGTTGAAAAAAGTATAATTGTTTTAAAGGCGGGAATCGAGAAGGATTTGGGGCACGTGGGACAGGCTTTGGAGTATTTTGTTGAAGCTTATTGGACGAATGAAGAGAAGAGAGGTAAAATAATTGAAGAGATAGGAGTTTTACTGCCCAAAGTGGAACTATCCAAAGAATTAACCGGGAATTTATTGAAAATTTACGCAAATGAAGAGCGTAATGCGCCGCTTCTTGGTATAATAGAAGAATTTTTTGATGGTTCAGAGGAAAGAGGAAAATTTTTGTTGCAAGAAATTGAACAATTATTTCAAAAAACGGTTCCTATGCCTATCTGGCTTGCTCTTGCTAAGATTCGATATCAAGTTGGAGATAAAGAGAAGAGTCGGGTTGAAATGGAAGAGTTACTCGATGAATTTCCGGAGGTAGCCGAGAAGCTAAAGGAGGTTATCGATCCGGGAGATAAAGAGGTGATCTCTTTGCTGGTTAGAGTTAATCTCGCTCTTTCTGATTGGGATACAGCCTTCCTTTATATAAAGGATATGGATATAAAAGAACGGTTACCTTTTTATGAACAACTACTCGACAAGTATTCAGATAATGAAGAAATTGTCAAGGAGGGTGCTCGCCTTTACTTTATTGCCGGAAATAAGGAAAAGTGTGATTTTTATCTCCGAAAAGTTAAAGAGCCTGGCAGTAAAGAGAAAGTACTCTTGTGGTTTTTGGGGAAAAAGGTTAAAGTTAGCATAGGCGAAATACAAGAAGTAAGGGAACAGATACTGCTCGATAGGCTTAAAATGACAGATATTCCAGAAGAAAGAGTTCTTTTGTACCTAAAATTAAAAAAATTCGAAAATGCATTTGAAGAGATAGAAAAAGTAGACAATGAGAAGAGAGAAATCCTTTTGAGTGATTTAGAAGCAGAGCTAGGGGACTATTGGGGAGCGTATCGGCGTCTTTCGAGGTTGGAATCGAGAGAAGATTTAATAAAAAAGAAAGCAATGCTCGCTTTTTATAGTGGAAATACAGAACTTGCTCTTAGTCTGCTTTCAAAAACAGATATGAATCCCAAGGAGAAAAGTTTATATGTATCTTCGATGCTACGAGAAGCGACAGAAAAATACAAAAGGATAAGACCTCTTATAAGGAGGTGATCTTTTATGGAAGAAGGGAGTGGAAAAAAGAAAGATAAAATCCCGGGAAAGGAACACGGGCAAGGGTCGGTAAAAAAGGTGGATAAAAACAAGGCAAGCGCTTCATTTGATGAAAAAGTTAAACGTAAAGGCGAAACAATCGAGGTACTAAGGAACCTGAGCAAATCTCAACATAACGATCTGTATGAATTGAGATCTTTGCTTGATGTCAGGCTGGGCGAAATTTCTTCATTTCTTGGGAAGTTTTCTAAGGATTTGGATGTTAAACTGGAAGAAGAATTTATTTCTTTGAAGGATGTTATCCAATCGGGGGTGGATAATCTTTCGGATGATATTAAAAACAGTCCGGAGAAATTGCAAGAAAAAACAGAGGAACTTCAGAAAACATTGGCTGAAAAAATTGAAAATTCGGCAGATGTTATAAGTAATGGGCTGACTCATATTGGAGAAGTTTTTGAAAAACTTGAGGGGTCTTTTAAGGAAGAAATTAATGCCCTTAGAGAGACTCTGCAAAAAGTTTTTGAAGAGATGTACATGCAATTTAAAGAGTCTTCAAAGGGATTAAAAGATCTATCTTCGTCGATAGAGAAATATGTTAAAGATTTTAAGGAAGAAAGAGAAAAATTTGATAGGTGGCGAAATAAAGAAGAAGCCCGCAGACTTAACGATATGGGTGTGAAAAACTTTTATAGCGGAAAAGTAGAATTGGCAATTCGTCAATTAAAAGAAGCGGTTCTGTTAGATGATTCTTCCCCTGAAATATTAGTAAATCTCGCTGTTGCTCTTTCAAAAGACGGCAAGCAAAAAGACGCCCGCAAGATATTTGAGAAAGTTTTGGAAGAAAATCCTGCTATGGTTGAGGCTAAAGTTGGGATGGGCCTTATTTTATTTGAAAGAGGGAATATAGATGAAGCGATTGAAATTTTTAAAGAGGCGAGCAAGGTGGGTGAGGTAGAGGCTTTTACTTATGCGAATTTGGGGTATGCTTATGAGAAAAAGGAAGTTATAGATAAAGCTATTTCAAACTGGGAGAAAGCATTTGAACTTGATCCGACATTGAAAGATGTGGGAGAAAAGCTTAAATTATACAAAGATAAGGAGGCATGATGGAACAAAATAAATCCCCTTTTGAAGAAATTTTCAAAAAAGAGGAAAGTCGCAAAAAAGAAGAAAAAGAAAAAAAGGCCCCTGGCATTTTAGATGCGCTCGATAATGAAGAGAAAAGTTTTTTTGAGGGGTCAACGGATTCGGAAGCTGGTTCTATAGAAAAAAAAGGGGGGAATGTTTCCAAGGAAAAACGTTATATCAAACTTTTAAACGAACTTGTAGAAAAGAAATACTACGAAGAAGCTATAGGTGTTATTGGAGAAATGAAAGCAGAGTTTGGTAAATAACTTTGCGGAAAAATTCAAATATCAATGTTGGAAATTTCGGGGGACAGAAAGGTTTTTATAATCTCAGACACTCATTTCCAGGATTGGTCTGGTAAGGAAGAAATAGATTCCTTTCTTTTTTTTCTTGAAACAGTCATTAAAGAAGGGAATGAATTGTTTTTACTCGGAGACATTTTTGATTTTTATTTTGAATATAAATCTTTTATCCCCAAGAGCTTTTTTAAAATATTTTTTGAATTGAAAAGAACCGCAGAGGCAGGTATTAATATTCACTACTGGATAGGCAATCATGATTTTTGGATAGGTGATTTTATCGAATCGCTCGGAATTGTTAAGCATCTTGGAACTGAAGTGGTTAAGATCGGAGAAAAAAGGATGTTAGTACAGCATGGAGATGAAATGGATGGAAATTTTATGGCAAAAAAAATGTTGGCTAACAAATTTTCACAAACCCTTTTTTCCTTAATTCATCCCGAGTTGGGTTTGCAGATGGCTAAAGCCCTATCGAAGTTTTCAAAGGCAAATTCAAGAGATTTAGATTTGAGTAATGGCAGTTTTGAGAAATTTGCAAAAGAGAAATTTAGAGAAGGGTTCGACGCAGTCATAATGGGGCATTTCCATAAACCCTATTTGTATAGGGAGGGAGAAAAAACACTTGTTATATTTGGGGACTGGGAACATAGTCGTTCCTATGGGGTGATTTCAAAAGGTAATATTTCCGTTATGCGGTTTAACCAGTCTCCGAAATGATAAATACCGTATTTAAAAGTAATCTTTAGTATTTTATTTTTTTCTTTTTCTTTTAGATTTTCCCATATTTCAAATTGTCCTTTTTTTAAAGCTTCGATTGTTTCCTTTAGAGGAGTAAAAAAAAGAGAAGTTTTTGAAGCGCAGTTTTTGCATTTCGTACCCCCTCCTTCTATATCGAAATACTCTACTTCTTTTGAGCCGCATGTTATGCATTTATTCATTTGGGGAGAAATGCCCTGGAGTTTGAAAAGAGAGAGAAAGAAGTAGATTAAAACTTCTTCCTTAAACCCTCTGTCGAGGAAAGAAAGAGACCTTTTTTCCAGACCGAAGAGTCCATTCATAGGGGAAGGAATTTTTCTTCCTGTCCATATTAAACTCCAGCCAATATTTAATCTGTATAAATCTTTCTTTAAGGATTGATGCCCATTTTTGACGGTTGCTTCTTTTAATGTTCCCAAGCTTTTTCCTGGTTTTATATAGTATACAAGCTGAGTTAAGTTTAATGGTTCTATGTTGCCGGCGAACTGTGATTTCGTTCGTCTGGCTCCTTTAGCAACGAGAGAGATACGCTCGGAATCTGAAGATAATATATGGATTATTTTACTTGTGTTGCTGAATTTATAACTTTTTAGAATAATCGCATCTTTCCTTATTAGCATTTATTCTTCAGCAGATGCGGGGAAGCTGGTCGCCTACAAGGCGATCGATAATTCTTTTTCCCCCGATGACCGTTTCAAGTAAAACTTTTCCCTTGTTTTCTTTCGTTATTTCTCCTATTATTGCCGATTCTTTCCCCAAAGGATGTTTTTTCATTTTTGAAAGAATAGAAGAGGCTTTGCCGCGAGAAACCACAGCGACAACTTTACCTTCATTTGCTATATAGAGAGGATCGAGTCCTAAGATTTCCGAGAAAGAAGATACATTCTCGTGAATGGGGAGAAACTCTTCCTTGATTTGGATTCCGAAAGCGGAGTTTTCCGCAATTTCGCATAGGACTGAGGCAACACCGCCTCTTGTCGGATCCCGCATAAATTTCACTCCCCCGACGATTAGCATACTCTCTATTAATTCCCATAAGGGAGCGCAGTCGCTTTTTATATCAGTTTTGAAATTTTCTCGCATGCTCATTACTGCTAAACCGTGTGCTCCGATTTCTCCGTTTATGATAATTTTATCTCCGGTTTTAATTTTGTTTTTGGAGAGAATTAGCCCTTTTTGTAGAATGCCGACTCCTGAAGTGTTGATGAATATTTTATCGGCACTTCCTTTCTCTACAACTTTTGTGTCACCCGTAACGATTTGAACGCCTGCTTTCCCCGCAGCTTTTGCCATAGACGCTGTGATTTTATCCAGAATGACCCAGTCGAGCCCTTCTTCTAATATGAAAGAACATGAGATATAGAGGGGTTTTGCACCCATCACCGAAAGGTCGTTTACCGTACCGTTTACGGCTAAAGTTGCGATATCTCCGCCCGGGAAAAAAAGGGGATTTACGACGTAGGAATCTGTTGTGAAACAAAGCTTTTTGTCTCCTGAGGGTTTTAATATCGCGGAGTCGGTGAGTTGCCTGAGAATAGGATTGTCGAATTTCTTTAGCATTAGCTCGTTTATAAGAGAGCTCATCGCGGTACCTCCGCTTCCGTGCGAGAGCAATATTTTTTTATCTTGTGCGTTTTTATTTTTCATTATTTTTTGAATTTGTAATAAGCTGCGCAGGTACCTTCCGAGGATACCATGCAGGGACCGATCGGGTTTTCGGGGGTGCAAGACTTTCCGTACAATTCGCATTCATAAGGTTTTTTTGTGCCACAAAGGACTTTCCCGCATATGCATTTTGCGTGGGTTTTTGTTTTTTCTATTTCGACATTTATTTTCTTCTGCGCGTCGAATTCCGAGTAAGCCTTTTTTATGTATAACCCTGATTTTGGCAGCAAACCCAGTCCTCTCCACACCGAGTCCTTTACTTCGAAAACTTTATCTATTAGAGAAAGAGCTTTTTCGTTACCTTCACTGCGCACGACTCTCTTATATTGATTCTCAACCTTTGGTTTTTCATTTTCAGCGATTTGTCTAACTAACATTTCAATTCCTTCCAAAATATCGATGGGCTCGAAGCCTACTATGACAGAAGGGATTCCGAACTTCTTTACTATGGGATAGTAAGGGGTTTCTCCGATAATGGTACTGACATGCCCGGGACAAATAAAACCGTCTATTTTTATCTCCCCGCTTTCTAAAAGTGCCATCATAGCAGGAGGAATCAGTTTATGACCCGAAAGGACGAAAAAATTTTTAATTTTTTTCTCATTTGCCGTTAAGATTGTTGAGGCAACCAAAGGGGCGGTGGTTTCAAACCCAACGCCAAGAAAAATAATTTTTTTCTCAGGGTTGCTTCGCGCGATTTCAAGGCTTTCAAGAGGGGAATAAACTATTTTTACTTTTCCGCCGCCTGCTTTTTCCTTTTCTAAAGAAGAACTCGAACCCGGTACTTTAATCATATCTCCGAAAGTCGTTATTATCACCTCCGGAAGCCGGCTGTAAGCGATTGCCGTATCTATATATTTATTGGGAGTAACGCATACAGGACAGCCCGGACCGGAAAGGTGTTCTATTTTATCGGAAAGAAGGCTCATAATTCCGGAGCGGAAAATAGAATGGGTATGCGTTCCGCAGACCTCCATTAAGGAAATTTTACCTTTATATCCTTTTAAAGCGTTGTTTATTTTGTCCGCTATTTTCCGGGATAAGTTCTTATTTCTGTATTCTGTTATATATTTCATTGTTTTTGAAGAGTGCCGATTTCTTCCCAGATAGCAAGCGTTTTTTTTGCCTCTTCTTCATTTAGTTTTTCTATGGCAAAACCTGCATGTATTATCAGATAATCTCCTATCTCGACTTCACCTAGGAGGTCTAAACTGACTTCTTTTTTTACTCCCGAAAGCTCGACTATGCCTTTATTCCCTTCGATTTTTACGAGCTTCATCGGTATTGCCAGACACATTGGATTTCTCCTTTTGATGGTAAGTTAACCTTAATTATTTGAAAATCAACCCACCCCACCACAAGATCTTACCACAGAGGTCACAGAGAGAGAACAAAACACAGAGACCACAGAGAAAACAACAAATTATATTTATTTTTATTTAAACCCCAACACACCACCAAAATTAAGAGGAACAACAAATCACACGAATAGCACAAATGTTTTTTGTTTTTTTTGACTATTGACTGGTGACTGAAGACACGGTTAGAAATACCCTTGACATCTTACCCTCTTTCCGAGTATACTACAACAAAAAAAGGAGGTAAAAAGATGAATAGCTGTAATAAAAATGCTTGGAAAATAATGTTAATGTTATCAATTATTTTTATTATTTGGACTTTATTTGTAATGAGCAGAGGAGCTAAAATCCTGCCAACCGCATTTCAACTCGCGGGTTCGCCGCAGCAGATAGAAGATATAGAAAAAAACGCGCTTGCATTTATGAATATGTCTATGCTGAAACCTTTATGGGAAGAGCTCTGGATAGGGATATTCAAAAAACAATGCCCGACACCTCTACCTGCATATTTCAATCTCTGACCTCATCTGAGATAATTATAGTAGGTAGACATATAGTGTGTCCGGTAATAAACTTTAGATTATGTGGAGAGAGTTTTTATTAACAGAACTTGGAAAGAGGGTGCGGGAAGAAAGGGTTAAAAGAGGGTTAACGCAGGAAGAGTTCGGCAAAATTGCCGGAATGCATCGTACTTATATTGGAGCGGTTGAAAGAGGAGAAAGCAATTTGACGCTGACCAATCTTCAGAAAATCGCTGACACCCTAAACGTAAAAACTGCGGAACTATTAGAAGATTTATAAAGAAGAACAACAGCTAATCGAACAGTTCTTTTATTTCGATATTTAATGCGCGAGCAATCTTTTTTATCTTGAGAAGAGTTACATTTCTCTCGCCCCTTTCAATCATACCGATATAATTTCTGTGAAGCGAGGCAAGTTCGGCAAGCTTCTCCTGAGAATATCCTTTCTGACGGCGTAAGTTCCTCAGTCTTTTGCCGAATTCGCGCACCTCTTCTTTTCCTGACATAAAGAACAATATATTAAGACACACTAAACGTCTACACACTATACGTATGATAGCAAAAACAAAAGAGTTTGAACCACAAAGGGCGTAAAGCAAGGCCTGCCCCCTCTATTCATACTTATTTTCTTGACAGCCAAACTGCCATTTCGCCCGAACCACGATGCGACCACGCGTAGTATGGTATGGCAACCAATTCTCTTTCTTTTTCTGATTTGTTCGACACTTTGCCTTTAATCACAACTAAACCATTCAACAAATCCTGCCGGTATTCGCCTTGTAGCTCGGCATTATCAGGTATCACCAGTTCTAGTACTTTCATGTCATTGTCAACCCCTTCGGCACAGTATACAATAGGCCCGCGGACAAGCGCGACTTTGTTTTGGTCATCTTTAACTTCCTCTTTTGCCAGAACCCGGCGGACAGGCATTGGTAGAACCATCTCAATTATATCTCCTTTCGACCACCTGCGGGTTATCGCGGCAAATCCTTTATTCATATTGTAGTCGAAAAGCTTACCGTTAACTTTTAGAGTTACCTCCTGCTCGGTTTTTTTCAAATATTGATATAAATTACCGGGTACGACTTTTTCTAAAGCCCATCCCGGGATACGGATATTTATGGTAAATATTTTATCCTTTTCCGGATTGATTGTCATTTTTATTTTTCCATCCCATGGGTACTCAGTTTCCTGAGAAATCGTAAGCCCAGTACCATCTATATCCACGTTAGCTTCACTCGCGATAAAGAGATTTACATATACCGAGTTGCCCCTGTAGGCGTAGATATAGTTGGGCACTGAAGGTATAAAGCGAATTACGTTTGTCGGACAGCAAGAACAGTCAAACCACGCCTTCCTGGTTAAAGAACCCTGATTGAACTTAAATTTTCCGTCGGATTCAAGGCAATTCGGATAAAAAAAGGAATTACCTGCCAGCGAAACACCGGAAATCATTCCGTTATAAAGAGTACGCTCCAGAACATCGATATATTTTGCTTCACCGTGGAGTAAAAACATTCTGTGATTCCAGTAAATATTACCAATTGCGGCACAGGTTTCATTATAAGAAGTCAAATTGGGCAATTCGTAATCATCTCCGAATGATTCTCTATCATGTCGGGCACCTATTCCTCCTGTTATATATAATTTCTTCGAAACCACATTTTCCCAGAGCCTGTCAACCGCCCTCATATAAGAAGAATCTTTCATAATCCCTGCGATATCTGTCATACCAGAATACATATAAACAGCACGTACGGCATGGCCGACTGCTTCGTCCTGCAGGGTTACTAACTTATGGTCCTGACTGTAGGAACCGTAAAGTTCATGCCCCTGGGCGTTACCTCTCTGGTCTAAAAAGAATTTTGCCATATCAAGATATTTTTTATTTTTTGTTACCAGGTATAATTTAACCAGACCGGTTTCGATTATCTGATGACCTGGCACTTCGAGTTTTTTTCCGGGACCAAAGGTGCTTGTAATCAAATCCGCGTTCGTAAGAGCAACATTCAGAAAGTTTGTCTTTCCGGTTGCCTCGTAATGCGCAACAGCCGCCTCATACATATGACCCGCATTATACAATTCATGACTTGCTCCAAGATTATACCAGCGCGGACCCGGTTTTACCCACCAGGCGGGAGCCGTATCGGGATTTATGGTTTTCCATGTACAAAGATAACCATCCTCTTCCTGTGCCGCAGCGATTTTTTCTATAATATCGTCGATATATTTTTCTAATTCAGAGTCAGGATGAATAGCCAGGGAATATGAAGCGCCTTCTATTATTTTGTAAATATCGGAATCATCGAAAGGCATTTTTCCTTCATATTCTCCTTTCAGCAATCCACCTGCTCTGGCAAAATTTCTAATCCTGCCTTCCTTTTCACATTTTTCAAAGCCGTAAGGTATTGTAACCGTTCTATTGGTTTCAATCCGCCTTGACCAGAAATTATCCGTTAATGTTATATCCGTAAACAAGACCGGTGTAATCGGATAATCGGATTCCTTTTCTCTGCCGTTTATTATATCACAGGAAACCGTTATAACTGTTAAAAGAACACATAATATTTTTAAGAAATATTTAAAATTCATTTTTATCCCCCATATTTTTGTTTTTTATCTTATCTCTACCTCGAATAGTTTATCAAAACTAATATAAACCGCGAAAACATTTATGTCAAGAAAAAATCTCACACAGAGAACACAGAGTTTTTGTTTTTCCTATTTAACCATTTTTCAATTCAACCATTCAACTTGTTTTTCGCATTTCGAAAAACAACCTCTTGACATTCTACCCTTATTATAGGTATACTATATGAAAAGAGAAAGAGATTATGAGTCTAATAGGTAACTCAGTTAAAATAGTTAAAGATAACGGGGAAGTTTACAAAAAGTTAAATTATATCTTTTATGGATTAGTTATAATCGGAATGTTCTCAGCTAAATTTGTTCCGTCGTCCTTTAACCCAATATCAGAGAGTCCGGATAATGCTGTGTTATTTTCCTATCTACACCAATTTAGAGAGATAGGTTTTCTTGGAGCTTTTTCGGTTATTTTTATAGTAAACCTCGCTATGGGAAGTTTTGCTCAAATAACTCTACCTTCTCTGATTATACCTTTCAGTGGTTTTTTAATCGGCGTTCCTCGTATGTTTATATGGGGTATAATATTTTCTCCGTTCACCCGTAAATTATCATTTTCTCATGCTTCTATTTTAGCAGGGTTTCTCATAGTTCTTTTGATACTGTTTGAGGGGCAGGGGTATATATTAACTCTTTTAGGAACTTACATCCATGGCAGGAGTTTTTTATTTCCCGAGAAAAACAATCTAAAAAACAAAAAAGAAGGTTATCTCATCGGTCTTAAAAAGATAGGGTATCTTTATCCTATTATTGCTGCTGTATTACTGCTTTCCGCTCTCCTGGAAGCGGTTTCTGTTTCGGCTTTTTGATTTCACAAATTAACCAATTAACTAATCAACCAATTAACTGATGTTAAGCATCCCAGAAATAAAAAAAAATAAGACCTGACTCCTCAATTCTAAATCCATCAATAAACTATATTGACTTATAGTGGAGAGTTTTATAGAATATAAGAAATGAGCCCTACAGCTTTAATGATTATAACTTTTTCCCTGTGGATTATAGAAACTTTTATACTATATATTTTATTCTTTTTGTTTTTATGGGAAGGTTTTTACTTTGGAGAAATATTTGAGGATACGAGATTGTTTATAATATTTTTCCTTTGTGTAATACTATTTATATTTGCATTCTTTGCTAAATTTAAAGGATATGAAGTAGTTTGTTTGCTGTGTTTAATTACTCTCCCGATTATAATATATCAAAGGAACAAAAGCGAACGAAAATTAAAAGAGAAAAGATTAAAGAAAAAAAAAGAAGAAATTGATGGAATCAAAAACCATATTGAAAAAGAGGGAGATGATTTTGGACTCTTTTTGAGATTAGGCTATCTGTGTAAGGAAATAAAAGATTTTGAAAATGCTTTAAAAAATTTTAAAAAAGCACGTGAGGTAACAAAAGAAAACGTTCTTACTACCGTTGGAAGGGAAATTAAAGAAATGGAATATGAGATTAATAAAAAACAGAGTAAAGAAATTATCAGTTTTAAACCGACTTATGTTTTACTAATAGTTGTTTTTGTAATTTCAGCGTTTCTATTTTGGTTGTCTTTGTCTTTTGTTTTGAACCTGGGTTTTTACGTTTTAATTTCATTAAATATTTTAATGTTTGTAAAAAAATCTCTGCAAGGAAAATGAAGATTGGAATCCCATCCCAATTCCCAAAAAAAATATTGAACCACAAAGAACGTTTATAATGAGAAAAAGTCTTGATTCTTCAGGGGGTGGTAATAT
>CAYQMH010000047.1:0-16448 GCA_964418485.1 uncultured bacterium | reverse complement strand
TTCATTACAGGCTACGCGGAAGTATGTGGTGAAGTCGGGTCTTCCGCTGTCCGGGTAATATCCATCTACAAAAACGCTCATGGCAATTTCCGGAACCAATCTATTGGTCCACGCAGAGTCCAGAACACCATCAACGATAGGCGCACTCGCAACATGTGGTATCTCTAAAATGTTATTAGTATCACCAAGCTTAGCTGTTCCCAGTTGACTTGGATACAACCAGGGTTCTCCAGCGGTCCACCATCTAAGTCCATGCGAAGAACCACCCACCGAGTCGTCGTCACCGACCCGAATTTCCCAACCGATTGTAGTACCTGGTACCAGGTCGAATATCTGTACATCTTCAAATCCTTGTTTTTCCAGACCTGAATCGGGAATTGCCAGCTCCATGTCATAACCGTCAGCGTTTTCCACCCATGCAACTTCGTAAGTTGGCGGGCGTAAATAAATACCGGCATTCCAACAGAGAGCCAGAGTGTCTTCTAAAGCAACTGCTCTCCACGCAACATCATTGCTGTCGTAATCGCTGGCATCTTCGTTTCCGCCATCGATATATATTTCAATGCAGTCGGTTCTCCGGGAATCAGCATGACTCGTAACGATTGAATCATCGATAACATGTACAAACAGATAGAAACCGGTTTCGTTCCAGGCGAGTTTATAATATGCTGATAAATCAGCTGGATTATCCGGGGGAGTGCTGTCGGAATAAACAAACATTCCAACCTGAGGGAAGGTCCACGATGAATCTTCTACTCCATCGACTGTAGGTGCTGAGTCCACATACGGGACTATTAGTACACTGTTAAGTGTGCTGCCAGCATTGAAGGCAGATAGCATAAGACTAAAACAAAAGAGTAACAAGATTTTTGAAAAGTTTGAGATTCTTTTCGTTTTTTTAAACTCCTTGTTATTTTAGATATTATATGAATTAGATTTCATATGTCAAGAGTGGTTCGGATTCTTTGAATCCAAGTTGAATTGTTTCCCATTCCCCAATTTTTCAATTTTTCTAATTTGTTCTCTGTGTTCTCTGTGTCTTTGTGTGAGATTAATTTTGGGCTGTGGGATGGGTTAAACAAAATATTTCTCTTAGTGTCTTTGTGCCTTCGTGGCAATATTGAGGGTTGGGATTCTGGATCCTAACTTCTATCTCCTGGATTCTGATTTAAAACTATTTATTTAATCAGCAACACCTTGTCAGTAGCCGTTTCACCACATGCATCAAGTTTGCAGAAATATACACCGTTTGCGAGATCTGCATTAATAGATGCAGTGTATGTTCCGGCACTTTGTGCCTCATTAACCAGAACATCGACTACCTGTCCGGCTAAGTTAATCAGGCTTAGCTTTACCGAGCTTCTTGCCGGGATGCTGTAAGAAATATCGGCTGCTGAGGTAAGAACGGCAGGAACGGAAAGCAAGACTTCACCGGCTATTTTTTCTGGAACTTCGCTGACAGGCACTATAGCCGTTCCGAAGAGGCTTGGATCTAGGTATGAATCATTGCTCGAAGACCACCATTTTGTAATACCCTCACGATCGCCGCCGTCGTTATCCGAGGCTTGAACTTCGAAGCCGATTACATCACCCAGGTCAAGAGTAATATTGTTATCTGCCAGAGTTGTAGCGGGAATCTCTAATTCCCAGGTATAACCATCAGCGGTTGGGACCCACGCGACATCGCATTCCGAAGGACCTGGACCCATAGTTGCGCTATCATCTCCATAAACAAATCTCCACTGAACATCATCATGACCATCGTATGAAGTACCCTTGCTGTTATCACCGTCGAAATAAATTTCCCAGCAGTCGCGCTGATAGTCGTTAGCATGAGTCACATCTATAGAATCGTCTACTGCCCTGCCAAAGAGATAAAGGCCATATTCATTACAGGCTACGCGGAAGTATGTGGTGAAGTCGGGTCTTCCGCTGTCCGGGAACATCAAAGTCGGCCCAACATTTGCAATAACGGTCATTGCAACTTCAGGAACCGTATTAACCCAAGCGGGATCCAGGTCACCATCAACATCCATTCCACTACCAATGTATGGTATCCACAAAACGGGACTACTCAAATCTCCGCCAAGTATAACTGTTCCCATTTGGCTTGGATTAGTGTAGGGCGTGAGAACGTCCCACCATCTAGCTCCAATGTGAGAGCCGCTTGAGTCGTCGCTGTCGTTTAAGTGGAGTTCGAAACCGAATACTGTACCTGGGTTCAGGTCAAGTATCTGATCCGATAATACTGTTCCATCTGTAGTCAGTTGTTTTCTCAGACCTGAATCGGGAATTGCAAGTTCCATGTCATAACCGACACCAGTTTCTGTCCATGCAAGAGTATAATAAGGCGGGCGTAAATTTATAGCATTGTTCCAACATTGAACCAAAGTGTCACCTTCTAGCATAGTAACAGCTCTCCACTGGACATCATTGGAATCGTATGCGATGTTATCATCGTCGTGACCATCGATAAATATTTCAACGCAGTCGTTCATCCAGGACTCTGTACGACTTATATCGATAGAATCGTCTGCAACATGTACAAACCAATAGAGATTGTTGTAGTCCCATGTCATTTTAAACCAACCCGATATATCACCAGGGCCACTGTCCGGGGATTGATTATCGGTATAAGCAAAACATCCAACTTGAGGGAAAGTCCATGTGGAATCTTCTACTCCGTCGATTGTAGGTTCTGTATACGCGTACGGCACTATTAGTGTGTTATTAATTGTGCTGCCAGCATTGAAGGCAGATAGCATAAGACTAAAACAAAAGAGTAACAAGATTTTTGAAAAGTTTGAGATTCTTTTCGTTTTTTTAAACTCCTTGTTATTTTAGATATTATATGAATTAGATTTCATATGTCAAGGAATAATATTGGTCTATAGTCGAAGGGGCGTGTTGCCCAAAACCAATAGAATAAAATAACACAGTTCACATTGTCATTGCGAACTCTTCTTCACGCCTTTCCACCGTGACGCAATCTCCACGTATAGCTTGCAATTAAGCCCTTTAATTTTATCACAAGAGATTACTTCGCGAAAGTCGAGCAAGAGGACAAATTCGCAAAGACATTACTTTGGATAGCGAAAAGCCTTTCGGCAACACGCCCGAAGGTCCATAGTCGTTAGTCAAGAATTAAGAATTTTGAATTATTAATTTTGAACGTCAAGAGTTTTGAATTTTGAATTGAAAAAAAATAAAAAATTTAGTGTGTTTAGTGTATTTCGTGGTTAAAAATTTGTTATTTCTTCGTGTCTTTGTGTGAAATTTAGCGAGAAGGGAGTAGAGAGCAGTTAGCAGTAAAAACAAATAAAAATCCGTGTGTATCCGTGGCTAATTATTTGGTGGTATGGGGGTGGCCGATTTAACCATTCGACCATTTTACTATTTGACTTGTTTTTCTATTCTGGCTTCTGATTTAAAACTGTTTATTTAATTAACAACATCTTGGCGGTAAGTATTTGACCGCATGCTTCGAGTCTGCAGAAATATACGCCGTTTGGGAGAGAGGATGCGTTCAAAGAGACAGTGTGTGGTCCTGCGCTTTTTACGCCATTTTCAAGTTCTTGGACTACCTGTCCGATCAGATTGTAGAGATTCAGATTTACCGTGCTTCTATCTTGAAGGACGTATGAGATATTGTTGCTCGCATTAAGGATAAAAGGAACGGAAAGGTTCGTATTGTAAGCGACTGGTTCCGAAATCGAGACTAATTGAGTTAACATTGCTGTTCCAAGGAGGCTCGGGTTGTTCCAGGTCTCATCCTGCTCTTGCCACCATTTTACCAGGTTCTGACGAGGACCGCCGTCTGTTTCTACGTCATTGGCCTGAACTTCCCAACCGATTTCCAGATTATCTTGTAGATTAGTATAAAGACTGTCCGCCAGGTAATCGGCAGGAATCATTAACTCGATGTCATAACCGTCTGCGGTTGCCGTCCACGCGACTTGTCCATTTGGAGCTTGAAAGCGCGTCTCGTATGGATAGTTGTAAATCCATCTAAACTGAGCATCATTACTGTCGTATGTAGTATTATCATCGTTTCCTCCGTCGATCATGACTTCCCAGCTGTCGCTTACGTGCTGATCCGCAGTGTCTGATATAACTATAACCGTATCATCTATTACGTGCCCAAACACATAGATACCATTTTCATCCCACGCGGCACGATAAAAGCCGGATAAATCGGCTCCGCCGCCATCAGGGGCAGCCGGATCAAGATAGGGAGAATAGACATACATGCCGACTACGGGGATTGGGGTATCCGAATCGTCTATCCACTCATCTGTATCTACTGTACCGTTGATAGTAGGAGTAGTAACAATTCTCGGTATTCTCAAGATGGTGTTTTCAGACGCGGGAGCAAGTCTTGCTGTTCCAAAGAGGCTCGGGTTGCTAACAGACTCATTCCCCTCATACCACCATTTTACCTGGTTCTGACGAGGACCACCGTCCGTTTCTACGTCATTGACCTGGACTTCCCAGCCTATTTCCATATCTTCTGTAAGGGTTGTATAAAAACTGTCTGTCAGGTAATTGGCAGGAATCAATATCTCAATGTCATAACCGTCTGCGGTTGCGACCCACGCGGCTTGTCCGCCTGGAATTCCAAAGTGCGTCTCGTATGTATAGTTATAGATCCATCTAAAATTAACATCATTACTGTCGTATGTGGTATTATCATCGTTTCCGCCGTCAAGAAATATTTCCCAGCTGTCGCTTACGTGCTGATCTGAAGTGTCTGAAGTCACTATAACCGTGTCGTCTATCGTGCGTCCAAAGAAATAGAGACCGTTTTCATTCCACGCGACTTGATACCATGCGGATAAATCTGCCGCACCGCCAGCCGGGGTAGCTGGGGAGTTATTGGTGGAATAGACATACAAGGCGATATTGGAAAAATCCCAATTTGTATCTAATACACCGTCGATATCAGGAGTTGAATCCACGTATGGGATATTAAGTACACTGTCGATTAGGCTGCCCGCATTGTAGGCAGAAAGTATGAGAGCAAAAAAAAACAACAATAATTTTAAAGATATTGGAAGTCTTTTCATTTCTTCAACCTCCCTATATACAATAATATAATTAATTAAACCTTATATGTCAAGGAGTGAAAATCCCCCCGCCACCAACTATTTTTGAACCACAAAGAACACAAAGATCACAAAGCTACCATGCCCCAATAATAGGACGCAGATAAACGCAGATTCAACAAGCTTTATTTTTTTGTTTTCTTGTTCATTTTTGAATTTTAATTTGTAATTTTCCATTTTTATATTTGATTTTTACATTTTTGCGGCCTTGCCGCTTACCGGAATTCTCATATAATTTTCTTATGAATAATAGGACTATAGAAAAGGTTTTAAATATACTGAAAGAGAGATATAAGAAATGGGAGGTTCCTATAGTAACCGAAATAGCTAACCGGACGAAAGATCCTTTCAGTGTTTTAGTCTCAACAGTGCTCAGCGCGAGAACAAAAGATGCAGTTACAAGAGAATCTTCTCTGAGGTTGTTCGAAAGAGCATCCACGCCAGAGGAATTGTTGGAACTGTCTCCCGGAGAAATAGAAAAATTAATTTACCCGGTTGGTTTCTTTCGTACTAAAGCCGAAAGACTTCCCCGGCTTGCCCGTATTTTAATTGATAAATATCAGGGTATGGTTCCCGATACTCTGGAGGAATTGCTAAAGCTTCCTGGTGTCGGAAGAAAGACTGCGAATCTGGTTTTGACTATCGGTTTCGGCAAACCCGGTATATGCGTCGATACTCATGTGCACCGTATATCCAACAGGTTCGGATACGTTAAAACAAAGAATCCTACAGAAACGGAATTTGCCTTGAGGGAAGGGCTGCCGGAGAAATGGTGGATATCATATAACGATTTTCTTGTTACCCTTGGACAGAATATCTGCTTTCCGAGAAGTCCTAATTGCGGGGGATGTCCTTTAAACAGACTTTGCGAAAAAGTTAATATCTAAGAAGCCAAATTTTTGTATTAAAAAAATATACCTGTGGCAAACTTTGCCACAGGTATATTTTTATCGATTAAATATATAAAAACCGTTTATTTAATCAGCAACACCTTGTCGGTAGCCGTTTCACCACATGCATCAAGTTTGCAGAAATATACACCGTTTGCGAGATCTGCATTAATAGATGCAGTGTATGTTCCGGCACTTTGTGCCTCATTAACCAGAACATCGACTACCTGTCCGGCTAAGTTAATCAGGCTTAGCTTTACCGAGCTTCTTGCCGGGATGCTGTAAGAAATATCGGCTGCTGAGGTAAGAACGGCAGGAACGGAAAGCGCGATATTGCCGGCTACTGGTCCTTCCGGAACTTTACCACCATTTGATGCTGCTAATACAGCCGTTCCGAATAGGGCTGGCTGCTGCCATGAAAGATTGGTCGGATCCCACCATTTCGCAATACCCTCACGAGCGGGAGTGCCACCGTCGTTATCCTGCAACTGAACTTCGAAACCCATTATATTGCCTAGGGCAAGAGTGATATTGGTGTCTGACAGAGTTGTAGCGGGAAGCGCTAATTCGAAAGTATAACCGTCCGCGGTCGTTTGCCACGCGGCCTCGCATTCCGAAGGACCTGGACCCTGAGTTGCGCTATCTTGTCCATAAACAAATCTCCACTGAATATCATCATAACCATCGTATGTAGTGCCTTTGCTGTTATCGCCGTCGAAATAAATTTCAAAGCCGTCGTTTTCATGGTCGAGAGTGGAACTCACACTGATAGAATCATCTACTACCCTGGCGAAGAAATAAAAACCATCTTCATTCCAGGCCGCGCGGAAGAATCCGGTAAGGTCAGGTTTTCCGCTGTCTGGGAACATCAAAGTCGTCCCATCAAGTACACCAACGCTCATGGCAACTTCCGGAACGGTATCGACCCACTCAGCATCCAGATCACCATTAACTAAAGGCGCATTCGAAATCTGTGGTATCTGCAGAATAGGAGTACTCAAATCTCCGCCAAGTATAACTGTTCCCATTTGGCTTGGATTAGTGTAGGGCGTGAGAACGTCCCACCATCTAGCTCCAATGTGAGAGCCGCTTGAGTCGTCGCTGTCGTTTAAGTGGAGTTCGAAACCGAATACTGTACCTGGGTTCAGGTCAAGTATCTGATCCGATAATACTGTTCCATCTGTAGTCAGTTGTTTTCTCAGACCTGAATCGGGAATTGCAAGTTCCATGTCATAACCGACACCAGTTTCTGTCCATGCAAGAGTATAATAAGGCGGGCGTAAATTTATAGCATTGTTCCAACATTGAACCAAAGTGTCACCTTCTAGCATAGTAACAGCTCTCCACTGGACATCATTGGAATCGTATGCGATGTTATCATCGTCGTGACCATCGATAAATATTTCAACGCAGTCGTTCATCCAGGACTCTGTACGACTTATATCGATAGAATCGTCTGCAACATGTACAAACCAATAGAGATTGTTGTAGTCCCATGTCATTTTAAACCAACCCGATATATCACCAGGGCCACTGTCCGGGGATTGATTATCGGTATAAGCAAAACATCCAACTTGAGGGAAAGTCCATGTGGAATCTTCTACTCCGTCGATTGTAGGTACCGACCTTGCGTACGGTACTATTAGTGTATCGCCAAGTGTGCTGCCTTGATTAAAGGCAGATAGCATAAGACTAAAACAAAAAAGAACCAAAAACATTTTTGTTAACATTGGAAGTCTTTTCACGTCATAACCTCCTTACATTTAAATTAAATTTGAATTATAACTTTTTCTCACTTTATTCCTATAACCTTTATTTCCATAACTTTGATTAATCTAGATTAATCAATGATGGGTGATGATCTTTAAAATTTAGGCCTTTTCCCCTTATCTTCCGTAAAAGAAGAAAAGGCCTTACCTACCAAATTTTAATTTTAGACTTAAATCCATAATTATACCCCCATTTTTTGTTTTTTATTAATCGCTATGGATAACAATATAATGAAATCGAACGTAATGTCAAGGGGTTTTTTTGAGCTCAGATTGACTTTTCCGCTTTTTAATAATAGATTAACTCGGTTTTTACGGGCTTATCTCAAACGGGTTTTTTATCTTTTAGCGTTTTGATATCCGTAATCCTTGCCGCGGCTTTTATTATTCAAAAACAGAGAGATTTTTGAATTGTTCTGGTATTTTTACCCTTGACTTTTTACCCTTGGCAAAGATTTTTATATTTATTATGCTAATTATAATAACACTACTAAGTAAAACCGATTATAACGCATGTAAGGTTAAGGATTGTAGTATGGTAAGGATAGGGAGGGCGATGATTGTTTTTTGAAGAGTATTTGTATTGTATTCCAGATTTTTATGCTGAGGTTCTGAGGGGGGTAGAGAAAGTTGAGTTTTTCTAAAGCAGAGTTTAAAATTCAGAGTAGGGAAAATGGTGTTATCAAAGGTTCTTTATTTCAGTCTTTAGTTTTAATCCGATTTGTAAACCCTGGTGAAAGGATGCCGTGACTATTCACAGAGATTTCATCTGGGAGGAGAGTTAAGTGTAATGAAAGTACTTAAATTGAGAGTGGGTTATAAGTTTTATTATGATGAAGAAGGATTGAGTCTTGGTGCCAGTATTTATACTGACTGATAATATTAAACTGGATTTTGCCTATAGTTATTTTGGTGTTTTTGATTTTGTAAACAGGATTTCACTTGGGCTTTCGTTCTGAGACTCATTAAGAAAAATAAAAATACGAAAAACAGAGAGAGCGCGATAGGTTATCTATCGCTTTCTCTATTTTTTAAAGGGACTTGCCATTTTTACTCCCTTTAATAATATGTTAGAAAGAAACCTAGGAGGTAAAATGAAGTCATTCTCATCCTTGTCTTATTTAACTGTAATAACAACTCTATTAATAAGCAGCTGTAACCTAAGGCGGGAAAGTGGTGAGTATTATCGTAAAGTTTTACTTGACGGTAGATATTCTATTATAGGAGAATATCCTCTGACTCCCGAGATGGGAAGGAAGGGAGAATCGTATTATTTTTTATATGATAAGGGAGGAAAACTCATCAGAGTGGAACACCTTTTAGGAGGAAAGCTTAAAGGGAGTTCTTTTTTTGGTAATGATGTTGCCGTTCTAGAGATAAGGCATTTTGAAACATATGAGAAAAGAGCATATTTTGACGTGAATGGTATTCCCGTTAAGGATAGGAATGGTGTTCTTTCCATAGGCATATTTTTTGATGAGAATACTAATCCGGTGTACAGGTTGAACTACGATAAATATGGAGAGTTTACAGAAGATGTTTACGGTGTTGCGCAGTACTCATGGAGTCTTGCCGGCGAGGGACGGATAGTAAAAGAAGCTTTTTATAACTTTTCGGGTAAGAGAGTGACAATAGATGATGGTAGTTTTGAAATAAGGTTTAAATATGATAAAGATGGCAATATGATCGAACGAAGTTTTTTTGACTCTGCGGGAAATTTGACGGAGAATGAGGATGGTGTTGCCGTAATGCGTCAGAAGTTCGATGATAAGGGGGATATAATCGAAATAAGGTACTTCGGTGAGGATAATAAATTAAAGGAGTTAGATAACGGAGTTGCCATCATACATCAAAAATTCGATGAATACGGGAATATTATCGAAATTAGATATCTGGGGAAAAATGAAGGATTCAAAGAAAACAATATGGGAGTTGCTATAATTAGGGACAGGTTCGATACTTACGGAAACATCGTGGAAAGAAAATATTATGATATTTCTGATGAGCTTACCGAGGGTAAATTTTATGGATTTGCGATAATGCAATGGGAATATGATAAAGATGGAAGGGTGGTGGAGGCAAGGTTTTTAGACGCGGACGGAAATTTGAAAAACGCTATAAACGAAGAAGCCGCGATTTTGCGAATGAAATACGATGAAGAAGGTAATCTAGTACAGGTTTTACATTTTGATAAAGAAGGGGAGTTGGTGCAGGATTCCACAATAAGCGTTCCCTAACATAGATTCTTTTAATCCAAGTTGAATGTTTGAATTGTTGAATAGTTGAGTTGTAAAAAAACTAAAAACTTTGTTTGAGATTACTTTTTGGGAGGTGGATTGAGTTTAAAAGTTTCCATTTCTCCATTTTCCCATTTTCTAATTTGTCCTTTGTGCTCTTTTTGATCTCTGTGGTTAAAAATTGTGGATTGTTTTATACCAGAAGAGAATAATGTTATTTTTATTGACAAATTGAAGTTTTATTTTAAAATAAAACAGGGGGTAATTTATGACATCTGTTAAAAAATTGGAAAGTTTTTCAAAAGGGATACCTGTTTTACACGTGGAGGGCGATTGTATAGCGCGTACCTGGGAAAATTCTCTTATCTCGCTATACGAGAATGGATGTGATATCAAGACTCAATACGATAAACCGGAAGACCCTCCAAGTAAGGACGCGACCATGATTATTACTATAAACGATCCGCTAAATGAACCTATGCTTCATAAAGACTTTCCCGCGGGTGTCGAGTTTCTGCAGGAGTATGTGATGGAAGTGTGTGAAGGTATTAAAGATCATCTGGTTCGTGATATAAATGATTCAGAGGATACGCGCTGGGAATACACGTATCATCAGCGTCTGTTTGCCTATGAAGCTCCGGGTGTAAAGCCGTTAGATCAGATTGAAATCATGTGTCAAAAATTAGCCGGAAAACCTTATACAAGGAGAGCACAGGCTATTACCTGGAAGGTATGGGAAGATAACGATTGTTATGATCCTCCCTGTCTCCAAAGTCTCTGGTGCCGGATTACAGAATGGAAAAGAGAATCTCATCTAAATATGAATGTGCGTTTTCGTTCGAATGATGCTTACAAAGCTGCATTCATGAATATATTCGCGCTTGTCAAGTTGCAGGAAAAGATAGCAAAACGCATATCGGAAATATCAGGGAAAGAGATTAAAGTTGGCCGATACTGTCATATGGCTGATAGTTATCACCTTTACGGTTCTTACTTCGAGGAATTTAAAGGTCGTTTCTTAGGGGCTCTTGAAAAGCGTACTTTTGAAGGACGTACAATGCGTTATGAAGATTTTCGTGAAATGATGGAAGCCGCCCGTCCTTCGATCCTGGAGCGCGTTAAGAATATGGAAAGAAAATAAATTAGGTCTTTGGTTTTAGGTTTTAGTTT
The DNA here is from genome assembly GCA_964418485.1 of uncultured bacterium. GTDB lineage: Bacteria > Hydrothermota > UBA3072 > UBA3072 > UBA3072 > JAFGHJ01. The sequence continues at coordinate 5,277 of CAYQMH010000047.1, read as the reverse complement.
TTAGTTTTTTTAGTTGGTTCGTTGGATTGTGTGATAGTTGGTTTGGATTTTTTCACCCTTCCAACCACCCAACTTTCCAACAGCTTAAAATCTTTGTGCCTTGGTGACTTTGTGGCTTATAATAATGGAACTGAAAGATAGTTAGTGAGGTCTTATTAATAAAAGGAGGATAAATGACAAAAAAATGTATTTTTATTATATTAATAATATTGGTTTTTGCTGTTTTCGGCGGATGCGGCAGGAAGCCTCCTGAAAGAGCTTTCTTTAAACCGCGTTTCAGGCATCTGCACAGAGAAAGTACTGAAGAATTTGAGCGTTCCGGAGTAGATAGAATGGCGGGAGATTTAGGGTTATCAGAGCAACAAATTAAAGAATTGAAAAAATTGGAGACGGAAATAATAGAAAAACGAATTGAGATGAGGCGTGAGGAAAAGCACAGAGAAAATGTTAAGGTAAAGATTGTCGAAATGGTGAAGAAAGATTCCTTGTTGAAAGAAGAAATTGTTGCTTTTATGGACGAACTTCATTCTTTGGGAGAGAAATACAGGAAAGAGGCTGACAGTTTCGTTGCCGAAAGATTAGCTAAAATGCATTCTATGCTCACAAAAGAACAGCGGGAAAAGTTGGCAAAAAAACTTGAAGAATTTGAACCGGAAGAAAAATGTAAGCCAGAATTTAAGACTAAAAGAGATAAAGAATAATCATGGATCAGGAGGCTTTTGCCTCTATTGTAGAGGAAACAAAAGGTATTGTTTTGAAAGCGGTGAGAAAAAATCTGTTTTCCGAATATTGTTATGCGATAGATGATGTGGTTCAGGAAACTTATATTAGGGCGTACAGGAGTCTTGTTAAAAATAAATTTAAGGAAAAGTCGAAGTTGTCTTCATGGTTATTTACAATTGCGAGAAATGAGTCGATAAGAATGAATAGAAAATTAAAGTCGGGAGAAAGAAGAAGAGAAAAGTACATGGAAAGAAATATAGAGTATCTGAATAGTGACGGAAGAAATGATATAGAGGAGAAAATAGAAAAGGATGATTTGCTTAACAAGCTGAGTGAGGCTGTAAAAGATCTTCCGGATAAATATGAGAGTGTTATTGATTTATATGTAAAGGGTTTTAATGAAAAAGAGATAGCAAAATTCCTTTCAATTTCCCGGGGAACAGTAAAGTCAAGAATACACAGGGGAAAGGAGAAATTGAGGGAAATTTTAAAGAAGGAGGAAATCTATGCCTAGCATAAATGAGGAAATAGAGAAGAGAATGCAAAGTGGCTTTTGGAGTGAAGAGATAGCCGGGAGAGTTATTTCGGAAAGATTTAGAAGAAGGAAAAGAAACTTGGCTGTTACAGGTTCTTTAATAGTAGTTTTTTTCTTGTTTTTTGTTATTGGTTTTGATTTTTCCGGAACAGGTTCCGAAAGCCCCTCCTGGAATGAGACTTTAATCTCATCGGTTGCCGAAACCGTCTATCCGCAGGTAATCCCCCAGGATGTGGACGAATTCATTTCTTATTCTTTTAACGGGCAATGATTGTAATGCCTGAGGCATTACAGTTAATCTGTTAATTGGGGGATTGGTTAATTGCCAAGAGAGAAATAGATTTGTGCTATTTGTATAATTCGTTTTTTCTTTGTCTTTTTTTCTTTTTGAACTTTGATTTGTAATTTTGCATTTTAATATTTGATTTTTACATTTTTATGGAACCAATACATGATCTGGAGGGTCATATTCAAAAAATGGAGGCAAATATGAAAAAGTACAGTATGATAATGTTTTCAGTTTTAATGAGTATATTTCTAATTTTCCCTCTTGTGATGCAGGCTGAAGAGGGAAAAGAACGGCATATGATGAAGTCCGAGGAAGAGAAACATATGATGGGAAAACCGGGAGGTATGAAGGGACATCACGATTGGCTTTCGTCTTTAAATCTTGATGAGGATGTATTAAAAAAGATTCAGGAAATGAAATTGAAGAATAAAGAGAAAATTCTTGACTTAAAGAATCAGATTGAAAAGAAAGAACTGGAAATGGAAAAAGTTCTTTTGGAGAAAAAACTGGATCTCAACAGAATATTCTCCATTCATGATGAAATTGCGGACCTTAGGCAAAAGATTTCAAGGAAAATGATAGAGAATAAGATAGAAATATATAAGTTAATTCCTGACGATAAAAAGGAAGAAGCAAAGAAAATCTTTCTTCATCGATTCTTAGGAAAAGGACATAGGAAAACCGGAACGCCTGGAGAGATAGACAAAAGCGGATGTCCTATGGGAAAATAATCTACCCTTCTTGATTCTTAAGGGGTGCAGGAATATTAATATTCTTGTGCCCCTTAATTTCATTGCTAAAAACTTAAAAATGGATATAATGGTTGAGGAAGGTTATGAAAAACGGTTTATCCGGAATTAAATTAAATTCAATATTGAAATATATTTTCTTATCCGCTGCGTTTTTCGGAGTAGTTTTTACTTCTGCGGCACAATTTGAAAAAGATACGCTCACGGGGGCTTTTTCCATCGAGCAATGTATTGAGATTGCTTTAAAAAATGCTCCTTCGATTAAAATTGCTGAAGGGAGTGTCAGGAAAAACAAGTTTGATGTAGGTGACGCGAGAGCGAGCTTTTTGCCTGAAGTCGGTCTTTCCGGAGGATATTATATCGACAAAACATACAACACTTTCGAATGGAATGAAAATCATTATGATCTTTCGATTTCCGCTTCCATGCAACCGTTCAACAGCGGAAGAACTTATCTCAGTATAGAGAGAGCAGATGCCAATCTTGTTTCTTCCGTAGAAGGTTATCGCCTTACGAAGATGAATCTCATAATGGAAGTTATAAGCAGATATTACAATCTTCTTAAATCATCTCAAATATTGGAGCTTAGAAATAGGACACTGGAACAAAAGCAAAATCAGCTTGATTTCTCGAAAGCTCGGTTTGAACTGGGTATGGTTCCCCGGGCGGACACTCTTAAAACAAGAGCAGCCTTGGAGGGAGCGAGAGTGGACCTGCACGAAGCGAATGGCGAGCTTCTGATTAGAAGGGCAGAACTTAATGAGGTAATGGGATTGGAACTGGATTCTGTGGTTTCCATCCGGGATATCGAACTAAAAGAGCCGAATATTCCGGAATTTGACAGTGTACTGACCGTAGCATACAGTTATAGACCCGATATAAAACAACAGGAATCTTCGATCTCTGCGGCTAAATATAATATGATGATAGCCTGGATTAACAGGATGCCTACGCTGACTCTCACCGCAGGATATAACGTTTATGCTGAAAAATTTGCTTTTGAAGGGTTACCTTTAAACAGGACTAATCTTGACGATAATTCCGACTGGAGCGTTGGGATGAATTTAAGTTTTCCTATATTTGATGGAGGAATTAAGTCCAGAGCTATCAGGAAGGCCAACATAGACTTAAACAACGCGCGACTTGAGTATGAAGATTTAAAAAGACAGGTCGAACTTGAGGTTAAATCCGCTTATATTAATTTAGAAAACGCGTCGAAGAAGATTGAATTGACAGAGAGGCAGGTTGCGAGTGCGGAGGAAAGTTACGAGGCGGCACTTGGCAGATATAAAAACGGTCTTGCTCCAATAACGGAGGTTATAGACGCTGAGGTCGCTTTTACGGAAGGAAAGGTTAATTTTATTAACTCAAAATATGGTTTTCTTGAAGCTGAAGCTTTGTTAAAGAGAGCAATTGGAGTTCTTTATGATAAGGAGGGACCGGAATGAAGATGGAGAGGAGGCATGTAATAGTTGGTGGAATTGTTCTAATGGCATTAATAGTTGTTTTTTTTATTTTCCGTGTTACGGCAGGCAGAAAAAACAAATCTCCTGAATTTAAGATTGTTCAGGCAACGAGAGATAATATAATTCAGAAAGTTACGGAAAGCGGTACAGTAGAACCGGTTACTTCGGTAAACGTGAAATCCGAGCTTGCCGGAAAGGTGATAAAGTTATACGTCGAAGAAGGAGATAAGGTCAAAATAGGACAAAAATTGGTTCTAATACAACCTCAGCCGGAAGAAGCTCAGCAGGTCGCTCAGACAAAAGCATCTATAAAGAGTAAAAAATTGGACTTAGAAGAAGCAGAGCGAAACTTAAAAAGAATGGAAACCCTCTACGAGAAAGGTTTTATTGCCGAGCAGGAAGTTGAAGATGCTCGTAAACAATATGAAAACAGCAAGATACAGCTTCAGCTTGCAAAAAAACAACTGTGGGTGGTACTTGGTGGTGAGGAGAATGTAGATATAGAAAACTTTAACCTTGACCTTGAGGGAGTCGAAAATATTACGCTCAAATCTACCATTAATGGCATGGTAACAAGTGTCAATGTCGAAGAGGGAGAAATGATTACTTCCGGAACTCAGGCACTTGGAGGTGGGGGTACAGCTATCATGACGGTGGCCGATTTGAATGAGATGATAGTGAAAGCCAGTATAAACGAGGTCGACGTAGGGAAACTAAAGAAAGGGCAGAGAGTCGAAATAGGGTTTGATGCTATCAAAGGAAAAGTTTACCAGGGTAAAGTCAGAAGGATATCGCCTTCAGGAACCGAAGAGGAAAATCTCGTAGTTTATCCTGTTGAGGTTGAGATTCTGGATGCAGATGATAGGATACGCCCCGGTATGACTGCGGACCTTGATATAATTGTCGGAGAGGCAGATAGTGTTATTTGTATACCAAAACACGCTGTAATAAATAGAGAAGGGAAGACTGTAGTTTTAATCCCCGAGCAAGGTAAGGTTATCCCGCGACCTGTTATTATAGGCCTTGATGATAATGTTAAAATAGAGATAAAAAGCGGGCTTGCGGAAGGTGACACCTTACTTATACCTGAAGGGCAGGAAATATTTGGTGGTGGAGGGTTTTCACCCGGAGGTGAGAGAAGAGGCCGTCCGCCGGGTAGATAATAATAAATTATGAATTTAATTGAAGCGAAAGATATTACCAAGGTTTACTACAGAAGCAATGTAGAGGTTCATGCTCTGCGCGGTGTTTCCCTTAAAGTTAATAGAGGAGAGTTTTTGTCAATCATAGGTCCTTCCGGATCGGGAAAAACTACCATGATGGATATATTAGGATGCCTTTCAAGGCCTACTTCCGGGACTTATTACCTTGAAGGACATGATGTAGGTAAACTGAGTGATGATGAGTTATCAGATATAAGGAAGAAAAAAATCGGGTTCGTCTTTCAGACCTTTAATCTCATTCCAAGAATGAATGCACTTAGCAATGTGGAACTTCCTCTTCTTTATTCCGGAG
>CAYQMH010000046.1:0-16452 GCA_964418485.1 uncultured bacterium | reverse complement strand
AAAAGTAAAAACCCCCATCGAGAGCCCTGCGAGCGGCGTAAACCCCCTACAAAAACTAGAAACTCCCACGTTTTTCACTTTCCCTAACGCTTTCATTGCAACACTTTCAAGCAGTCAAAAATATTTACCCCTTGACAAATTTTATAGATTTTATAATATAATATCATGACGATAAAAAGTCCAGAGTTCATAAAAGCAATAAACGAAAATTTTGTGTTATTGCATAACAATCCCCGACTCAGGGAATATATCAAAATGAGGAAGCAAACAGAGCAAGAGCGAGCTCGAATTAAATATAATCAAGAATTACGTCAAGCGCAGGAAATCGGTAAAGTATTACTCCGGCGTTTTGTAAAATGTCTACTTTTCGCAAAAGTCCAAAAAATCCAGGAGGAAATAGCATGAGTGAATCTAAAAAAATAGCAAAAGCGCTTTATGATATGAAAAAAGCAGAAGAAGATTCCCCGATACCGAAAAGACCAGAATGTCAAGTTTATTATAAAGCAGATGGAATAAACGAAAAATTAGATGCTGCCCTTGAAAAAGTTTTAAAAGATTTTGGATATACTCGATGGGCGAGTGGGTACACGTTTGATACAAAAATTAGAGATTTGGCTTTTGAAGCAGAAATAACAAAATCCAAGGAGGAGTAAATGCCTAAGAAAAAAACTACAAAACCCAGAAAGAAGGCTCAGAAAAAAGTCCTGAAATATGAAGTCGGAGATAAAGTTTATTTCCGTCAGGCCAACGGAGAATGGGGTTTTGGCTGGATAGAATGGATAACCAGAAACTTTAAAGGAAATAAATATTTCGTAGGAAAAACCAAATACGCTGATGCTGTTTTCGGAGAAGATTATCTTTTCACGGAAAAGGAATATAAAAAATTAGCTGGAGTAAAAGATGATTGACACTACTTCTCAAGCCGGAATGGGTGAATGGCTGAAGCAATTATTGTCGTATTTTAAAGCTAAAATGCAGCCAACCAGTCCCAAAAAATATATCGAATTGCATAAACCTAAAAACGAAGATGAGCGGACATGGATTTTAAGAGAAATTAAGTTACTTAGAGAAGAACCTGGCTTTGAAGAGAATCCGACATACAAAATGCTTCGTGATTACGCTATGACGGAATACGGCGAATATGGACAGAGCGAAGAAAAGAAACCCAAAGAAAAAGTAACTTACCCGTATTGATGGTTGATTTTCCTCTTGTTCAAGGTGATAGAATTTTATGCCTTGCCTGTAAAGAACAGAGGAAAATTTATTATGCTGGTCGCATAACTGCAAAACATTTAATCGGAAAACATAAATCTCTTTTCCCGAATATTAAAACAGCAATTCAGGAATATAAAAAACGCTACCCTGAAGGTGGAACCGCTGCTAATGATAGAACTCGCTCTATGTCTGGCTCAGAAACAAAAATTACCCCGCAAACAGCAGTAATTGCAAAAGAATCTCTTGAATGGGAAAAACAAAATAAACAGCTTTTTGATGAATTGGAAAACATAAAAAAAGAACTTAAAGAAACTAACGACCCGATAAAAATAAAAAAATTAAAAATGCGAAAAGATTTAATTCTCGGCCAGCAGAAAGTTATTAAAGAAATAACTCCCGCCAGAGGTTCCTTCCAAACGTCAAATATAGCTAACACAAAATTAAATCCGCTGCAAGTAAAAGCTTTACAGGATATTACTCCGCTATTGGAAAAAATCGCGGAAAATCTCGGATGTTTACGAGAGGTAGACGAAAGTGTATCAAAATGTCTTAATTGAAAAATATGGTCTATCTCCTCAAATTTTACAATTACGTGAAATCTTTAAAAAATCTCTTTGGCTTACTGCTTATCTTCTTTGTGGTTATAATGAAAGTAATGTAAAAAAATTCCCTGAAGACAGCGGATTCGATGTCTGTATGAATCAATGCCTTCATGGTTCTATCTGTAATCTGGTTCAATATCATAATTGGATTAGATTTATTATGCTCTTACCTCGCGGATTTCTTAAGACTTCTATTCTCAGCGCATATAGAATTTGGCGCATAATTAATAACCCGAATATCCGAATTTGTATTATTCCGAATAACGAAACGAATGGAAAATCTTTTATAGCGGCAGACCAGGAAATCTTACAATCTCCGTTATTCCTCGCTTGTTTTCCTGAAATTATGGATGGCGTAATTAAAAGTCAGAGAGGCAGCAAATGGTCAACCGTACAATATACCGTTAATCGCGATAATCCTCCTCCTATGGGAGAACCTACCGTAGTATTAAAAACTCTTCAGCAGAAAAAACCATCCCAGCATTATGATGAAGTTATGCTCGATGACCCCGTGGATGATGTAAACAGCAGAACCGTAACCGAAAGAGAAAGAGTAAAATACGCTATTAGAAATATAGTCCCTTTGCTGGATAATCCAAAAGTCGGCAGAATATGGGATGTCGGTACTCGCTGGCATTTTGATGACGCTCATGGAGAACTACTTGAAAATCCAGATTATATGAAATTGGTTATGAGTATTACCGATGAAAACGGACAACCTACATTTCCCGAAAAATATCCTTTGTCAATTATTCCGAAATTGAAAAAAGATTGTCAGACTGCCAGAGATTATGCGGCTAATTACGAAAATAACCCTATTGCTGAAGAAGATGCAATCTTTTTGAATAAAAAATATTTACTGTATCATACGGAAAAAAATGGAAGTAATATCGAAAAAAAGATACAGAAAGTGGATGAACATGGTAATATAGTTTGGGTAAAACATAATGCCATACTTATTGGCAGAGTAGCTTTTTTGGATTCCGCTAAAAAAGGCGGGCATGATAATGATGCGCTTGGAGTATTGGAAAAATACGATACTGGCAGAGTTATACTTGTATGGGCTAAAACAGGAGACTGGGGTACTACTGAAAGAATACGAGAAATAGAATATATAGTTAATACTCCAGAACTTTGTCCTCTGCGAGTCGGAATAGAAGAAACAGGTCAACATGATATGGAATCTATACTCGGCGAAAGAGCTATGCGCGGAGAAACAAAAATCAACCCGGATTTATTTTATCCGATGCACCCTGGGAATGAAGATAAAAGATGGCGAAATCAAATGTCTCTGGAACCGTTATTCGATTCGCATTTATTGAATTTTAAAGATACTCTGCCAGATTTGGTTTTTGATGAACTTAAATTGTTCCCGCAACATAAATGGGATGATATTGTGGATATGCTGGCATACGGCAATAGAATGTTCCAGGAACTTGGACTTTTCGGAGCTGCTTATCAATCAAATTATGCTCCAATGCAACCCTTATATGCACAGGCTGGTGTATAATGCACTTGACAAATGTAAAAAATTTATTAATATTTATAAACAGGAAAAATAAATGATGTCGCAAATTGAAGCTAAGAAAATTATATATGAATTTAATTATGGCGAACCTTACAGAAAATATTTCAGTCCAGCCAAAATGGATGAAGCGATAGAAATTCTTGGTAAAAAAGAGGCCGAAAAAATAGAGCGTTCAGCATTATATAAAAGAAATAGAGTTAGATGGAAAAAGGAGCAATAAATGTCTGAAAGAAATCCTACTGACGGTTGGGATATAAAAATACAAGAAGCTAAAAATTTCAAAAAAGAACATTCTCCAAATTGGTTGCAAATGCAGAAATATTGGATGCAGATTCCTCCAGAGCCTCCCGTAAGCCAGAAAAACAGAGCTAATCTTGTAGTACCTTTGACGCACCCGATAATAGAGACAATGAAAGCGCATATTATGGTTCATATGAATGGTGATAATATAACGACTACAGCGGAAATTGTGGGTAATAAAGATGACCCTGAAACCAAAGAATTAAATACATGTTTACAGGATTTATTTGAATATTTTTACGGCAAGCCAGAGACTTTTCTTTTTGACTGTAATGTAGTAAGTGATGCCTTAATTTATGGGAATTGTATGGTAAAAATCATGCCTCCAGATAACCCAGAAGATATTGTTAAACGAGAACTAATACATATATGGGACGCTTTATGGCAGCCTGTGGCAAGAAATTGGAATGAAGTAGATTGGGCTAGTCATGAAAAAATAGTGCCAGATAGTCATTTTGAAAAATACAAAGATGTATATGACCAGAAAAAAGTTAAGGAAGGGCTGAATGAACGAAATATAAAATGGGATATAAGATTTCGCTCTCAGGATGTGAAGGGGAATATTATAACAGAGATTTGGGATAGAGAACATGATAAATTAATTACGCTTTTAAATTATTCAACTATTATCAGAAAAGAAAAAATGCCGTATTCTTTCCCATATGTTATGGCTCAGGATATACCGGAAGCCAATAGAATAATCGCAATGGGAGAATCCGAACTTTTACAATATGAGCAAATTACTGCGAATGTATTTCGTAATTTGAGAGTTGATAACGGTAAAATGGTAGGGTTGAATTATTGGTATGTGCATCCTAATGTTGACGCAAGGCCTTTAGTTAATTCTGAGCCAGGCGGAATAGTATTGGGTATGTTGCCGGAATATCAACCAAAGCCCATCGTAACTACAGATGCTTCAAGAGTATTAGAATTTGACCAACAGGCTTTTTGGAATGAATGTCAAAGAGCTACTGGAATTTTTGATACATTACGTGGGCAGACACCATCGAAACGGCAATCAGGAAAAGAAGCTGAATTATATTTAATGAACGCCAATATTAGATTCTGGATGAAAGTGCGTATTCTTGAAAGCACTTATTTCCTGCCTGCTTCTAATCTTATAGTTGACAGGATAGCTCATTCAGGTTCCACTACATTATTTAAGGATATAACTGGTATAGCCAGTAAAAACGAACTTACTCCAGCTTCATTGATACCTTTATTAAAGCGCATGAGAATACAATCGAAAGCATCTGGGGACATTTTAAATGATGAGCAAAAACGTATGTTAATAGCACAGGCGATAGGATTGTTGGTAACTGTAGTACCGAGAGAAAGACTTAATGAGCAGGGTATTATTGATTTGCTTCTTGAAACTTTCCCAGTCCCTCAAATAAGAAAAATTATTGTCGAGAAAGAAGAAGAAATAAAAGGATTAAATCTTGAAGCTTTAGGACAAATGCCTTCAATGCTTGGAGGCGGAGGAGCAATATCTCCACTTAAGACAATGGAAGGTGTAGCATGATAGAAATAATTAGCAAAGACGAATATATAAAAGCTTATGAAGGAATGGCTGAATTAGTAAAAGTAAAAGCCAATAAAGACCGATTAAATAATTTCTTAAATTATTGGCAAAAATTTATTATAATGAGAATAAGTTATGGACAAGAGGATAAGGCATCAAAACAATGGAAGGCAGGACTGCCTATAGTGGAATTTATGCAGAACGAGATAAACAATGCCTCCTCTAAACTTTTATCTTTAACCAAAACGGATAAGTCCAGCGAGAAAAAAACTGTAGAAGAAATTGAAAAGGAATCTCAATTAGCTCTTGCTAGTTTTGTCGCTGAACCCCGTAAGGAGGAATAATGTTAGATTCAGATAAGGTTATGACCCCTGAACCCAAGCAGAATGGAGGCCCCAGTCTAGATTTAAGCCAAGTGCCTGATGATACAAAGGATTGGTTAAAAAATAAATTGGGAGAGGATGTTTCTTTAACGCAGGACAATTTTTTAAAAGTGGTTGATATGTATCGCAATGCAGAAAAAAAGATTGGACAGAAAGAGGATGATATTGTGAAAAGCTTATTTGAAAATCCTGATAATAAATTGATGCAAGCTTTAAAACAAAATCTACCTGCAAAAGAACCTGAAGCGAAAAAATCACCAGAACAGAAGAAAGAACCTGAGATTACTGACGAAGAAGCTCAAAGGCTTTTATATCAGATACGAAGCGAGAAAGATAAAGAACTTGAAGCCAGGCAAAACGCTATAGATGCCAGACTTTCTGAAGCGGAAAAACGCGAACAAAGAGAAGAACAGGAACGGAATGTGCGTCAATTGGATACTTCGTATAGAGAGCTTATTTCTCAAATACCCGAAAAAGAAGTCGGCCCATATGTAAAAGCTATTACAGAAATACTTTGGGATGGTAATACTGGCAAACCTAGAGCTGATGCAGGTTTTCTTTATTATGCTAGAAATCCTGTAAAAGCGGCTTTGATTTCCTATTTGGGAATGACGGGTTCTAATCCTGCGTTATTAAGTAAACTTTCAAATCCAGTTTATACTGAAGGCGGCGGCGGAAATCTGCCTCCTGGACAAGCCTCTGTCAAATCTCCTACCGATGATGCTTTTGATAAAGCTATCAAAGCGGATAGGGAATTAGATGAGTTTAATAAAAAAGCGAAAATACGATAATTATAAAGGAGGCTTAAATGATATACCATGTAGATGCGACTACTACTGAATCGGCAGGTATAGATGTAAAGCCGAGAATAGAGGGTCTCAGTCCCAAACAAACACCTTTGGACGCGCTTATGAATTTGCTCCCTCAAGAGGGAGCTGATGGCCCAAAAATAGAATGGGAGGGAGCAGCCGAGCAGACTGTATATGTTACTCTTGGAGAAGAAATAGATAATTCGGAAACGGAATTTACGGTTTCCAGTACTACTGGAGTTTTTGATGGAGATATTCTTGAAGGATTTGGGTCAACATATGGCGAGCAAATAAGAGTTTCATCTGTAGATAATAGCACTACACTTACTGTGCAACGTGCTTGTAATAACGCTACTAAAGACACTTTTTCGACAGCAGATAAACTTTATATTGTTGGAACAGTAACCGCAGAAGGCGGCTATCCTGATGAATATTCCTATACTCCTAACGAATACTACAATTATACTACACCTTTAGCCTGTGAAATAAATTGGACTTTCACATCCAATGCGACAAAGTATAGAACCGATAGACAGGCTTTCCATGATAGGGAAGTAATGCTTGCTTATAAACGAGCCAGAGAAAGACTTAATCTTTATATGGACAGGTATGAGAATACTACAACTCATTATAGATATTCAGGTGGATTGAAATATTGGGTTGACTATGCAGAAAGCAATAAAGTTGATGCTAATATGTCTCATACTCATAGCTCTACTAAAGCAGCATTAACTCTTGCGTTATGGAATAACTATCTCGAAGATGTAACTACTTATGGAACTTCAGAACTTAAATATATTGTGTGTGGTAAAGCATTTGGAAGAGCGATAATGGATTTGTATGAAAGCAAAATAGCTATAACTTATACAGACCAACTTGGTTTTGATATGCCTGTTATCCATACTATTTATGGTAATGTGGCTTTACTTATGAATCCTTGCATGAAAGGTACGTATAATGAACCCAGATATTGGGGAATTAGCGTAGACCCTGCTTATCTTAGACGAAGGACTTTGATACCTCATAAAAAAAGAGACATTGATTATGGCTCTAATTTGAAAGTTGGTTATCAAATTCACAGCGAAAGCGGACTTGCAGTATATAATCCATTCACCTTAGTTCAGTACAATATATCTGCTGCATAATAAACGGTAATTCTAAAAGGGGGGGCAATACCTCCCCTTTTAGAGAAAAAGGAGAAGAGATGAAAGAAGTTTGGCGTACAAGAATATATATTGAAGGACAAAAAAAACCTATTGACATTATACAAAAAGATGTGTTGAAAGAGGATTTGAACATGGAAGCTGCACAAGATGTTGCACATAAGATTTTCTCTAAGAAATATATCCATATTTCCGAAAAAGATAAAGAAATATATATCCCTTCATTTAAATTAAATAAAGTTGTTCTTGATAAAGTTAAAGTAAAGGAGAAATAAGATGGCGAAAGGTAAAGGAATAAAAACTGTTAGATTATCTAATTTAAGAACCAGGATAGATAAAGGATTAAAGGAAATAGGGAAAGAATCTTTACCAGAAAGAAGTAAGGGATTAAAAGTTATCGCTGATGTTATAGAAAAATTATTCCCAGAAGAGAAAATCAATAGAAATAGCTTATCTTTGGCTACTATAGATAAAGAGATTGCGGAAAAGGTATATAAAAGCTTTGTACCTAATGCTAAAAATATTCCAGAAGATTTTGAAGAACATATCTTTTTATACGCTCCGAATACAGGGAAAATATATGTTCCTAAAAAGCCTATACCTATCGAAGGATTAGACCCTAAGAAAAGATGGCCTATGGTAGAAGTTTTCTTTAATCCGCATTATCATACTGTTGATTTAGGTTCTAAAACATATAAAAGAGAATTTGGTGATGGATTTACCATGAGAGATTGTGCTGATTATATTCTTTCTATAGATAAGCACGCTAAAGAACTTACTTTGGACCAATATGCAAAAGTCCGTGAATTAAGGGGAAGATTGCCTATGAGCTTGCAAGGAGAGAAAAAAATGAATCCTAAGAAAATAGAAGAAATAATCAAGAGAGACGAAACAGGCCTGAAGCAGGAAGGTAAAGTTTTTATACCCGAAAGTTAGGTGAGAGATGTTAGTCTCTGCTGCGTTAACTAAAATACGTGATAATCTACAAGAACCCCAAACCGATGGAGCTTTTACTCCTGCTATTTTACTTAGAACCTTAAATTCAGAAATGAAAATAGCTATTGGGTCATTATGGGAAGCTGGTTGGTATATTTATCTTAAGGGATTAATAGAAAGAAAAACAAGTCTTTCCTTAATTCCTGGAGATGATGATGAAGAATATTATGCTTATACATCATTGGAGTATACTCCGTGGGAACCTTCTCTTATTGCATGGGCTGGAGATAATCCTACTACATATATTTCTCCACAATTCTTTTTCCCGCATAGACAAACAGAATGGGGAGATACAGAACAGATAGAGCGAATTACAATCAGAGGAGACAGACTTTATTTCTATAAACCAACTAGTTCTACTATACGAGTTATGTATGTTAAAATTCCAGATGACTATGCCACTATCGATACTATTGATTTAACGGATAATATAATTAATGGGTATTTAATTCCTAAATGCACAAGTGAAGCTATGTTGCAAGATAGAGGAGTTATTTTAGATGATAAATGGGATAGAAAAGCTGAAAAGTTTTTATTCGGACTTAAAACTGCTGCATTACCATTAATGAATCCATATAAACAAATACCTCGTGATATTGGATATGACAATATACAAGGAGGTGGAAGAACCGTTTACGGGTCATCTAATAACGATGAACGCTTATGAAAAATTAGCTGATAAATATAAAATACTATCGGTAGATAATTTACTAGGACTTAACTTAGATTTATCCGATGAGAAAGTTCCGCCTAACGAAGCTGTTGTTTTTACAAATATGAAAATAGGTACACTTGGTGTCCCTGAAACTGTAAATGGGTGTACTCGTAAAAAAGCTTTTAATGCTACATATGATAGTGCTAAAAAATTGGGAGCATATTTAACACGAGGAGAAGATTATATAGCTGTATATCATGATGATAATGCTGTAAGGCTTTGGACTTATCCTGATTATGCTTTATATGCGACATTGTCTCAGTCTTTCACTGAAGCTACTTGGTTTGCTAATCATGCTGGAGAATTGTGGGTTGGTAATATGGCAGAAGGTATGTATCGCTGGAGACCAGGGCATGAAGCAGAAAGAAGAGGAAGTGCTCCTGAAGATATAATAGCCGAACCTTATGAAGAGGGAGAGGCTTCTAAAATACATACAGAATGGAAATTTGCATATGATTATGAGTTGAATGGAGGAAGAAGTGCGTTAAGTAGAAGTGCTAGAGTAAGGCTTTTTCATGATACCCATAAGGTAAAATTAACCGTTGATACGCCTCCTGAAGGCAGTAAAGGAAGAAGAGTGTATGCTTCTTATTATTATGATTCGGATAGTGATGGTACAAATGATGCCTGGACTAATTGGTATTTTGTCTATGAAGAAGATGATAATGATACTATTGAAATTATTTTAGACGAAGAATTAACAGAAGATAGAGAAATAACAGATGCTACTAAATATACTGAAGATACTGCTTCCAGTATTACTCCGCAAGCTAAATTCGGAATAAGCTATGGTAGTCGGATATGGATTGGATATACTGTAGATTCTCCTACAAAAGTGCAATTTTCTGAAGTAGGAAGGGTTTATTTTAATTCAAATGATTTTTTCGATTTAGGAGAACCAATAACTAATCTCTGGGGATTTCAAAATAAAGTAATAGCTACTACTTTAAATAAAATTTGGTTATTAAGCGCAGAACCGCATGAACAACATTTATTGGAAGATGCTTTTGGAGCTTATGAAAATTCGGTTAAAGAAAGTGTGCATGGATTAGAGGGCATATGCGGAAAAGGAATATGGATTTTTGATGGTACTAAAATACAGATAATTGAGAAAATAAGTTCGGTAGATTTCAGCGGACTTGAAAAATCCAAAAGGTATTTTCTTTATACTTCTCAACAAGATTTTGAATTAGGAACTTATGAAAATGGGATAAGCAGCGATTATATACCAGGAGCAATATCCCTACAACCTAATTTGCGGGAAATGCTAGGATTAGAAGGGATTTTAGATTGGTGTTTGGCGTGTGATGAATATTTTAGTACTAGTATTACTCACGATGAAGATTATTATGCGCAACCGTTTATCATTCCGGGTAGCACTTCTGATACGGTATTATTAAAATCGGTTGTTATTCGTATGCGGGCTGATTCTGGGGCAGAGGATGAGCAATTTGTTGGCAGCATAAGGGCAGATGATAGCGGAAAACCGAATATAAATGAAACGTTAGCGACTTGGTCAAGGGAAATAGCTTTAGGCCCACCTTTTAGATACCACGAATGCGAATTAAGTGAAACTTTAAGCATCGCTAAAGGAACCCGATATTGGATAACTATACCAGCACAAGGTGGTTTCCATACGGATTGGCAAATATATAGCTATACTGACCCTAATGAAGATTATTATCCTGGAGGGAAAATGGTTGCTAGTGAGGATGGGGGAGAGAATTGGTCTGAAGATTTTCACAACGATACCAGTAGATATATGACATTTTATCTTAAGGGGACGGGGGACATTCTTGTATCCAATCCATATTTATCTGGTTACGTGGATGCTTTAGCATATTTTGTTACTACATCTAAAGATAGAGCATATGCGCAGAGATTCAGAATAGATGCAGATTGCGCAACAGTTAGAGGAGAACTTTTGGTAAATCTTAAGACAGGTTCTCCAGATTATCCAACTATAAAGATACATTATGAAAGTGTGGGTGCTCCAAGCGTAACATGGATTGCTACTGCTTCAAATTTTACCGAGGAAGATGATATTTTACGATTTGATTTTGATACTCAATCTTTGGAAAGCGGTACATGGTATTGGCTTGTAATAGGGAAAGTGGGAGATACTAATAATAATTGGAGATGGGGTTCTACGAAGTATAAAGCTTCTTATCAATATGCTTATAAAGATAATGGAACTTGGACTGCTGCTACCGATGCTTCTGTATGGTGTAAAATATTTGCTACAGATGAATCAGAAGATGTTGAATGGGCTTTGACTGGGGTTTGGACTTCTGATACAATGAGTTTACAGGGAGCGAATGATGATTTTGAAAAGATTTATTGCCGCAAAATGGTTCCTGCGGGTTCTACAGCAACTATTGAAAAGAGAGAAAAAATAAGCGATTCTTGGGGAAATTGGACAGAAATATCTTTATTCCCCAATACTGTTTCCGCCAGTACTACCGATTTGGAATTGCGAGTTACATTAGAACTTGGAATAGCTAATTATACTCCTATCGTAGATAGTTTATTTGTAACTTATACAAAAGATGGAGATAGTGGAGATTTGCTTCATGTTGGAATTGTAAATGGAGAATATTGGATAAGTAAAGATGATGCAAATGCAGATTCTTCGGATACTTTTACTTTAGTACATGATAAATTTGGGAATTGGCATAAATTATCTGAATGTTTTTATGATTATTTGCAAATGGAAGAAAATATTACATTGGGAATAGGGAAAAATCCTACTGAAACCTACAAACACATTTACAGATTGGATGACCCAGATGTTAGTGTATGGTATTCTGGAGATTCCACGACTAAAGATATAGATACAGAATGGGAAAGCGGTTGGATTTTATATGATTATTTTGTAAAGCATTATAGAAAACTATGGATGAGTTTTAGCGGAGATTCGGATGAAATATTATATATTACCATAGGAACGAGCGGAGGGGAATATTCTTCTGAAGACAACGCTTTATACTCTTACCCAACTAGCGTTGTTTTGGAAGGAACTGATTATATAAAAGATTATTATATTAGCTTGCCTACAGAGATACAAGGCAAATGGTTAAAAATAAGTATTACTGGGGAGGGAGTAGATTGGAGATTTCACAGGTATGAATTGCATTATTGGGAAAAACCTTACCGCAATATTTCTATATCTTCTGCTGTCCAAGATACTGTTACGGTAAGGCTTGCCAACACTACTTCTGTTACAAATCCTCAGACTTCTTGTTTTTATGGTAGTTATTTGTTCGTAGGGTTTCTCCGGACAGTATCAGATTGTTATATAAGAAAATATTTGGTAAATCTGGATGGGAGTTTGACCTTGCTTGCCACAGCTACGATTACAGATGGGTTAGGTATTTCTCAAATAAAAGTTACAGCAAACTATGTTTATGTTGCTTATGGGGGACACTATTTTGCTATTTTAGACCATGATTTGAATTTGCAAGATAGTGTAATTCTTGGTACATCAAGTAGTTGCGCTTTGCGTATGGCTATTTCCGATGATGAAAATCATGCTTGGGTATCACATAATACCGCACAAGACGTATACTATTTTGACATTTCTGATAAAGCCGCTATATCCGCATCTGTTGACGCTTTGACTTCGGGAATCTACTTCGAGTTAATGTATACCAATAATTATTTAATTGTGTCTTATTTAACTACTAATAAGATAGGCGTGTACGATGTTTCTGCCCCCGCGACAGTGCCTTATTCTGCCACGAAAGAAATTGCCACTAAATATATCAGTAGGATGGTGCTAGGCAGCGATGTCAATAAAATTTTTTACGCTGGGACAGCTTCAACAAATGGTCCAGGTATAATAGATATTTCAACTTTAGCAAGCCCTTCTGTTACAATTAACGATGATGACGGGAATTTCTTTGGCAGAGAAATTGCACGTAAAGGTCAATATTTATTTGTGCTTCATGCGGATTCTGATGTAGTAAGGGTTATTGATATGGGTGCAGGCTATGATAGTCTAACTTCAGAGTCTTCTTTATCTACAGTAATAGGAGATTATACTGCCAATGTGGGGTCTTGGAACTCTGAATCAGAACTAGCTTTTGATGGACATAATTTGTTGGCATATTGTTCGATAGAATCCGATTTGATATATGTGTTTAGAATATATGGAGTATAGGAGGTGATAATATGTTTGACCCTTTAACAATAGCAACTGGAGTTTCGATTGGAGGCAGAATTTTAGGAGGATTATTCGGAGGTGGCGGGGAGCCTGCTGAACCAGCTTGGGGAGCACAGAGAACATATTTTGAGCATCAGTTGCGTAAAATGCTTAAACCGCAAGAAGAAGAAGCTGTAAGCAGATTACGATTAGAAGCTTCACGAGGCGGTGGATTATCTGGAGGGGCTTATCTTTCAGGGATTGTAGATATACAAAAAAAGTTTAATGAAGTAATGGGAAGAGAATTAAGTGCGTATGAAATGCAGCAGGCAAACGCAAGATTGCAATGGGGGATGCAGAAATCTATGATGCAAGCCCAACAACCTAGTAGATTAGGGCAATTCTTTGAAGGAGTAGCTGGAGATATAGCAGGATATTATGGGACTAAGGCATTAGGAGAGCAACGTACAGGATTTTCAAACCAGATGGGAGAAATGTCTGATGAAACAAAAGCATGGGATATATTTAAAAGTTTATCAGACCCTACTATGAAGAAAAAATTTTTGCAACATGAGTTTGGTGGGAAATATGCGTATCTTTTTGAATAGGAGGATAAGATGGCAGAAGTAGGAAAAACTATGATGGAAGCAAGGGCAGCATTTCCTGGATTGCAAATAGCTTCAACTGCATTTGGGCAAGCATTAGCACAAAAACAACTTGAATTATCCTGGGAACAGCTTAAAACACAAAAAGAAATGTTTGTAGTGGAACAGAAACGTGCAGATGAGGAAGCTATTTTGGATGCAGCTATAGTACAGTGGGCTGCCAAAATGAAAGCTTTAACTCAGGGAAGTGGAAAAATTAGAGAATTTCCTTATAATGAAGAACTGCGAGCAATAGAACATAAAAGAGATTTATTGACTGATGTAGATAAAATAATTAATACGGCTACTATAGGAACATATGGAGATAGCCGTAGTTTTGGCCCAAGATTAAATCTATATAAGCAAGCAATGCAGCAAGGAGATATGAGCTTAGCTGATGAAACACTTAAAAAATTAGGTCAATATTATACTGAGCCTAAAACAATCAATGAAGCTTTTAGTTCTGTTAAAGGTATATTCGGTACAGAGCCAGGTATATCTAATATAGATGGAGTTCTGGAAAATATTAAAATAGCAGTTTCTCCTGATTCCCCAATGGCTTCAATAGCTTCGACTGCATTAAATAATGCCAAGCAAAGATTTACAGGAGAAAGTCGAGTAAGCCCAACTGGAGAAGCTAATTTTATTACCCAGCAAAAAGCACGATTTGGAAAAGACCCTGATTGGTGGGGATGGACGCAAAAAAATATGCCTACGTTTATAAGACATTTACTTGTAGAGCTGTCTGATAGATTAAATGAAAAATTAGATGCAGGTACATTAACTGAGCCAGAATCTTTAGTATTGAATAGACTTAATGCTATGGGTGGGGATTGGAATAAATATGCCAGGGATTTTACTGAAAGTATTATGAATCCAGGAATGAATAGGAATCAAGGAAATGCAGCTTTAGTAGATGAAGTATTGGGATATGCGGGAATAAGTGCGGATATATTTGGATTTGTGAATCCTGAACACATGCAAGCTATACCTATGCTGCAAGAATATTCGAGAGTAGAAACCCTTGAAAGAGGTATGGTGCAGGATTATGCTGGAGAATATCCAAGACAATTTCAAGAATATGCTGCTCTTAAAAATGCTGTAGGAATGATAGACCAAAAGACTAATATGGGATATTTGATGAATCTTGATGATTTACGTAAAATGCAGCTATTTGAATACGAAAATAGAATGGAACAAACTGGATTAAATATAATCCGAGATTTTGAAAGCATGGGATTATTAGACAGAGCGGTAGAATACAGCCCTGGGGTAACAGCAGAAACACATAAATCATATATTAGAGATATTGCCGATGCTGTTACTATGGGAGAAACAGAAAGAGCTAGAGAAATATTAATGGGAAAACCTGGAGAATTTGAAGGATATATAGATTTATGGTTTGATAATGAAAAAGTTACTCCTGATTTTATAGCAGATTTTACTGAGTTCTTCTATAGACATGGAGCATTAGAATCTCCTAATCCGCTTGATGTATCTAATATTGCAGAGAGATATAGAGCATTGGATATTTTTACGGAAGAAGAATTAAAAGAAGCAAGAAAATTTTCTGCTCAGAAATATCCAGGAGGTGGCGCAATTGCTATATTGGAATTTCTGAAAAGAGGTAAAAAATAAATAATGCCAACCAATACGCTTCAAGCATATCATAATTTAACTCTCAACGAAAAACTTGATTCTTTAAAATTTGCCAGTATGGGAATACGGAATGAAGTTCAAAAACCTTTTGCAGAAAGAGTTATAGCTCCATTGATGAGAGGAAATATTACGATTGCCGAAGCTCTTGCGGAGATTCCTTTTATACCATTACAGAGAGAAAGATTTTATTATGATGACCCTGAAGATAAAGAAGGAATAGAAAAAACTTTTACTAAATATTTAAGTAAATATGGTATTGAAGATGCGGAAGATTTTGCTAAAGAAGTAACACAATTAAGTCCAGAAGAAGCTTATAAGGCAGTGGCGAAAAGAGGTTCTAAGATATTTGCTCAAAGATTACGAGATGAAGTCTTTACAAAAAGAGCTTCAGAATTGTTAGGTGGGATAAAGGGAGCTGAAGAAAAATTTTATACTACCCCTATTGGTAAGGCTACAATAGGAACTTCACCTTTATTTTTAATGAAATCAATAGAAGATTCCTTTGCTAAAAGCATGGGGAAAGAAAATTTTGCTCAATTTCTAAGAGATTCTGAGCATTTTGTGAAAATAGATTATGAGGATATGGGACATGATAATGCAATATGGATGGGATTTGTAGAATCTTTGCCAATAGCTAATAAACTTATTAAATGGGAGGGTTCTGGATTAAACAAATTTAATGAATCTTCTTCATATTATATGGTTAAAGGATTAGGAGCTTTAACTGGTACTATTTTGCAATTAATGCTTATGCGTAAAGCTACACGTC
>CAYQMH010000045.1:0-16950 GCA_964418485.1 uncultured bacterium | reverse complement strand
TTTTTCTATTTCTTCATTTGCCAAAGTATCTTTAGTTTTAAAATTCAATAAAATCCCCCAAAATTAATCCGTTATAAACAATGTAATAAAACCATCACAAGAAAGACAGATATTAGAACTTTCTTTAAAAATCTTTTCATAAAACTAAACCATTCATGAATTAATCCTCAAGGTTTTATCTTCTTGTGTTACGTACAAAATATATTATACACTATTAATAAAAAAAATCTACTGTTATAAAAAGGTTTCGCTAAATAGTGATATGCAATATCTTGACATAATGAAACTTTTTATTTACAATTAAAATACAAATAAGGAGGATTTATGTTTCAAATTTCCCTGGTTATACTCGGATTTTCGGTGGGGATCGCACTAATTTTTCATTTCTATGCTGTTTCAAAAATAAAAACTGCATTAAAAGAAACTGGTGGCGTGATTATGTCTATGAGTGATTTGGAGATAATTAAAGAAGTTATAAACCTCAACATGAAACTGGCAGTATACTATATTATTTTCTTTATCGTCCTAATCATTATTTTGGGAGTTCTGGCGCTAAATAAATTATTCAAAGAGGCAGCTTTTATTCTGTTTCTATTTGGAGTGATAACTCTTATAATAGGGCTCTGGGGTAAAACATACGAAAATAAAATAAGAAACATGGAAGTAAAAACCGATGATCCCGAAGTAAAAGAGACTTTTGATAAATACTTAGAAGAATGGGGGGAACCGAGGTTGCAACTCTCGGAATAGAACATAAAAAACGCTAAATTTATTCTAAAATATAGCAAAAAACCTTTAAGGACAATCAAACTTTTTTGCATATAAGAAATTGGAAATCAATACCTTAAAAACAAAAACAAAATTTTTTCTAATATGTCCTTGACTTTTTGTTAATTGTTATTATATTTTGATTATATACTAAAGGTTCTTTCGGCAGAAAGAACCTTTTTTTCTTAATGGTATTGGATTCTTAATTGAAAATCACAACCATTTTTTCCGTTTAAAGTAAAATAGCATCGATATTCCAACAGTAATAATGATTCCCCATACAGTGAAATAACCCCAGCGCCAATTAAGTTCAGGCATGAAATGAAAGTTCATGCCGTAAACACCGGCAATAAAAGTTAGGGGAATAAAAATCGAAGCAAACATAGTCAAAACCTTCATAATCTCATTCATTTTATTGCTTATGCTCGAGAGGTATGTATCGTGTAACCCTGAAAGCATATCACGGAAAGTTTCTACGGTTTCGATTACCTGAATTGTATGGTCATAGACATCCCTGAAATATATAAGTACGTCTCTGGAAACAAGAGCTGTTTTTTCCCTGGAGAGAGAATGTATTACCTCTCTTAAGGGCCATACAGACCTGCGGAGTAATATCATGTCTTTTTTCGATTTGTGTACGTTTTGTAGGGAATCGGAAGCTGTTCGCTCGATAATATCTTCTTCTAATTCTTCGATTCGGTCCCCCATCGTTTCAAGCACGGAAAAATAGTTGTCTACCACCGCATCTATTAAACTGTAAAGCAGATAATCGCTGCCCATTTGTCTTATGCGTCCCTTTCCTTTTTCTATTCTTTCTCGGATGGGATCGAAAACGTCTCCTTCCGTTTCCTGAAAAGAAATAACGAAATTTTTACCCAGTATTAAACTTACCTGCTCGACTTTAATTTTTTCTTTTTCGTCGTAATAAAGCATTTTAAATACAACAAATGTGAATTTTTCAAAATCTTCTACTTTCGGACGTTGAGTTGTATTGCCTATATCTTCCATAACAAGAGGATGCAAGTTAAAAATTTTCCCCATCTTTTCGATGACTTCTGTATTGTGGACACCGTCTATATTTATCCAGGTAATAGAGTCCTTATCTTTAAAGGGGAAACAATCCTCTGCTTTTACCCTTTCTTTTTTTTGAAATTCGTCTTTATTGTAATCTATAACCGTTATACGAACTTCGGCGGTCTTTTCTTCTCCTATGTAAACCACTGTGCCTGGACTAAGACCTTTTTGTTTGGAAATTTTTTTAAAAGATTTTGCCATATCATCCTCCTTAATCTTAATTTATAATTTATACTAAATTTTTTTAAAGTAAAGACTACTGGGTCTTGAGATATGAATAAAACAAACAAAACAAATCCTGTCTGTCTGTGTTCATCTGCGTCCTAACTTAGGATTTTGGATTTGGGGGTTGGGACTTAGCAACAACAAAATAACTTTTGAGGTTGTGTGCGGGCTTTGTGTCCTCTGTGTCTTTGTGTGAGAATTAATTTTGGGGTGGAGACGGGATTCTGGATTCCGGCTTCTGGCTTCTGAATTCTTTCTTAGTGCCTTTGTGGCTAATTATTGAGGGTTTCAAAAAATACAAAGATCAGATCCCGTGGTACTGAGACGGAAAGTATATTATTTTTATGTGAGAATTTGATTTCCCGGATAGTAGATATAAGTTTTTCTATTTGAGTTTTACTAAAATGGCTTTCTACTTCAAGTGAGAAATATTTTAATCCTTCGTCGACCTTTTTTATCCCCAGGGATTCTGCGAATAACTTAATCCTTGCCCATTTTAATATTCGGGTAACATTGGACGGTATTTTACCGAATCTGTCTTCTATTTCTTTTTCTGTTTTGTCGACTTCGGATAAATTCTCGGCGGATGAAATTTTTCTGTATAATTCTAATCTCTCGTCTTCTTCCGAAATATAGTCCTTAGGAATATAAAAAGAGCCCTGCAAGGAAACTTCCGCTTCCCGTTTTTCTATTATTTCTTCGCCTTTAGCCTTGTTAATTGCTTCGTTTAGTATTTTTAAATATAATTCATACCCAATGCTCGCTATATGACCATGTTGTTCCTTGCCTAAAATCTCGCCGGCTCCCCTTATTTCCAGATCCTTAAGTGAGATTTTAAAACCGGAACCTAACTGGGAATATGTTTTTATAGTAGATATTCTCTCTTTTGCTCTTCCCTTTAGGTCTTTAGATACAATAAGATAGCAAAAGCCCTGCCTCAGGGAGCGCCCGACCCTTCCTCTTAACTGGTGTAAATCTGACAGCCCAAAATTTTCAGCCTTATCTATTATTATTGTATTTACATTGGGTAAATCGAGCCCCGATTCTATTATGGCTGTGGAAAGTAAAAGATCATATTCGTGATTGAGAAAATCGGTCATTCTCTTTTCTAATTTTTCGGTCGATAGTTGACCGTGGCCGATGACTGTTCGTATTTCAGGCACAATCTTTTCTAACTTTTTTTTAACAGATTCAATACTGGAGACTCTATTGTGTACAAAAAAAACCTGCCCGCCTCTTTCTATTTCTCTTAATATAGCATCTTTAATTTTTCTCTCATTCCAATGAATTACGTTTGTTACTATGTCTCTTCTTCCGTGGGGAGGTGTCTGTATAACTGAAAGGTCTCTTATTCCAAGAAGTGAAAACTGTAGTGTGCGTGGAATTGGAGTTGCGCTCATTGAAAGAACATCGATATTTGTTCTTAATTCTTTTATTTTTTCTTTCTGTTTTACTCCGAAACGTTGTTCTTCGTCGATTATAAGCACTCCCAGGTCCTTAAATTCAATTTTTTTGTTGAGTAGCATGTGGGTACCTATGACTATATCGCATTTGCCGGACTGGATTTCTTTCAGTATTTTTTTCTCTCTTTTTTTTGTAAATCTTGAGAGTAGTTCGATATTTACCGGAAAATTCTTAAGTCTATCTATAAAGGTTCGGTAATGTTGTTCCGCAAGAAGAGTTGTCGGAGAAAGAATTGCCGACTGTTTGGATTCGATTGCGGCTTTAAACGCAGTACGAAGAGCAACTTCGGTTTTTCCGAAACCAACTTCTCCGCAGAGGAGTCTATCCATTGGTTTTCCCTTTTCCATATCAGCGTAAACTTTCTCTATAGCTTTTTCCTGGTCTATTGTTTCCTGAAAGGGGAATGCCAGTTCGAGTTCTCTTATTAGAGAAATATCCTTAGAATAAGAATGTCTTCTGGCAACCGACCTCTTTGCGTAGAGAAGAAGGAGAGACTCCGCATAATTCTCTAATTCCTTTTTGACTTTTCTCTTTTTTGTTTCCCATTTATTTTTCGAAAGGTCGGAAAGTACAGGTTCCTTTTCCCCTCCGGAGATATATGGAGTAAGCAGATTGGATTTTTCTACCGGAACAAGCACTCTGCTTCTGTTTTTATATTCGACAGCCAGGCATTCTCTTTTTCGCCTATCTATATCTACAATTTGTAAACCTTCGAAGCGACCTATACCGAAATCTTCATGCACTATGTAATTCCCGTGCCTGAATGCTCTTTCGGTTTTAGAAGAGATTGCTTCTTTTTTCATTTTGTGTTTTGCGCGCAGAGCTCCGAAAATATCAGATTCGGTAAATACACCTACCTTGATTTTGTCTATGATAAAACCTTTTGATAAGAAGGTGTCTAAATATTCGATTTGCGGAAATTCGATATCGAATAAATCACGAAGCCGGTGTATCTCACCGGGAGTACCTGCGGCAATGAATATACGATAATCTTTGAGAGCTTTTAATTCTCGTTTGAAACTTCTGAGATTTCTTCTGAAAGGGATTATAGGAGTAAAAGGTATAGAAGCACCGGTGGAGCTTAGCTTTACGTCCGCTTTAAAGTCTTTTATTTCCGGGCCTATTTTGAAGAAATCCTTTAGTATCTGGCTAGCCGGTTTATCTTCACGCTTTTTAATTAGTAGTGTAGCATTTGGGGTCCTTTGGATAGATAACTGATCTCCGGGATTAAAAAATCTAAGGGAAGCTATCCTTTCACCTTCTAACTCGATCCTTAGAGGATTTTTATTGTTTAAAGTCCATACATCGATTATTCCTCCGCGATTTACATATTCTCCTTCTTCATAGACACGATTCCTTCGGACCATGCCACCGCTGTCTAGAGAATGAAGAAGGTTTTCTAAGAAAATATTATTACCTATTTCAAGCTTGATGGATTGTTGCTCCGGTATCGGGAGGTTGAGGTTTCTTTCTTCGAGAATTAGAAGATCGAAATCTTTCGTTGCAATAACGGCTGCTATACGGTTTAAACTTTCTTCCGTTAACAGAAAGACTTTGTCGAAGAAGAATTCTGCATCCTGAGTAACTCTTAAGGGGTCTTCTTCCGTTAGTAGAACAAGAGGTGCTTTATCTTTAAAACCATAGGTTAAAAGCAGTTTTCCCGGATAGGGAGGAGTATTAAGAACTCTGTTTACGTTTATTTCTTTTTTTAAAAATTCATATAAATCTTTTTTGAACTTCACAGAGAAAGGCCCAGAAAGCCAGAAAAACCAAGAAATGCAAGTCCCATAAGAGCTGCAATTACGAAAGATATCGGGAGTCCTTTGAGGGGTTCCGGTATAGGGGCATTTTCCAGTCTTTCGCGAATTGAACCGATAAGGACTATTGCGAGGAGAAAACCTAAGCCACTGCTAATGGCGAAAACGATTCCTGAAATTAGATTAAAATTGTTATCGATGTTCAAAAAGGCAACACCTAGGATTGTACAGTTAGTTGTGATAAGAGGTAGAAATATTCCGAGAGCGGAGTAAAGTGCCGGTAATTGTTTTTTGAAAAAAAGTTCCAGGAATTGGACAAGAGAAGCGATGACAAGAATGAACACTACTGTTCTAAGATAAATCAGATCCAGCGGCATAAGAATATATTGATAAAGGACCCATGTTATTACTGTTGCGAGCGTCATTACGAATATAACGCTTATACCCATGGAGGTAGCTGTTTCCATTTTTCTTGAAACACCGAAGAAAGGACAGAGCCCCAAGAACTTCATTAATACTATGTTGTTGACCAGAAAAGCAGACAGGAAGATTAAAAACAAGTTATCCATTATTTTTTCTCCAATAATTGAACAATCCCATGAGTAGAGCAATAGTCAGAAAGCCGCCTGGGGGTAAAATTAGAAGGATTACTGGTGATTCGACAAAAGAAGTGCCCAGAACTTTAAAACCATCGAATATACCGGGAATACTCATCCAGATACCCTGGCCCAGGATTTCTCTAATTGTTCCCATTATGAAAAGTACCAGAGTAAATCCAATTCCAGCTCCGAGTCCATCCATAAAGGAGAGATGTGTGGGGTTTTTGTAGGCAAATCCTTCAGCTCTTCCCAATATACCGCAGTTTACCACAATTAAAGGAACAAATACTCCCAATTGAGCAGAAAGAGGAGGTAAGTAAGCTTTTAAAGTATAATCTATCATGGTCACAAATGATGCGATTATAATAATAAATATAGGAATTCTTAAATTAGAAGGAATGATTTTTCGTAGAGAAGAAACCAGTAAATTGGAGAAAACAAAAACGAAAGTTGCAGCGAGACCCATTCCCAGTCCGTTGTATGCCGAAGTGGTTACGGCGAGTGTGGGACAGAGTCCGATTGCCAGGACAAGAATTAAATTATTTTTAATTATACCGTCTATAAAAGTGTGTTTTATTGCTCTCTCCCTTCAATATAATTTTTATATCCCATTTGAATTTCTTTTCGAACTTTTTCTGCAATATCTTCAAACTCAGAGGTGAATTTCAGTTTTTCGATGTTTTTTATTAAAACATTTTTGAATTTTCTTTCTAAATATTCCTTTATATCTTTACTCTCTTTGGAAGTTTTTTCCTTCTCGGTTTCTATATCCTCTATAAATATTATTATGTCTTTGATTCGTTTGTTTTCAATTTGAGTAAGAAATCGAAGGATAAAAGAGGAATCCTCGGCGGTTGAAAGATATACAAAATTATTGGAGGCTTGCCATAATTTGTTGTATATTATTTCTTTAAATGATGAATCGGTTGATTGTTCTAGAGAGTCAAGAGAGTTTTTTGAAAATTCTCTTGAAGCGTACCTTGGTAATAATTCCCTGTATCGTATTAATCCTTCTCTTACAGCATCTGTTGCAGCTCTGGACGAGATAGTGGCAGAAGTTACAGCGTCTATTTTTCCTTGTTGGTTGTCTTTTTTAAGGAATATTTCATCCGCAATCAGATTGCTGAATTGGTTCAAAAAATTCTCTTCGGCGATTTTCATTCCAAGTCCCGGAGTTTCCGAAAGCTCTTCTTTTGGTATTTTAACTGCCTTAATTTTTCCTATTGAGTCAACTCCTACAATAGGTCTAATTGTACCGGAGTATCCTTTTTTCTCGGACCGGAAAATAATGCCTATATACTTTTCTCCTTTTAGAACTTTCCATAAAGTATCCGCTTTTATTTCTTCAAAGCGCACGGATGGTTCGTTAAAAACTTCTTTTAGTGACTTCTTTAGTGATTCTTCTCGGTATTTAGAAATTAAAGGAGCTGTTTGTTTGTATACGAAGGAAAGAAGAAATGCTGAAGTTATACCCGCTAAAAACAATACAGATACTTCTCTGATTTTTTGTAACACCATTACCTCCCAAATATTGCTTTCTCGGATATTTTATCCAGAAGAGGTACAAACATGTTCATAATTAAAATCGAATAAGAAACTCCTTCAGGATATCCACCCCAGACTCTTATGAGAACACAAATTATACCGCCGGCTATACCGAATACCCATCTTCCTTTTACTGTTACCGGTGAGGTTACCATATCTGTTGCCATGAAAAGGCCACCAAGCATTACTCCGCCTGATAATATATGAAAGAGTGGAATTACAGGTGTTTGCCCTATATAATATAATATACCTGAGAAAACAAAAACCGAACCTATATATCCAAGTGAGATTTTCCAGTCTGCGTATTTCCTAATGAAAAGATAGGAAGCACCGATTAAGAGAAGAAGAGCTGAAGTTTCCCCGATACATCCTCCTACCTTGCCGAAGAATAGAGCCTTCAGCATATAAGTTGAATTTAGTGACTGAGCTATCGATTCGGTAGGATTTACTTTAAGTAGAGTTAGAGGGGTTGCCTGAGATATTCCGTCAAGAGCCTGTGATTGTAATCCTGATAATGTTCCCGAGGTAGGCGCTGCCCAGTTTCCAGCCATAAGGCTTGGCCAGGAGGCTGTGAGAAATGCTCTTCCTGCGAGGGCGGGGTTAAAAATATTATAACCAATTCCTCCGAATATCTGTTTAACCACAAAAACAGCAAAAGCAGAGCCAACAGCAGGCATCCACCACGGAGAATTTGGGGATATATTGAAAGACAAGAGAATTCCGGTTATAACCGCACTTCCGTCCGAAATGAGGATTTCTCTTTTTGTAAGTTTCTGGAAAATATATTCGCTTCCCATTGCTGATAGTATAGAAAGCAAGGTTAGAAGTATGACTCTTTCTCCAAATATGTGGATTGCATATATTAAAGCCGGCATTAGTGCAATAACCACGTTCCACATAATCTTCGGTGTGCTTACTTTAGAACTTATATGAGGAGCGGGGCTTATACGCAACATTATTTACCCTTTTTTGTTATTCTGTTCTTAGCTATTTTAAACTGTTGTGTAAGAGGTATATTTGCAGGGCAGGCATAGGAACAGCTCCCACATTCCATGCAAGATAAAACTCCCATTTTTTTCGCTTTGTCTAATTTGTCCGATTCTATATATTTGTACAACTCTGTAGGTAGTAGTTTCATGGGGCAGCAATTAACGCAAGCTCCGCATCTTATACACGGACCGGTTTTTTTTTCGAGGCACTCTTTTTCGTTCTGAACAACTATTCCCGAGGTTCCTTTTGCAACGCAGGAGTCGATGTGAGATTGAGCTATGCCCATAAGAGGTCCGCCGTTTATAATTTTTGAAATTTTCCCAATAGGCCCCTCTGTGAGTTTAATTAGATGCTCGAAAGGCGTTCCAATTGGTACCAGAAAGTTCGATTGATGCCTCAGGTTGCCGGTTACCGTAACTATTCTTTCAAAAAGAGGCTTATTGAGATATACTGCTTCGTAGATTGCAAAGGATGTTCCTATATTTTGGACGTAAGCGCCTACGTCAAAAGGCAAACCACCTTCCGGAACTTTTCTTCCCGTTATAGCATCGATTAATTGTTTTTCTGAACCCTGTGGATATTTAGTCCTAAGAACTACGAATTTAGCCCATGGGAATAATGAAGAGGTGTTTTTCATAATATCGAATGCGTCGAGTTTATTCGACTCAATTGCGATCCATACGTTTTCCGGTTTTATTATTTTTCTTATAACATCGACGCCTTTCATGATTTCTTCAGGTTTTTCCATCATTAATCTGTAATCGGAAGTTAGATAAGGCTCGCACTCGATTCCGTTTATTATCAAATCCTTTATTTTTTTACTTGAGGGGACCTGTAATTTAAAATAGGTCGGGAATGCAGCTCCGCCCATTCCCACGATACCTTTGTCTTTGATGATATTAATAAGTTTTTGTTTTGTTAAATCTGTTATTTTATCTCTTTTAGTTTCTTTAAAGGGTTCTCTATTTTCTTCGTTCAATTTTATTTTTATCGCTTCCTTCTTACCTCCCAAGGGATGGGGGTGCATCACTGTACCCATATAAACTCCGTTTACAGGAGAGTGAAGCCCTACCGATAATTTCCCGGACGCTTTTGCGACTTCCTGCCCTATTTTAACTTCTTCTCCTTTTTCCAGGAGCGGTTTGGACGGGATTCCCGTATGCTGGGATAGATAGAGATATATAAAATCAGGCGGTGTAATTCTTTTTATTTTGGAGTTTTTCGATTTTTCTTTGGAAGAGGGGGGATGTATTCCGCCTCTAAACGTCAGTAGACTCAAATCTCATTTCCTTTGAAGTTGTTTTTACCGCTAATTTACTGCCTATCATTCCAAGTGTGATTCCAAAAGCTATAGTCCCAATGGTTATGAAATTGTGAGGAAAGGAGAATTCAACGAAAAATTTTGAGGTCAATTGATAAATTAAATATAAAAGTCCTGCACTCATGGCCGCCGCCACACCGCCTTCTATTGCTCCCGCGAGGATAAAAGGGGTGTGTACAGTTTTTTCTGTAGCGCCCACGAGTTTCATCACTTCTATAGTTCTCTTTCGTGCGAGAACTGTGAGACGTATAGTGTTTGATACTACAAAAACCGAAGCAAAACTAATTACTATTCCCAGAAGTATATCAAAAAGAAATAGAATTTTTACAACTCTGTCTAATCTTTTAATCCAGCTTTTCCCATATTCTACAGCTATAAATTCGTCGAAAATATTGATTTTTTCTGATATTTCTTCGACTTTTTCAGGTGAAGTAAAACCATCTTTTAATTTTATACTGAACGACGGAGGTAGAGGATTCGTTTTTATCGCTTCAAGTAAGCTCGGAGCATCTTTTATTTCTTCCTGGAATTTATCTAACGCTTCTTCTTTACTAACGTATTCTACTCTTTCCACTCCTACCATGGACATAAGTTTTCCTTCAAGTTCTTCTACTTGCTTTTCAGGCAAGTTTTCTCTTAAAAAGGCGTTTATTTCGACTTTTTCTCTGGCAAGGTTTATTATACCGAAAAGATTAAAGGTTCCCCAGAGGAAAGCTCCCAGCAGGAAAAGAGAAAAAAACATTATGCCTATGGCAATAAATGTCATAACACCATTTCTCTTTAGTCCTATTAAAGCTTCTCTTAACGAAAACATTTTATTTTGTTGTTAATTGCCCCTGCTCAAGATTTATGAATCTGCCCCCCATTTTTTTTGCAAGGGCTATATCGTGAGTAGCCATTAAAACAGCGGTTCCGGCAGTGTTTACTTCCTGTAGTATTTTTATTATTTCTTCAGAACCCTCCGGGTCGATATTGCCGGTGGGTTCGTCGGCTAGTAGAATGAAAGGTTCTCTAACCAGCGCTCTTGCAATTGCTGTTTTTTGTTGTTCTCCACCCGAAAGAGTGTATGGAAAATCATTTCTTTTATGCGATAAACCCACAAGAGTGAGAGCTTTCATGACTTT
Organism: uncultured bacterium; assembly: GCA_964418485.1. Taxonomy (GTDB): domain Bacteria; phylum Hydrothermota; class UBA3072; order UBA3072; family UBA3072; genus JAFGHJ01. The sequence goes on along the minus strand of CAYQMH010000045.1, from coordinate 6,083 downwards.
TTCTCTCATTTTTCTGCCCGATTGCCCGGTGACTTCAAGCGCGAATGCAACATTCTCATAAACTGTTTTGTCCTTTAATAATTTAAAGTCTTGAAAAATGATGCCTATTCTTCTTCGCAGGAAAGGTATTTCTTCTTCTTTTATGGTCGAGGATAGAAAACCCGCTACAGCCACTTCGCCTTCGTCCGGGAAAAGATCCATATATATAAGCCTTAAAAGAGTGGTTTTTCCTGAACCGGTTTGACCCGTAAGAAAGAGAAAATCACCTTTTGCTATCGATAGATCAACATTTTTTAGGGCATACCAGCCTTTCTTGAATTTTTTGCTAACGTTCCTTATTTCTATCATATCTTCTTGTTGCTTGTAAAATTATATGAACTCATGGTTTTGTCAAGGTGCGCTTTAGCCACGAAGGCACCAAGACACAAAGAAAAATTATGTTGTTTTTCCCATCCCTCCGATATTATTCACATGTATAGCATATAGCACTTGTGGTTTCCGATTTTTGTTTTTTAAGCGAACAGCCAAATACGAATAGCCAAAAGCTAAAGTATATAAATAATTACGAAAAATAACACAAATAAATCTTAACTTTTTTAACTCGGAAAACAAAACTCGTAACCACTGCTTTTTATAGAAGACTCTCAAGCTCTATTAGTTTTATTTCTTTATCCTTGCCGAGTATTTCTCTTATCTCTTCTTTGGCGGAGAAGTATATTATCTGCCAGCCTTTTTGCGAAATATTTTTTAGCATATTTATTAAAACTTTCAAGCGGTTGTGGCTTGCCTTAATGAAAGGGTCATCGAGAATAAAAAAGCCCTTTTCTTCCGTGAAAAGTTTTTCGGCCAGAGCCAGCCTTATAGAAAAATACAGCTGGTCGTAGGTCCCGCCTGAAAGCTGCCAGGGTAAAAGCTTTACGTTATCCTTTCGGGTAACTATAATTTTTTCCTCTTTTTTACCGAATTCGACAGTTGTATACAATCCTTCTGTCATAGTAGAGAAATATTTCGAAACAGGACTATTTTCTCCGAATTGCTCTTCTATTTTAGTTTTTTCTTCACTCGAGATATCTTCGAGTATTTCCGCGGCAACAATAGCGTCTTTCTTCGAAATTTCTTTTTCTTTGAGGAAATCTTTTATTTCTTTTTTTATATTTTGAAGATCTCTCGACCCCTGACAGCGCAAATCGGCGTCGAGAAATATATTGCTTGATTTTCTTTCTATTTGCTTAAATTTTTCGCTCAAGACATTTAACTTTTCTTCAATTTCCTCCAATTTCTTTCTCGCAAAAGGAATTTCTTTGCTTAAATTATCATATTCTTTCTCGCTAAACCCGACATCTTTTGCGCTATCTTTAAAATTTTCCAATTCTTTGATTCTTTCTTTCCTGTTTCCTTCTCCGAGAATTTCATTTAAAACACTTTCTTCTTTTTCTATTTCTCTTTCTATTTTTTCCTTTCTCTTCAAGTTTTCGCTAAAACCTTTTAGATTATCGACAAATGTTTTGGATTTTATTTTATGTATGATTTCGGTGTTTTTTTCAATTTCACCCTTAAGTTCAGGTATTCTTTTTTTCGTTATTTCCTTAATTATATTATTTATAGTTCCAGTTTCTATCTTTTTCGTGTTAATATCCGATTCCTTCTTTCCAGAGTGGAATGAAAATTCCTCGATTTCGCTCGCAAAATCCTCGATTGTTTCACCCTTAAATCCGATTTCCGCCATATCCATTTTGAACTCTGCGAGATGCTTTTTAAATAGTTTCTTACTCTTTTGGGACTTGAAATGCAGGGCAACCAGAGTGAAGAAGAAAACGGCAAAAACAACTACTAATCCGGTAAATAAAGCCGATGGGTTAAGAATTAAACCTAAAATAGCACAGGCAAGGATAGCTGAAACCGTAATAAAATACGATTGGGAGTTGAGGGAAAGATTTTTTCCGGAAGAAAGTTCGATGTGTTTGTTTTCTAAATCTGTTAGCTGATGTATTAAACGATCTATCTTTTCTTTTTTCTTCTTTATGACTTCAAATTCTCTTTCTTTTTCTTTCAAACCATCTTCTATGTTTTTTAGTTCTTTTCCTTTTTTATCCAGAACTTCATTTAACTCTATTAAATCTTTCTCTGCTTTTTTTATTTCCTTTTCAGCATCCTTCCATTTATTAAGATCTTCTCCCGTAAATGTTGATAAATCTACGAGTGCTTTTCTTCCCGCGTCTATTTTACTTAGCGCGGAAGCCGCATTTTCATACGTAATTCGTTTTCTCGCTTCCTCTAATTTTGTCCGCAAATTTTCTTTATCCTTTATTTCGTCGAATAGATTTATCCATTCTTGTTCGACTCCGGCGGTTTTTTCTTCTTCTATCTCTTTTGTAAGTATTTCTATTTCCTCTAACAGCAGTTTTGCGTTTTCTATTCTGGTTTTAAGGTGTCTGTCTTCTTTTCTGTTCGAAAAATCTCCTCCCGGAGTCAATTCTGAAATTTCCAGAATCTTTTCCTTTAAATTATTTATTCTTTCAGTTTGTAACCCTGTCAGGCGGTTTGTGACTTCCGTGTAAAATGAGGCTTCAGATTCTATTGATAAATCGCTGTTTCTAATAATGAAGATATTCCGGCATTCACTGGTTGTTACGGGAGCAATATCATTAAGGTGGGTAACTCGATCCAGTTTCTTTTTCTCCTCATCGATTTCCACAATAATATAACCATCGACTTCTTCATCGACGCGATTAATATTCCTAAAGTCTTTTATTTTTTTTCCGAGAAGAAGTTTTACCAATGCTTCTAAAGTTAAAGTTTTTCCCGTTTCGTTGACGCCATATAGCAGATTGAAATCATTAAGAGTAATTTTTCCTCTATCATGGAGCGGGCCATAGTGTATAATTCGAAATTCTTCTATTTTCATTCTTCGCTCTCAAGCAAACTTTTAATAAAGAGCCTTTTTATTTCCTGCTCACGTGGAGATTTCAGTCCCTTGAGTTTTCTGAGAAATGTTTTGAACAACTCGTCATCGGTTAGTTGTTTTATACCTCTTACTCTATTCTTAACTTCCAGGTTTTCGAATTTATCTTCCAATTCATGTACTTGTTTATCAAATTCTTCTTCGTTTTCCTCTGTATATCCGGTTAGAGAAAGTAAAACTTTAGCTTCTCTTGAAATTTTTTTTAATCGTTCTTTGATATTATCGATAATATTAGTTTTATCTTCGGGATGTACCTTAAGACTTATTCGTTCATAGTAAGGTGTATCTATTACATACTGCGAAGGCGCTTTTCCTACTTCGAAGAGATTTACAGCCCTTTTTCCTATTTCTTTCTTTGTTATAGATAGAGGTGAACCGGGGTATATGAAGAAACCTTCTTGGTCGAATTCATAAGCTTGAAAATTGGTATGAAAATGTCCCGCAAGAACATATTTTAAATTCAAATTGCTAAAAAACGAAAGCCTTACTCCCATGTAGTTAATTTCTTCATCTCCAAAATCGGAGCCCGAGAAGGAATGATCGAGAAGCTCTCCGTGAAAAAGAAGTATATTAGTTTTATCTCCGGCTGTAAGTTCTTTTATCTTTCTTAAATTCCTTCTGACTTCTTCACTCGTAATGTCTTTAAAAGGAAAGCCGAAGAATCTCAAGTTATCATATTCGAGTGGTTCGGTTAACTCTCTTATTATCCTTACTTTATTACCGATAAAAGCTCCCGAACTGAAAGCGTTTTCATCGTGATTGCCGGGTATAACAATAAATTCGTATTCGATATTATCTAAAAGAGGTCTTAATTCGTGGTATAGTTTAGAAAAACTAACTTCTTTATCGAAAAAATCTCCGGAGATAACAAAAAAATCTATTTTTTCTCTTGAGCCGATTTTTATTAAAGATTTTAGAGTCTCCCATGAATTGTCCTCGTATTCCTTTATATGTATATCAGAAGTATGAAGTATTTTCATTTTACCAGAATTTTTTAAGCCGGATTCCTTTGTAATAATGAGTTAAAATACTTCTATAGCTATATCTCTCTTTAGCCATTTCCATAGCACCATACTGACACATGCCTACACCATGTCCGTAGCCTTTTCCGGAAATAATAATTTGACTGCTCTTTACTTTTATCTGGAACATCAGAGATTTCAAAGAGCCTCTATCGTCACTAAAAAGTCTCCTGATTTGATCTTTTTCAAGGTAAAATTTTCCTATGTCTGTGTTTATTTCGATGATTCTTACTCTATTTGTTCTCGTCCTTTTTGTAATTCTAATCCACTCTATCTTGTTAGGTGTCTTTCCGAAGAATTCGTTAATCTGTTTTTTTACGACCTCGAAAAATTCTTTCTTATCATACACTCTTTCCCAGCGGTAATGAGGAGAAGATTCGCAGAAATCCTTCCTTTCCCATCCGGAATCTCTAACTGAACGAAGATAGGGGATTCTCTCTCCAATCCATATGTTTTCATTGTTTTCGGTGATTCCCCCGCAGGTAGAGGAATATTTGGCATCTATTATTTTTCCGTTGTAAACCCCGACAATTCCCCTGGTAGATTCAACGGCTTTATTAATTATCTTATCGGTTCTACTTACTCCTCCATAAACCTGGTCCCATATTGTAGTGCTGATATCGAATGGCTCATTCGGCTTTCTATGTGCCATAGCAAAGGATCTCGCGGCGACCGCCTGAGCTTTTAACGCTTCTATTTGATTTTCCGGGAGATTGCCCATCTCGTGAGGTAGTACTCCTTTCAAATAATCTTCGATTTTAACTTGATTAACTACTAAAATGTCGCCGAGTTTGGATATTACTATGACTCCCGGATAGACTTTATCATCAATTTTTATGAATTTTTTTGTGGATTCTATATAAACAGGATATTCGGGATTCTTAATTTCTCCTGCAGAAGTGGTTATTCTTAGAGAGGGGTTGAAATGCAAAGATATTGGACCGGATATGGTGCCATTCTTATCTCCGGTTTTGACTTTGAGTTTTGAATTGGATGTTATTTTGATACTCGAAGGGTTCTTCTGCAATAATATTTTTACCGTAGGCTCTTCCTGGAATTTTCTTGTCGGCATGACCATAGGGGTACAGGACAATATAAATAACAAAACTACTAAAAGGATATTAAATTTTAATTTCATTTATGACCTTTTTTATCTCTTTATAATGTGTTCCTTTCCAGAAAACTTTGCCGCACTCCGGACATCTCTTGAAATCGTTGTGAATTTCAAAAATATAAGCCGGTACAGCATTTTTTACTTCCTCTTTACTGGCTTTTTCCGTTTTCGTGTTGCATACCGGACAACGGGAGAACGGAAGATTTATTTTTACTATATTTGTTATTTGTTTTAACTGATCCATCAGATTTTCGGATTCAATAAGTATCGAATCGTCGTACTTTTCTGACATAATTTTAGATCTTGTTAAAATTGTGCGCCCTTCCTTTCTGCTGTGGTAAATTATGGTTTTACCATTTATATTTCTAAAATACGCTGTATCGAATCCCAATAATCTCATCCATTTTGCGAGCCGTCCCAGCATAAAGTCGCATATAAATCTGGGATTTTCCTTAATAAAAACCCCCTGCTTCACCCATTATTCTACTAATCATAGCAATCCCCGCAATCATAAACCATATTATACTGAAGACAATTGATATAATTGTGAGTATCCCAGAAAGCATAAAGAAGGTTTTAAGCGAACCAAGCATCTCTCCAAGTGATTCTATTTTCCCTTCGGCAACTTCTTTACTGCCGTTTGCGACTCTAATAAGGATAATGCCAATCCAGATTGGTAGCCAGGCTATGATTATGCCAATTATCGACAGTGCATAAAGTGCTCCGATTGCAATCGAAAATATTGCCAAAAACTTTATCCAACCTCTCATATCCTTAGAACTCGTAATAACTTTTTCTTCGACAACGTTATCCAATTCCATTGGCTCCTCCTTTCCGATATAATAGGAAAACTTGTCGATTAAGTCAAGTATTTCTCTTGCCCCACCACCCCAGATTTTTAACCACAGAGCACACAGAGAGAAAACAAACACACAAAGAACGTTTATAATGAGAAAAAGTCTTGATTCTTCAGGGGGTGGTAATA
>CAYQMH010000044.1:0-18261 GCA_964418485.1 uncultured bacterium | reverse complement strand
GGAATAGCTTTTGTAAAAATAGGAATGCTCAACGAAGCCCTTCGGGAATTTAACAGAATTCTCGAACTAAAACCCAATAATCCCGAAGCTTTATTCTATAAAGGTATCATCAGCTTCAAGATGAACGAACTCGACGAATCTGAAAACTACTTTAAGGAAAGTCTTAAAACTTCCAAGCGGACTTCGACCTTAAACAACATCTATCTTATAAAAGAACTAAAAGGAAATAATGAGGTTGCGCTGGACTACTTATCAAAAGCTTTAAAAAGAGAAGAGGACAACGAAAAGATACTTTTAAACAAAGCAATTATATATCTGAAAATGAAAAAAGATGAAGAAGCTTTAGATATCTTAAACAACATTAAAACAAAAACTCCATATACGCACTTCTACTTTGCTTACATTTTGGCTAGAAAGGGAAAAATAAAGGAAGCAATGAAAACCTTAGAAGAAGGTCTTTCATTGGCTCCTGAATTCGGAGAATATTTCTTTAATCTTGGTAAAATATACGAAACATTCGGAGAAGAAAAGAAAGCTACAGAAATATACCAACAGGGATTAAAATCAGATCCCGAGTGTACAGTACTTTCAAAAGCATTAATCGACTATTACTATAGAAATAAACTCTACGATATTTGTGAAGTTAGGATTGACACTCTGATATCGACGGGAATCAGAAACTGGGATTTATTCTTTAAAAAAGGTAACATTCTTTTCCAAAGAGGCAATACAAAAGAAGCTCTAAAATTATGGGAAAAGGCTTTAGAATTGAATCCTGATAACAAATTAATCAAAAGAACAATTGAACTCGCTAAAGGCGATGAAGAATTTTGAAAATCAGGACTTGGAAAAAGTTGTTTCAGTAATAAAAAATTTCATGGATTTTAATCCTGAAAATTATAAGATTAAGCCTTTAGCAAGAAGAATCCATTCCCGAATGAGAAGAGTAGGACTGGATAATTACGATGATTATGCTGAATTGCTAAAAGAAAGCAAGGAAGAGAAAAAGAAACTAAAAGAATCACTTACCATAAATCTTACGAGTTTTTTCAGAAACAAAACAGTCTTCGACAGCTTAAAAGCCGAGATACTTCCATCCATGAAAAACCCAATGATCTGGAGTGCGGGTTGTTCTAATGGTGCCGAACCTTACGCAATAGCAATTTTATGCAAAGAAATGGAAATCAATTACTCGATTCTGGGAACAGACATTGATAAAGAATCAATAAAAGAAGCCTGCAAAGGCGTTTACGATGAATCCGCCCTGACGGAAACACCTTCTCACTATAAACTCAAATATTTCGAAAAAGTAAAAGAAGGATACCGGGTAACACGTGAGATTAAAGATTCTGTAGAATTTCAAAACCTCGATCTGAAAGATATAGACTTCAAAGAGAAATTTGATTTAATCTTTTGCAGAAATGTACTTATATATTTAAACAAAGAGTTTCAGGAGAAAATTCTAGGATCGTTTGCCACTGCTTTAAAAGCAAATGGAATTTTAGTACTCGGCAAAGTCGAATCCATTCCGAACAACGCAAAAAAACTTTTCAAGCCTATAAATATAAAGGATAGAATCTATGCAAAAAACAAATGAAATAATAGTAGATACTGGAAATATTAGAGTCTCCAACGATTCTTCCGTTCTTATAACAAGCGCACTCGGATCTTGTGTGGCTATAACGCTATACGATAAAGTGCAAAAATTGGGAGGCATGTTACATTATATTTTACCCGAGAACCCGGGAGGAAAGAAAAAAGAGAAATACGCCGACACCGGGATAAAGCTTCTTTTAGAAAAAATGCTCGAATTGAACGTGGATAAGAAAGATCTTGTAGCAAAAATGGTCGGAGGAGCTGTAATGTTCGAGGAATTTATGGACAATATAGAAAACTCAATCGGCAAAAGAAATGTCAAAAAAGGGAAAGAAATTTTAAAAAATCTCGGAATCAAACTCATGTCACAGGACACCGGCGGAAATTACGGCAGATCGGTAAAATTCAAGTTATCGAATGGGAATATTTATATAACCTCATATAAAACAGGAGCCAAAATAATTTGATAGATGTTTTAGTAGTTGAAGATTCGGCCTTTATGAGAAAAGTGATTTCTGAAATTCTGGAAGCGGACCCTGAAATCAAAGTAGTAGCCAACGCCATAAACGGCTTAGATGGAGTTAAGAAAGCCTCTCTTCTTAAGCCCGACGTAATTACAATGGATATAGAAATGCCCACGATGGACGGGATAGAAGCCGTAAAAGAAATAATGAAAACCAATCCAACGCCGATAATAATGATATCCGCTTATACAAAAAAAGGAGCGCAAAAAACCATAGAGACTCTCATAGCCGGTGCTGTAGACTTCATTGAAAAACCCGGAGGGCCAATTTCTCTTAATATAAGAGACATAAAGGAAGAAATAATTAAAAAAGTTAAGATTGCCTCAAAAGCGAATCTTAAAATAGCAGCAAAAAGAAAAAAAATAAGTTTAGACAATAAAAAGAAGATGGACGATAGTTTAGTTATAATTGCGGCATCTACGGGGGGACCAAAAATTTTAACATCGATATTTAAAAAACTCCCCGGAGATTTTCCCGCTCCAATAGTCGTTGTCCAACATATGCCGAGAACCTTTACCAAAGCCTTTGCCAAAAGATTAGACGAAAAATCTCCTATTTCCGTAACGGAAGGCAAAGATGGAAGTTTGCTGAAAAAGTGTAAAGCTTTCATTGCACCGGGAGACTATCACCTCGAGTTTAGCGGTGACCGAAGAATCAAACTAAACAAAAAACCTGCTCTTCATGGGGTCCGTCCTTCTGCAGACATAACAATGAACTCCGCGGCAGAGAATTTTGATGGTAATCTCATCGGGGTAATTCTTTCCGGGATGGGGAAAGATGGCACCATCGGAGTAAGGAATATTAGGAAAAGAGGGGGATACGTTATCGCACAGGATAAAGGTACTTCCGTCGTTTACGGAATGCCTAAATCTGCAATAGAAAGCGGCTGCGTGGACTTAATTTTACCTTCTAATGAAATAGCAGAAAAATTAACTGCCCTTGTAAAAAAAGATGTTTGATAAAATAAAAAATTTATTATCGGAAATTGAAAAAACAGGAATCAAAAACAAGGAAAAGAACGAAGAAAAATTAAAAACAATTTTATTAACGATAAAAAAAATAGAGGAAGAAATTTTAGAACTAAAAGAAAGAACCGAAACTCTGATAAACGAAACGAAACGAAACGAAACGAAAAAACACGAAGAGAAAAAGAACCCCACAGTGGAAAAGGAAACAGCAGAATCGACCGATTTCCTCAACAAAATTCAATCAAGCAGGGTGAATATTACAACCTTGATCGATAAAGCCTGGAATCTTATAGTAAGTGGGAAAGATAAAGAGGCAATAAAAGAACTAACCAGGGCAAAGAAAATGGACCCTAAAAACATAAAAGTATACAACTTACTCGGCTGGGCATATATACACCTCAAAAAATATGACAAAAGTTCCCTTATATTCCAGGAAGTTTTAACTATGGATCCAAAAAACGAGATGGCTCATGCCAATCTAGGCTACATAAATCATAAGAAAGGATTATATGGCGAAGCAATTGAAAAATTGACCTCTATCGAGAAAAACGCAAAAAACAAACAGGCCGTTCTTTACGCCCTATTCTACCTTGGTTTAGTATATTACGAAAGAGAAATGTATGAAGACTCTGTCGAATTTTTGAATAAAGCAATAACTGTGGGTCCAAATTTATATGAAGCGTATTATTACCTGGGGAAAGCTTACCAAAAACAGGGATTAAAAAACCTTTGCCATCAAATCTGGGAAAAATTAATCGAAACAAATAAATATAACATTTGGGCTAAAAAAGCTACGGAAGAACTAAATGGTAAATGAATACTGGGGATTGTCTAAAAAACCATTTTCTAACACACCTGACTTGAATTTTCTTTATAACAGTGCCGAATTTGAAGAAGGCTATGCTAGACTTTTATATAATATAACGGAAATTAGAGGCGGATTAACCCTTATAACGGGAGAAATCGGAAGCGGAAAGACATTTCTTGCTAACGCGCTCAAAGAAAACCTAAAAGAACAAAACTGTCTCCCCTTCATAATAAGAAATCCAAAACTCACCTCTACTCAATTGATAAAAACAATATTACAAAAAATAGGCGTAGAGCCGATTCCTCGATTTAAGTTCAAAGTTTTGAATTCCTTAGAAAAAACCTTGCTAGACTTAAACAAAAGAAACATAACTGTTGTAGGTCTAATCGACGAAGCTCAAATCCTTTCTCTTGACGCTTTCAGGGAAATACGTCTCCTTTTAAATTTAGAAACTCCGGAAGAAAAGCTGCTGCATCTTGTCCTACTTGGGCAACCCGAATTAAAAAACAAGATAAATAAAGTTCCTCAGTTAAAACAAAGAGTTAATGTTCGTTTTCATTTAGAACCTCTTAGCAGAAAAGAAACTCAATCTTATATAAAACACCGGCTAAAAGTAGCGGGAGGCAAAAAAGAGATATTCGAGCAAGAAAGTTTAGAGATGCTCTACACAATCAGCAAAGGCATTCCAAGAGTTATAAATAATATCGCCCAAAATGCTCTTTTCGTAGGAGCAACAGAAGATTTAAAAAAAATATCTCCGGATATTATCGAATCTGTAGCCGCCGACCTGGAGATCTAAGTGAAAAAAAAGAAAAAAATAAGTTTTAAAAAAATATTATCACGTACAAAAGAACCTCCACAAAAAAAAGAACCAGTAGAGGATGAAAAAAAGCCAAAGAAAAAAACAGAAATAGAAACAAAAATAACAGAACCTAAAGTCGAAAAGTCAAAAGAAACTGAAAAAATAGAACCAGAAACAACAAAAACTAAAGTCACAAAGCTAAAAGAAAGTATAGCGAAACCCGAGATAAGAAAAACCATTTCAAAACGAGAAGAAATTATGATCGTAAAAGTAGGAAATGAGTTCTACGGAATACCTCTCTTGTGTGTAGAGGAAATTAGAAATGAAATAAAATTAACCCGTACCCCTCAACTATCTGAATTTTTATCCGGAATAGCCGAAATAAGAGACTTAATCGTTCCCGTAGTAAACCTCGGAAAACTTTTCGGAATTGAAACGGAAAACAAAAAGACAAACAAAATACCTGTCATAGTTGTAGAAATTTCGGGGCAACTTGTCGGTATTCAGGTATCTAAGATTGTAGAAATTTTAGAAATCCAGAAAAACGAAATCCTTCCTCTTCCTGATATCTTTCCTCCAAAACTTTTTTCCGGTGGCTATTCTTATAAATCAATCGTTGTGGGCATTATAAACACCGAAAGTTTATTAAAAGGTAAACAAATCCAATCATTTAAGGAGAAAATAAATGAAGTTATCAAATAAATTTGCCTTAATCTCTTCTCTGGTAAGCTTCGCAACAGGAACGCCTATACTGCTTTCATGTGTTCGCTGGACTGTTTCTCTGGACGATTACACCAAAGTTCTTTCCGCGCTTTTAATACAGTCTTTAGTTCTTACCGGCTTTTTTTATTTTTATCAGGAAAAACGCTTGAGAAAAGTAATCTCCGGTAAAAGAAAAGATATTCTTTACGATACGCCTGTAGTTTCCGGGGTACATGCTTTTTTAAATTTTAGCGTCTTTATTTTACTTTTTTCTTTAATCATAAACTCTTTATTTGACTTAACTTCAATTAACAATATATTTAGAATTTCCTTTTGCCTAATTCCTATAGGATTAATTCAGTTTAGCTTTATGTATCACTTAGGTTTTATTCTACTTACTCCTTATTATAGCACACTCGAAGACACAAAATTCAAAGGGCTAAACATAACTGATAAATTTTTGCTATTGGGCACAACTACGATGATTTTCTCCGTTTTTACCGGATACATTCTAACAAAATCTTTGCTAGGCATACTTTATATTATTTTCCCCTCTTTAATAATTTTTATCCTGATCAAAACGATTAAAGAACCTATCGGTGCTATACAAGAAAGAATCAAAAAAATACTAAACAACCCAACTCTACCTCTTCCTGAAACAAATGTTGTCTCAGGAGATGAAATAGCCCTCATAAATGACTTCCTTACCCTTTCACTGGTAAAAACAATTTCTTTAATTTTGGGAGTAAAAGATACGGCAGAGAAGGTTCGTACCCAAGGCGAGGCAATATTAAGCGATATAAAAAGGCTTTCTTCTTCTACCAAACAAATCGACAATTCTGCTCAGGAACTACTTAGCAACAAAGAAGAAAGCACATCGGTTGTTAACGCTGTACAAAAAAACAATGAAGAGCTTTCCTCTCTCTCCTCAGAGATAGAATCGCAGATAAAAACGCTGGTGAATACTTCCAAAAAGTCAATAGATCTCGCTAACTCCGGAGAAGAAAAATCAGAAGAAGGGGTTAATAAGATCAACACTTTTGTTCAAAAAATAGAGGAAGGGTCGAAAAGCTTAGAAGAGCTATCCTCGGCTTTTGAAGAAATCAAGGAATTCAATTCACTAATGGAACAGATATCAGATGACACTAATCTTCTCGCACTAAATGCATCCATTGAAGCCACAAGAAAAGAAGGTGTTGAAAGCAAGGGGTTCAGCGTAATTGCAGATGAGATCCGTAAACTTTCAAACGATTCCGCCTCTTATTTGGAGAAAACAAAAGATAATATTAAAAGGATGAGTGAAGCCGTAAAATCAATAGTTGAATCCACAGAAAAATCAATATCTATATTCGAAGAAAGTAAATCAATTATTCGAAAAACAGCCGACGCCTTAAAGGAAATTTCAGAATCAATCGGTATGAGCACGAACATGGCTGATCAGATTTCCGGAATATTAAAAGAAAACTCCAATTCAATAAACGAGATAAAAAATTTAGCAAGAAAATTATCTTCATTAAACGAAAAACAAGTAGATGCAGCCCTTTCTCTCTCCAAAGGATCAGAAGAACAGGTAGCCTCAATGGAAAACACCGAAATTAGAGCTCAAACCTTAATATCTTTAATAGATAAGATTAAGGAAACCACTAATATACACTTTGAATAAAATTCTAGTATTCTGCCTGGATAAAATTTTTTTCGGAGTTAATATTAACCAGGTCAAATCCTTAAGTAAATTAGGAAAAACAAAAAAAATACCGAAAAGTCCAGAATGGATCGGAGGTCTGACTAAATACAGAAACAATGCGTTCCCACTTATAAAACTCTGGGAAATACTTAACCTAAAAGCGCCGAAAAAGAAGGTTTTACTGCTACCCGCCGCTTTTGATTACTGCGCTTTCTTGATCTCGGGAGTCAAAGGCATTTATGAACTCAAAACAGATATAGAAGCCAGTAAGATATATAATCTCCCATATCTATCCGGGTTTGGAACCTTTCAGGATAAAACATTACTTCAAATAGAATTGGGTAATCTTCTTACAGCAAAACAAAAGAACATTGTAAAAAAACTGAATAAAAAAAATGGAAAAAAATAAAATCTCGCTCCGGAAAAAATTTATAGGAAGTTTTTTCTTTATCGGAAAAATCAAAGGCGGAGGCACATGGTCATCTATTGCTACAGGAATAATTCTCTTTTTCTTACCCTCCTGGACGTCTCCCTATTTTTTTATAATTGCTATCTCTGTTCTATTAATTAGTATACTACTATCTTTGAACCTTCCCGGTGACCCTTCCTGGTTTACTCTCGATGAAGTTACCGGTACAATTGTAACATTTGCTTTTCATAGTAAAGATGCATCGACATTAATCCTCGGACTTATTTTGTTTCGACTGTTCGACATCTTTAAGCTTCCCCCCATAAAAAAAGTCGAACAAACAAAAATAGGTATCGTTCTGGATGATATAATGGCAGGAATATTTGCAAGCATATCTCTATTTGTCATACATTCAATAAAGTCTTTATAATGCAAAACAATCTCCGAAAACTACTCGAGGATATAGGGAATTTATTGCGAAAAAAAGACTTAACCGTATCTGTAGCCGAGTCCTGCACCGGCGGACTGATCGGCTCTTTTTTAACTTCCGTACCCGGGAGTTCCGACTATTTTAAGGGTGGAGTCATCGCATATTCTAATGAAATAAAAACGGAGATTCTTTCAGTTTCCCCACAAACTATAAAGAAATTCGGAGCCGTCTCTCGTGAGACAGTCAGGGAAATGGCTCGTGGCGTAAAAGAATTGCTAAAAACCGACATCGGGCTCTCCTCTTCCGGCATTGCGGGTCCAACTGGAGGAGGTGGGAACAAACCGGTGGGAACCGTCGCTCTGGGAGTTGACATTCCGCAAAAGATAATTACTAATATGGTGCATCTTGAAGGTGATAGAAACGATATAAGAAATTTGGCTGGAATAAGAGTTCTAGAAATGTTAAAAAACTTACTGGAGGAGATAAAATAAGACTATTCACAGCTATAACTATACCGGAGGAAGCAAAAAATTTGATTTCGTCTCTTTATGAAGATTTAAAAACTCCATCCTATGTTAGGTGGGAAAAAAAAGAAAATCTACATATTACTCTAAAGTTTCTTGGGGAAACGGATAAAAAAATAGATATTGAAGCCAAAATTAAAGAAGCTGTAAAACAATTTTCTCCATTTATGGTTTCCTTAAAAGGAATCGGGGCATTTCCTTCCCCAAAAAGAGCAAGAATTCTCTGGATTGGAGTAAAAGAAGGAGTTAAGCACCTAACCGATTTATTCGTAGCTTTGGAAAAGAAGATTCATGAACTGGGATTCGAAAAAGAAATGAGAAAATTCACTCCGCACATAACATTTGCAAGGGTTAAAAACGGTAAGTACAGCTTGTCTGAAAACATAGATTTCTCATTTGATCCCTTTCCGGTAAATGAAGTTGCTCTTTTCAAAAGTACCCTGACGCCAAAAGGAGCCATATATGAAACGCTCTCAAGCTCCCCTCTCGGAGGCGAATCTTGAACATTCATCCCCCAATCGCTTATCTTTTTGTAACTCTCATGCTTGCTTTTATGGCTGCTTCAATTAAAAAATCCAAGATAATCGATTTTTTAGGCGAAAAAATACTCAAAAGCAGAAATGAACAAACAGCTACAATGATGCTCGTTGCTCTATCGCATATTCTGGCGCCTTTTTTTCTTTCTTTCGTCCTTATTTCTTGTTTCGAAAATTGGATTCTACGTTTCAAGGAAAAGGAAAAGACGCTAACACTACTGGTTGCTTCAGCTATAAGTGGAAGCATAATCACTCCTTTTGGAAACTTGAGAAATATTTTTATTTCAATAGCTCTGGGGAAAGGGGCACCCATCTTTAGCTTTCCCGCTTTTGTCTCAATAATGCTACCTCTTTGGATAACAAGTCTTTTCGTCCTTCTTATGGTAGCTTATTTCACTTGCGAAAAAAATACTATAACTATAAAAGAAACAAAGAGTCCTGTAGAATGGAAAAAAACAGAACTCATTTTCTCAATAATTCTTCTGTTTTTTGTATTTGGATACTTCAACGTAGGAAAAAACTTCAATATAAATCTTATAGGATTAATTATCTTGGGCGGGGTTTTCTGCATTACCTTTATGGGCACAGGCCCCCTAAAAGCCGTCAATTGGTGGGTTTTTATCCCGGTCGGTGTTTCCTTCATAATCTACTACCTTTTTTACCTATCTCCTGTACCTGAATTTAAGTTGAATCAATGGATAATATATTTCGTAGGTAGTATAGGATCGGCTGGACTCTCGTCAAACCTGCTTTCTTTTATACTCCCATTATTAAATCATGATAAATCCGTTATCTTATACTCGGTTGCAGTGGGTAGTCTTGCGGGAATACTCGGATCCCTGGAAACAATTTGGATCTGGGCAAGGGGAAGAACAAAAATCAAAGGGAGTTTAATGTTTAAACTATTTCTTATAATTCTACCAATATCGCTTATAATACTTTTTCTCAGGAGGTAATAATTATGGATAAGGATAAAGAAAAAGCTATTGATTCAGTTATTAGCAAAATAAATAAACAATACGGGGAAGGAGCTCTGATGAAGTTAGGCGCGAAAAAAACAATAGAGGTTCCCGTTATACCGACCGGTTCTCTTTCCCTGGATGCCGCACTGGGAATAGGAGGAATTCCAAGAGGCAGAGCCATCGAAATATACGGAATGGAAGCTTCTGGAAAAACAACTCTTGCTCTTCATATAGCTGCCGAGTCTCAAAAAAGAGGAGGAGCGGTTGCCTTTATAGACGTAGAACACGCTCTAGATCCAAAATACGCGCAAGCCCTCGGAGTCAACACCGAAGATTTACTTATATCACAACCCGACACGGGAGAAGAAGCTCTGGAAATCGCGGAAATGCTGGTTAGAAGCGGCGCCGTCGACTTAATAACAATCGATTCGGTAGCAGCTCTCGTGCCAAAAGCCGAAATAGAGGGAGAAATGGGGGATGCTCACATGGGTCTTAGAGCACGTCTTATGTCTCAGGCTCTAAGAAAACTGACAGGGGTCTTAAGTAAAGCCTCGACTTCTGCTGTTTTTATAAACCAGGTCAGACAAAAAATCGGTATTTCTTTTGGAAACCCGTACACCACTCCGGGAGGACTGGCTTTAAAATTCCACGCTTCTGTTAGAATGGATATTAAACGGATAAGTACTTTGCAACAGGGAAGCGAATCAATAGGAATAAGAGTAAAAGTTAAAATAGTAAAAAACAAACTTGCTCCTCCCTTTAAAGAAGCAGAATTCGACATAATGTATGGCACAGGTATATCAAAAGAAGGAGAACTTATTGACTTCGGACAATCTTTAAATCTTATCGAAAAATCCGGGGCCTGGTATACTTACGGAGAAACATCTCTCGGACAGGGAAGAGAAAATGTAAAGCTCTTTCTACAGGAAAACCCAAAAATATCTGAGGAATTAGAAAATAAAATAAGAAATGAGCTAAAAATCGGCAATGGCAAAGATAACCAGGATAGAACAGCAGAAGAGAACAAAGAATAGAGTCAACATATATATCGACGGTGAGTTTTCCTTAGGCCTATACAAAGATACAGTAATAAAATTTCACCTTTACGAAAACAAAGAGATTGCACTTGCGGAAATCTCTTCAATAAAAAAATACGAAGAAATAACAGACGCAAAAGAAAAAGTAAGAAATTACATCTCATATAGAGAAAGATCCAAAAAAGAGATAGAAGAATATCTCACCCAAAAAGGATTCCGGGAAGAAGTGGCAAAAAAAGTATTAGCCGATTTTGAGAAAGCAAATTTAATTGACAATCATAGATTTGCAAGCTCCTGGATAAAAGACAGAAATAAAAATAATCCGAAAGGCAACTTTGCTCTTAAAATGGAATTAAATGATAAAGGAATCGAGGAAAACGAAATAGACAGCTTACTCGAGTCCGTCGACGAGAAGGCAAACCTGCTCAAGGCCTTTGAAAAAGCGGCAAGAAAATACGAAAAAAAGAAAGATTCAAAGAAAAAAATAT
This sequence comes from uncultured bacterium, assembly GCA_964418485.1. Lineage (GTDB taxonomy): Bacteria > Hydrothermota > UBA3072 > UBA3072 > UBA3072 > JAFGHJ01. The sequence goes on along the minus strand of CAYQMH010000044.1, from coordinate 6,791 downwards.
TTCAATATCTTAAACGCCGGGGTTTTGAAATACAGACCATTATAGAAGTGTTGCGAGAACAATTACATTCCTAATGTGTAAAACCGATATTTCATCGCCACAAAGTCACAAAGACACGAAGCCCCACACCCCATTATTTTATTTGTTTAAAATTCGCAATACCAAATTAATCCCATGCGTGGCAATACTCATATTTCCTTTAATTACTCCTAACATTCAACGATTAGAAAAAATTAGAATTAAAAAACCATCACGTCCTTTGTGCCTTGGTGTTCTTCGTGGCTAACTTTTCCTTTTTTTCAAAAACAATAAAAACCTGTGGTATTTTTGTGGTTTTTTACTTCAAAAGATTGCGAATTTCGATTTATTTACTATAATATTTAGGAATAAATTATGCCGAGATTAATAAAAGCCGAGGAAGTTGATTCCACCAATGAGTGGATTAAAAGAAATTTAGAAAAACTGGGCGACCTCGATAGTTTTATTGCAGAAACACAAAATTCAGGAAAAGGAAGAAATTCACAAAACTGGTTTTCTCCCAAAGGCGGATTATGGTTTTCAATATTACTTGAAAACTTCAGCGGCGAAGCAGGCACGCTTTCTCTGCTTTGTGCAACGGCCACATGCGAGGTTCTGGAAGAACAGGGCCTTTTGACTAACATTAAATGGCCTAACGATATAATCTTAAAAGGCAAAAAATTAGGCGGTATTCTTATCGAAAAAGTAAAGGGTAAATTCATAATAGGTCTTGGGCTAAACCTCAATTTAAGTAATTCCGATTTCCCTATACCCCTTAAGGATATCGTAGTCACTTCTAAAGAAGTACTGCACAAAGAACTCGATATTGAAGATATAGCCAAAGAAATAATCAAAAGAATTGCGAAAGATAGAAACAATCTTGAAAAAGTCCACAAGAAATACCTGGAACTAAGTTGTGACTTAAACGAAAAAGTTAAAATAAACGACGGGAAAGAAACCTTCAAGGGTAAAGTAGTAGCAATACAAGCAGATGGTGGAATTAAAATAAAATACCAAGATACCGAAAAGGTCTTCTATTCCGGCAGTATTTATTATTTAAGTTAGACTAAAACACATAGACCACCCCACAACTCCACATTAATCTCACACAAAAACACGAAGACACAAAGAAAAAATTTATGTTGTTTTCCCAACTCCACCCCAATTTTCTCACATATTTAAAATGTAAAACCTGTAGTTATCTGGTTTTTTATATCTACATTAACTACAGGCCCTACATGTGCTATTGTTTTTTTGCCAAAGGTAAGTCGGTATTTAACTTTACAGCTGGCTACATGTTAATCGATAATCTTTATTATTCTTTAAATAAGCTTTCTATTTCGCTCTTATAACCCTTAACTATTTCCCAATTTTTCTTACTGGCTTGCATTTCCTCAGATTCCTCTGTTTCTTTTATGCTTTTTCTTAGCTCTTCTTTTTGTTCTTCGGGAACATTGGGATCATTCAGCATCTTTTTCATCATATCTTCGGCGGCTCCCGCCATCTGACCGTAAGCATATGCAGCCATAATTTTACCATACGCCGCGCCAAAACTTTCAAGAGTAAAACCGTACTCTTTTAATGCTGCGTCGATTTCGTTTTTGTATTCCTCAAATTCTGCCGTAATCTTCATACCACTTACAAGATCGTCATTATCAGCTAAAGGTTCTATATCTTTCTCTTTCTTTTTTGTAATCTCTACAAACACAGGATACGCTTTTATGAAAGCCTTCACCTCTTTTTCTATTAAGTAAAGATTCTCGTCTTCCTCTTTCTTCTCCATCTTTTTCTCTGCATTCGTCTCTCCTGTCTTTTCTTCTCCTTTGCTGCAACCAGTCGCCAAAAAACCAACAAGCAAAAACAATACAGATAAAAACATAAACCTTTTCATACTATACCCCCTTTTTCTGTTTTTTTCTATCCTGGCTTCTCGCCATGTGACAAGCCGATAAAAATTACTTTAAACACACCATATGTCAAGCTATTTTTTACCACATAGACCTCAGAGAAAATAAATAATACACAGAGAATTCAGAGCCAAACCACACCATTTTATATTTTGCTTTATTCTCCACTTACTAACATCCTAACATACCAACAACAAATTAGCTATGGACCAACAAGATCAACCGTATTTTTTATCGCTGGTACAAACGTTGACAAGATTGTATGCTTTGATTATACTTTACAGGTGAGTATTAAAGCTTTAAAAAAGGAGAGAATTATGTCAAAAAAGATTTTTACCAAATTATCAGTTCTACTTCTAGTATCCCTTTTATCGAAATCTCTGTTGTTATCGGGAGGTGAACGCCAGGGGTTTATCTTTGGCATTGGCTTGGGCTATGGATTCAACAGATATCCGGAGAAAATGCAATACTGGAGTCCAGCTGAATCTTCTGAGGACAAGATTAAAGGCGGAATTTCGATGTTTACAAAAACAGGTTACGCATTAAATAATCGTTTAATGATCCATTACTTTTCGCCAGGGATTGTATTTCGAAAAGAAGTGGGCTCTGATAAGAAAATAATAGATAATTCGTTATTCGCTCTGGGCATCAGTTATTATTTGAATGAATATCATCCCTCTATTTATTTCGACGCTGGCATAGGTCTCGCGATATGGCGGTTCCCTTTTGAATTTGAAGAAGATCTAGATTCGCATTTTGGAGTTGGAGGAGTCATAGGAATCGGGTATGAATTCGCTCACAGATGGAGTGTGGAAAGCAATTTTTCCTATAATCGCTTCAGTTTCTCACGGGATGATGTTAATATAACCGCAAACACTCTCTCTTGTTCAATGTCACTGCTGTTTATACCTTATTAAGCGTTTTTTTACGTAATGATGTACTTGCTAGTTTATCTGGTTTTAAGCACTGGTGGATACAAAGTCGTAACGGGTACTGTGTTCGACGCAACATCAAAGGAACCTCTACCCATGGTCAACATTGTGGTAGAAGGAACAGAAATGGGTACAACTACGGATAATAATGGCTATTACAATATAATACTACCTGACACTCTAAAGAAAGTCAATCTTATCTTCTCTATGATTGGATATAAAAAAGTTGAGAGAGAAATATTTTTCTTCGATAAGAATTATTTAGAGACAGATATAGCAATGCGAATAACAACTTTGAAATCGCAGGGCATATTAGTGTCCGCAAAGAGAAAAAAATTCAGGGAATCAGCCACTATCACCCCTCATTCCCTCTCGACGGAAGATCTGCTGACACTACCTTCTCTTCTCGAAGGAGATTTAATGCGCACATTAGAGACTCTCCCGGGAATTACAAAAGCTTCCGATTACACAACTGAGGTAGCTGTAAGAGGAGGAAGCCCGGATCAGAATCTGGTTCTACTCGACGATATACCTGTATTAAAGCCATTTCATTTAGCCGGCAATTTTTCCGCTTTTAACCTCAACGCAATAAAAAACATTGAATTGCATAAAAGCGGAATTCCGGCAGAATACGACGCGTCTCTTTCTTCTGTTTTAGACGTTAAAACAAAAGGCGTAGACAGAGACTTAAAAGGACTTACCGGTGTTTTTTCCGTGGGGCTTTTATCTGCCGGAGCAACCATTGGCAGCTCTGTACCATCTCTAAACACTAATTTTCTCTTTACTGTCAGGAGAACTTACTTTGACAAAATATTACCCGAGGAAACACCTTATTATTTCTATGATGGATATTTACATATAGAGAGTGACATAACAGATAGGTGGACTGCCGTTTTAAGTGGTTACAGAAGTAAAGATTTTTTCGATATGAGAGATGAAGACAATGAAGAAATCCAAATTATAGGACTGGATTGGGATAATAGTGCTTTAGGATTAAATACGTTTTACTCCGGGAGCAATGGATCATTACTTCACTTTTCGAGCGGATGGAGTAAACACAGTTTTCATTTTAGTTTGATGGATACTATTTTTGTTACAAACGGTACTATCGATGCAGTGACTTTTGGGGGAGACTATACCCGTACATTCGGCAGACATGAGTTGAAATTCGGATTGAAGGAAGAATATCGCCCTTTCGACTATGATATCAACATCAATATGGGTATTAACTATGAATACCAGGATATATGGAACAATAGAATAATGGGTTTTATACAAGATGAATTCTCACCTACAAAAGATTTGCTTCTCTCCGGAGGTATAGCCCTAACACATTACTACTCCGAGAGTGAAGAGTTCAATCTGAATAAAAAGGCTTTTTTCAGATCTTACCGGTTGTCTGCAAAATATTTTCTAAATGAAATAAAGGCGTTGACAATTTCTCTTGGTAATTACCATCAATATGAAGTTCCTTTAATTCCCGGAGAATCAGAGAGTGGAGGTACGAGTTCTATTTTTTACTACTTGGTTCCCCTCGGCGGAGAATACTACCCTGAGGAAGCCCATCATATAAATCTTGGTTACGAAGGCTGGTTGAACGAGTCCTTCTATTTTTCACTCGAAGGTTATTACAGGATTTATAACCGATTATACAAAATGAGCGAGGAGTCGGAAATCGACATTGAAAATGCAAACGATTACTACAGAACGATGTTTGAAGAAAACGAGGGTGACGCTTATGGTATGGATTTTCTCTTAAAAAAAGAGATAGGAAAATTAAGGGGTTGGCTTTCTTATACATTATTAAAATCTAAGATAAAATCAGACGATGAGTACTATCCTTCAATATGGGACCGAACCCACAATCTGTATTTGGTACTTTTTGCTATGCTTCCTAAAGAATGGGAAATCGGTATTCAGTTCGCTTTCTCAACGGGCAATCCATTCACCCCTTCTCTTGGCAGATTCCGCTATAGAAATCCAGCCACCCCTAATGACAATGACGATACCGGTTGGATGGAGCTGCAAGGAGAAAAAAACGCGTTAAGGTTTCCTTCTTATTTGCGCTTAGATATCAGTGCTACCAAGACCTTTTATTTTGGCAATAATGAAATGGATCTAAAAATCGGCTTATACAACGCCTTGAATCGTAAAAACGTGGTATTCTATTACTACGATTATGACCAGGAACCACCTGTTAAAGAAACCATCGGCATGGTACCTCTTTTACCAACTGTTGAATTCATATACAGATTTTAATGGAGAATTTAGTTTTGAGATGTAATTTAATACTTACTTCACTCTTACTTGCTCTTTTATTCATTTCCTGCGAAAGCGTCACGGAAGACCCTTTTGAGCACAAGTACGTAATCTATCTGGTTCTTAGGCCGAATATGAAATTTCAAAAAGCTTATGTGGATTCAACTTATACGCTGACATCAACTCTTTCAGAAAGCTTTAAAGGTATATCAGACGCAGAAATATTCGCAATAGATGCGGAGCAAGACACTTTCAACTTCACCGAGTCGGATACAAGCGGTATCTACTACAGTAACGACTCCATGTGGGTAAAATATAGCAGCAGGTATTTTATTCAAATAGACATTGAAGGCCATCACATAGAAGAGGAAGTAAATATTCCGGGCTCTCTGTTTATCTATTCTCCTTCTAATGGAGACACAATTTCTCTTAATGACCCTGAGATTGTTTTCTGGAATAACTGTGAAGGGTCTTTTGATAACATTTATACTGCTCGTATTTTTTTCAAAGGAGAATTAGATACTTTTGGCTTTTCCCTATCAGCCCAAGATACTTCTCTGGATATCTTCTCTGCTAAATATCTATTCCCCAATGTTGACACTTTTTATACGGTAGCAGTAATGGCTATGGATGAAAACTGCTTCAAAGCTGACAAAGCCAACACTAATTTCGATTACGACCAAATCGAGGAAGACTTTGCGATAGGCGTAATCGGAGCAAGCGTCTTCGATACGATTAAAGTATGGATTAGCGAATAAGATTAATTCCAATACAACATAAGTGGGTTAGCATCGAAAAAAACAAAAAAGCCTTCGCGCTTTAGTGTAACTCCATCCGGAATAAATAAAATATTAAAAAGTAAAAAGCAAAATGACAAATAAAAATGTAAAATTGACCCATCCCCTAATCACAAAAACCGAAAAAGCATTTGTGCTATTTGCGTGTATAGCTTAGTCATTATTCATTGGTCACTGGTCATTAGTCAAAAACAAGAAATAAAAACCTTTGTGTCTTTGTGCTTTGTAGCAGAATAAATTTTTGAACTTTGATTTGTATTTTTACAATTTGATATTTGATTTTTGCATTTCGGCGGTTTAACTGCATTAATTCCAATGTACGTTTTTTCTCTGTGGTTAATTCTTGCGTAATTTACTCACTTCACTCTTTATATAGCTCTTATAAATAATATACAAAAGAGCCAATCTTTCTTGAATCCTAAGTGTAAAAAGCGGAAGAATTTTTTGCAATCCAAAAGCGTAGGACCTAAATGAATTACAATTCTTTAACAATGAAAAACCTTTCTCTCTTAGATTAATCGTTTGATTATAAATTTCATGCACAAGATTCACATCAATTTTGGAGTAATTCCCATGCCCGGGTAGAATCAAACGGGGAGAAATTTCTAAAATTTTATTCAAGGAAGAAATCGCATCATCGATATCGGAAGACGGGACGTTCAATACCGCAGGTCGCTTGAAAGAAAAAGTCGCTATAAGGTCACCCGTAATAAGCGTAGAACCAAGAAAAAATCCAACCTCGTCAAGTGTATGGCCAGGGAGAAAAACAACTTTAATACTATATCTAATCTCCCCATCAGAAAAACAATCATCCACTTTCACCGCGTGATTATCTATAGTAAGAAAACCTCCATAAAATTTAACGAGATAAATAACCA
>CAYQMH010000043.1:0-18486 GCA_964418485.1 uncultured bacterium | reverse complement strand
AATCGCTGAGAAATAATAAGTTCAAGAGTTGAAGCTAAAAGAAACGGGGCAACCCCCATATTAAGAAGACGCGTAACTGTTGCTGCAGCAGAATTCGTGTGTACTGTAGAAAGCACAAGGTGACCGGTAAGTGAAGAACGTATAGCGATATCCGTTGTAGCCTTGTCTCTTATTTCTCCAACCATAATAACATCAGGATCCTGACGCAGAAAAGATTTTAAAGCCTCCACAAAAGTAAGACCTATTTCTTCTCTTACCTGTAATTGGTTAACCCCAAAAAGAGTATACTCAACAGGATCTTCAGCCGTAGAAATATTTATATCAATACTATTTATGTCCTTTAATATTGAATAAAGAGTAGTGGTTTTTCCGGAACCTGTGGGCCCGGTAAGCAATATAATACCATGCGGCTTTTTTATAGCTTTAAACGTATCTTCGAGCGCCTTCTCTTCAAAACCCAATTTAGTTAAATCGAACACAACACTTTCTTTATCGAGAATCCTTATGCCTACCTTTTCCCCAAAAACTGTGGGTACGGTAGCTATTCTAAAATCGACTTTCCTGCCCATAAGCTGCGCCTGAAACCTTCCATCCTGAGGTTTTCTTTTTTCCTGTATCTTAAGATTCGACATAACTTTGAGCCTCGACACAACAGCTTTTTGGAGACGCCAGGGAGGTGGTTGAAAGATGTGAAGAACCCCATCGACTCTCATTCTGACTCGAACATCCTTTTCAAAAGGCTCAATATGAAGGTCGCTGGCTTTCTCGATTACGACTTTCTTCAAAAGAAAATTAACATATTGAACAACCGGACCAGAATCAATCTGCGCAGCAAGAGCCGAAACCCCTTCCTCTTCCTCTTCTTCCTTCATCAATTCCACTGCATCCTCTGCCAGACCCATTTCTTCAGCAACCTCATCTTCGAGGGCTTTAGTCTCGTAATGTTCTTTTAAAATACTTTTAATAGATTTTTCGGCAGCTACTAATGGTCTTATCTCAAAACCTGTTCTGAAACGTATATCTTCCTGAGCCTGCACATCATTTGGGTTTATCATAGCCAGATACAAGACTTTCCCCTTTTTCTCAATAGGAATACACTCATAAGCTCTGGCAATGTCCGGAGAAATCAAATTCAAAACTTCGTCATCTAAGGGATAATCGGAAAGCACTACACCTTTTACATTTAAATTCTTTTCCAGAGCCCTAATCAGCTGTTCTTCAGTTACATAACCTAATTCTATAAGGTTTGCGCCTAAACGCCCCCCTACTTCTCTCTGTCTCTTTAGCGCTTCTTTTAACTGTTCTTCTGTTATAGCACCGTCTGTTAATAATATCCTTCCTACTCTCACTCTATTATTATAAATACTTTTCACCCAAAAGTCAAGGTTAGAAATGATTTACGGCATTCTGTAAAAATCATAATATCTATACTCTTAGATAAAAAATCTTATAAAAATAGCAACTTCTTGAATCATTTACTTGAAGGGACTTGACTTATTCTAATTAGATAGTTAAAATACATATATATACGGGGGCGAACTGGCTCTCGACGGAATACAGCTGGATTAAAAGTCGCATGCCGAGCTGTCATAACTCGTTAAACTGTGGCGTTTTATTTTAAATGGCAACTATAATTATGCCATGGCAGCTTAATTAAGCTGCCCGTCCACTCTGGACGTTCTCTCCTTACTCCGGAAGTGGGTGTCATAGAAAGGAGATAGGTTGCAATTTTGCCAGGATTTTGCAATCGAATAAATACTGGCTAGGTTATTTTATTCCTGTGATAGGGTAAAAAATAACGACATTCAAACAATCACTAAGCATGTAGGGGCTTTTAGACAGGTATTTCGGACGCGGGTTCGATTCCCGCCGCCTCCAGTAAAATAAAACAAAGGAGGGATTATGAAAATAACACCTCTAGATATTAGAAAACAAGAATTCAGAAAATCATTTAAAGGTTACGATAAAAATGAGGTAGATATATTCCTCGAAATGTTAGCAAAAGAAGTTGAGAATGTCATAAGAGATAATAAAATAATGGCTGACCAATTAAAGGAACTGGATTCTAAAATTGAAGATTACAAAAGAATGGAAAAAACCCTTCAGGATACTCTCACCTCTACTCAAAAAACTACTGACGAAATAAGAAGGAACGCCAGAAAAGAAGCTGAGATGATACTACAAAAAGCAAAATTACAAGCCAGTGAAATAATTGAAAATGCAGCTGCTAAAGTAAAAGATCTACAAAGTCAGATAAGTGCTTTACAAAATCAGAAAGACGGATTTATTATACAACTACGCAGTTTCCTTTCATCACAATTAAAAATGCTCGAAGAAGTGGAAATTATAAGAGTAAAAGAAAGGAATAAAAGATTTTCTGCCGGAGAAAACGAAAAAGAGGAAGAATTAGATAAAACAAAGAAAAGAGTTCAGGAGTTGTTCAAGGAATAAATCCTAAATATAATGAATCAGGATAAAGAAAAAATATTCAATATTTTATCAGAAAGTAAAAAATATATCCTCGGTAAAGTTAATTTCGACAGTTTCGACTTCGGTATTATATTAGGATCCGGGCTTGGCGATGTTTCGGGAGAAATTAAAAATCCCATAAAAATATTATATAAGGATATTCCAAACTTTCCGGTTTCCACTGTAAAGGGGCATTCCGGAAGCTTAATATGCGGTGAGATAGAAGAAAAAAAAGTTTGCGTAATGAACGGCAGGTTTCACTACTATGAAGGCTACGAGATGGATAAAGTCACCTTTGGAGCAAAATTACTATGTTTTCTGGGAATAAAAACCCTTATAGTCTCTAACGCAGCCGGGGGAGTCAATCCTTTCTTTTCCAGAGGAGACATAATGATAATAACCGACCATATTAATCTCTTTCCGGAACATCCTCTTAGAGGATCAAACGATGAACGTCTTGGACCCAGATTCGTAGATATGTACAATGCTTATGATAAAGATTTAATAGAAATAACCGAAGATATAGCACTCAAGATGGGAATAAAGATTAGAAAAGGTGTTTACTTAGGCCTTCAGGGCCCCACATTTGAAACAGCAGCTGAATACAGGATGATTAAAATATTAGATTCTGACGCAGTAGGCATGTCAACGGTACCAGAGGTAATTGTTGCAAGATGGATGGACACAAAAGTTCTAGGGCTATCGATAATAACAGATACTTGTCTCCCTGATGCCATGGAACCAGTCAGCCATGAAATTGTATTAAATGCAGCGAATAAAGCTGCTCCAAAACTTTCCAAATTAATAGTCGAAGTTGTTAAAAAAACATAAAATTTACTTATTCCTCATATTAACATTATTTGTTACAAGTTGCGAAAGAAAAAGCAACTATAATAAAGCTTTTGAGTATTATCATTCTCTAAGACCGACACGCGCATTAATCCTTCTGGAAAATTCCAATATCCCTAAAGAAATATATCTCCAGGGGGAAATTTATCTGAATTTGAACGATCCAAGAAGAGCATTAAAATCTTTTGAAAAATTAATCAATATCGATCCAAGATGGAAAACGAAAGTACTGAAAATCTTATTAAAAGCCGGAAACGAAGCATCAAAAAAGAGGAAAGATTTCATGACTGTTATGATTTATTCAAAGATATTAGAATTTGAGCCCGAGTTTGACCTACAAGAAAAAAATATATTAATGGGAAACTGGTTTTTTGATTCAAGAGATTATGAGAAAAGCATAGACTACTATATAAAAGGATTAGAGTACAGCACTCGGGATGAAGAATTACGTTTAAAATTAGCACAATGCTATATTAACACTGACGACCTGATCTCAGCCTATGATATTCTTAAAGAATCAACTAAAGAACTTCCGAGCTGGAGACTCAGATATTGGCTGGGCAAGACATCTTTCAAGTTAGCCGAGAAAAGAATAAAAGAAGGAAATTATGATTCAGCCGAATTATACCTTAAAGAGCTGATCGCTCTTGGTATGCCTAAAGTTTTGATAGACGATGCTCATTTTATACTGGGTGATATTAAACTTAGTCAGGAAAAATACGAGGAAGCCGCCCATCATTATAATAAAGTGTTGGATCTGAACAAATTTGCTAAACCTAAAATCAGAAGAGAAGCGGAAGAAGCTCTAAAAATCATTAAAAACATGGAGGATAATCCTTGAAGCAAGAAATCCTTATTTTTATTTTCTTATTGTTCTTTTACTGTTCAAAAAACATAAGCCCCGAAATGACGTCTCCGGACGCGGAATTCGAGCAAGCTGTCGCATATTTTGAAAAAGGAGATTACGATAAAACCATTGACTATCTTAAATACTTCTTTAATAGATATCCCGGCAGTCATTATATCGACGACGCTCAATTTTACTATGCAGAATCATTCTACAAGCTTGGAGAATATACGGAAGCGATGACCGAATTTCAGTTTCTAATCAATAACTTTCCAAATTCCAGCTGGAGCGAAGTCGGACTTTTAAGAAACGCTCAATGTTTAGAAGAGATAGCTCCAGTACCTCAAAGAGATCAATCGCTTACAAAAGAAGCTATAGGAGTTTACGAAGAATTTATTAGAAAATATCCATATTCGAAATACTTAGAAGAAGCAAAAGAAGGTAAAAGAAAATCGGAAGAAAAAATAAATCAAAAATTATTGGAAATAGGAGAAACTTATATTAAAATGGGCATCGATAAAGCTGCAATTGTATATCTCAAAAAAGTGGCAGCCGAGAGCGAAGAATGGAAAGACAACGCAAATTTATTACTCGGAGATATAGCATTTTCAAATAAGAACGACTCTCTGGCGTCTTCTTACTATCTTAAAGTAGAAGGCGAATTAAAAGAACAAGTACAAGAAAAGTTAAAAGAACTAAATTGAAAGGTGTTTTCGGAGGAAATTTCAATCCTGTTCACACAGGGCACCTAATACTTGCTAATGATGCTCTGGGTTTACTCGATCTGGAGAAGGTATTATTCATCCCATCCTGGAAATCACCTTTTAAAGAAAATATCCCTTCCATTCCATTTAAAGATAGATATAATATGTTGAGGATAGCAATATCCAAGGAAAATCGCTTCGAAGTATTGGATCTTGAAGCAAAAAGAAAAGGCATTTCATATACTTATCATACTCTAAAGGAACTCCTTAAAAAAGAAAAAAAACTCTGTCTTTTGATAGGTGAAGATCAGGCGATAGATTTTAAAGAATGGTATAAATGGAAAGAGATTTTAAAGATGGTGGACGTTTTCGTCTTCAAAAGAAGTAAAAAGAAGCAAAAATACCCAAGTGAATTAAAACAACTTAACTCAAGAATAATAGAAATTTCCTCGACGGAAATACGAGATAAAATAAAAAAAGGGGAACCTGTAGATTCTCTTGTTCCAAAAGAAGTTCTGAACTACATAAAAGAACATAAATTATATAAGAATTAATTAGCCACGAAGACACTAAGACACGAAGCCACACCACACAACCAAAATAATATTTTTTTATCAAATCCCTCACTACACCCAAAAATCAATAACAACAAAACTAATTAACATAAATTATTTCTTCTTTGTGCCTTTGTGACTTGGTGGCTAAACCTTTCTTTTCTCTATCTTCCCGGAATATTCGAGTATAAGTTCACCCGTACCCGGTGAAACTGTGTAAATATTACAGAACAGAAGATCTCCGATAAAAAATTTATTATACATTCCCGAAAGAGAGCGGTCTCTTATTTTGTAATTATCTGCGGGGAGAATTCGTATTGGAATAAAACCCGTAACCAGAAAATCGTCAAGCTCAACCCATATTCCATCAGAGGCAATATTCGTTATCATTCCTCTAAACTCTTTATCTGTGTTCTCTTCCAAATAACGCATTATGAAAAATTTTGTTATGTCTTTTTCAGCCGAGTCCGATTTCCATTCCCGTTCCGTCGAATGATCGGCTATCGACTTTAATTCTTCCTGTGAATATTTTTCATTAAAAAGCAACCTATGTACGATAATATCGGGGTACCTTCTTATAGGAGAGGTAAAATGTGTATATATTTCTGATCCTAAACCATAATGAGGTTCAGGTTTGGCAATATATCTCGCTCTCTTCATACATCTCAGAAGCTCATAGTTCAAAATCCTTCTGTAAGGAGAATTTTTGATTTCGTCAAGGAAGAAAGATAAATCTTTTCGCTTGGTAGAAGGTAGTCGAAAACCAAGACTTACCACAAGTTCCCTAAACTCTTCCAACTCATTTTTTTCAGGCTCTTCATGGATTCGATAAATTCCTGGAATTTTCTTACTTTCTAATTCCCTGGCAACAGATTCGTTTGCAGCCAGCATAAATTGTTCGATAATCCTATGAGACCAGAGCTCTCTAAGTGGATAAATTGCTGTCGGTTTCGAGTCCTTAATCTCAACTTTTACTTCTTCTCTAAAGAAATCAAGATAACCTTCATTGGTCCTCTTCTCAGACAAAATTTTTGCGAGTTCCGACGCGACTTCAAGTTCAGAAGTAAAATTCGATCTAACTTTACCATCAAGGATTTCCTGGACTTCTGTGTAAGAAAAACTTTTATCGGATTTTACTTTAGACTTATAAAATTCCTTTTCAAGCGGATTACCTCTTTTATCAAATTTAATATAGACAGTAACCGCGGGAGATTCTTTATTTTCTTGAAGGCTCAATAAGTCAGTTATTTCCTTTGGCAACATAAAATAGGTTTCATTAGGTAAATAGGTAGTACAGCCACGCTTCTTTGCCTCCTCATCAATTGCCGAATTTTTTAGCACAGCACCAGACACATCCGCGATATGGACCCAGAGGTGAAAATATTTTGCATCCTTTTTCACGGAAATCGCATCGTCAATATCTTTTGCGTCGGAAGGATCAATCGAGAAAGTCTTTAAATAAGTAAAATCTTTCCTTTTTTCAAACGATGGAGGAGAGAAATTCCTGACTTCCGCCAATGCTTTATTTGAGAATCTATGTCTCAAATCATATTCCTGTCTTACTAGAATATTATATAAGTTATCCTTACTTATTTTTTCCGAAAATTTCACAAGAGGAGGAAGAACCGGTGTAGTCCATTTTACAAATTCCGCCAGCACAAAATCACCTTCCACAGTCTTATGGGAATCCTCGAGCTCAAAGTAATGAGGTATATTCTTATCTTGAGGTCGAAACATCAATCTGCCTTCGAAGAAAACAATTTTTCCAACGAAGTATTTTCTCGAACGTTCTATTACTTCTTCGACCCTTGCCTTCAATCTACCTCTCGATTTTTTTGTTATTCTCGCTAATACAAGATCTCCATTTAACGCTGTAAAAGTATCATTGGGGGGAATAAAAAGATCTTTCATCCCCGAAGAGGGCATCAAAAAACCATATCCTTCCCTTTTTCCGTCAAAAATTCCTCTTACGTATCCGGCTTTACTTGGTAAAGCAAATTTTTTACCTTTTGAAATTATTTTGCCTTCTTTTTCAAGTTTTTTCAATAAAGGCTTAATACGTTTACCACATTTCTTCTTGAGAATTTTTATGTTCAAATAAGTAGAGGGATTCCTTCTAAGTGCATCAAAAATGCATTGAATTTCTTTATCCATATAAATTTTTAGAATTTAAAACAAATTTTCTCTTTTTCTTTTCGCTTTGGGTTGAATCCCCATCTGATTCCTATACTTAGCTACAGTGCGGCGAGTGATATTTATTCCTTCTTTTTCTAATTCTTTTTTTATTTCTATGTCCGACAATTCATTACTTCCTTCTGATTCTATCATCCTTTTGATTTTCTCTCTGATTGTATTCGTGGAAATATTTTGTTCTTTTACTTTAACTCCTCCGCTTAAAAGATGCTTTATATGAAAAACACCTCTGGGACTTTGAACGTATGTATCTTTAAGGTACCTGGAAATAGTAGATTCGGACAGATTGGTTTTTTCTGCTATTTTTTTAAGCGTAAGCGGATTCATGTGCATTACACCTTTATAGAAAAAGTCTTTCTGAAAATTTACTATATACTCCATCACACTTTTAAAGTTCTTTCTTCGCATTTCCAGGGATTGCAGAATAAACTTTGCCCTTTCCATCCACTTTTCAACAAATTTTACAGTTTTCTTATCATAATCCTTAGGGGCTTGTAAGACCTTAAGATATCTCGAGTTTAAACGAAAGAAAGGAAGTTCCGGTTCGCTTATCAAAACTTTTAACTCCTCCCCGTTTTTTTCGACTATCACAGAAGGTGTAACATATTCAACTTTCCCAAAGTCCCGTCCTGTAGGACGCGGATTGATTTTCCCGATGTTTATTATTGCGTTTTTGACCTTTTCCTCGTTAATATTCAAATTCTCGGAAACTTTTTTGACTTCCTTTTTCTTATACTCCTCCCAGAAATCATTAACAATTTTGAGCTCTAATTCTGACCTCTCAGAACTACTTTCAAGATGTAATTTTATCGATTCTCGGACATTTCTTGCCGCAACACCGGGGGGACCACATTCTTGAATGATTTTCAGAACTTTCTCTACCTCATTTTCAGGAATACCAAAAAATTCCGCAATAGTAGGCACGGGTGTATCCAAAAATCCTTCATCGGTAAGAGAATCAATCATATATTCGCCAATCTCGATCAGTTTCTCATCGGATAATTCCATACGTAATTCCGTTTTCAACTGTTCGGAAAGCGGCAAAGTGTAAGGAATTTGTTTTCTTTCAACTGTTTCCAAATCAGAAGGAACAAAATAAGTGGGAAAATCTTCCTTGAAAAAATCTTTGAGTTCTTTATTTAAAAGATCTTTTTCCCCTTTATCTTCTTCTTCTGAGGCAGAGGGTTCAGGCGCCTCAGTGGACTCATCTTCTTCATTTAAATTTAACATGGGATTAGCTTCGATTTCCTGATAAATTATATTCTGAAGCTCAAGACGCGGACATTGAGTAATTCTTATCATTAGTACCTGAAGAGGACTCATTTTTTGCTCGAGTTTCAGACTCTGTTGAAGTTTTTGTGTGTACGAGAATCTTCTATTTTCCATAATTTTAGAGTCTAAATTTCTGACCCAGATACAGTTTCTTTGCTTTTTCGCTAGAAATCAAATCGTCCGCTTTGCCCTTTAATATTATCTTACCATCATACATCAGATATGCTCTATCAGTAATTTGTAGAGTTTCTCGAACATTATGATCGGTTATCAATATTCCTATATTCTTCTCCTTAAGAACCAAAACGATTTCCTGGAGTTCTTCTCTGGTTATTGGGTCGATACCGGTAAAAGGTTCATCCAACAACAGAAATTTAGGGCTCGAGGTTAGAGCTCTGGCTATCTCGACTCTTCTTCTTTCTCCTCCTGAGAGTTTACTTGCGTTTCTTTCAAGCAAAGGAGATAACTTAAATTCTTCCACTAACTCATCAAATCTTTTTTTTCGTTCCCGAGGATCCTTAATTAAGACTTCGATAATAGACATAAGATTATTCTCTACTGAAAGACCTCTGAAAATAGAAGCTTCTTGAGGTAAATACCCTATACCCAAATGTGCTCTTTCATGCATCGGCTTATTGGTAATGTCCTCTTCGTTTAAATGGATAGAACCCAAATCAGGTTTTATGAATCCTGTTACCATATAAAAAGTTGTACTTTTCCCAGCTCCGTTAGGGCCAAGTAGACCTACCACTTCACCTATACTTAATTCAAGACTTACATCATCTACAACTCGCTTTCTATTATATATTTTTACAAGATTCCTTGATTCTATTTTCATTTCAATAGGTCTCTCCGTTTCACCAGATAATTTTTTCTCTTCTTTCTTTGTTTTCATATAATGAAATTTCTCTTCTTTTCTTTCTCTTCCTTCTTTTCCCCCTTGTTTCATTTCAAGTTCGTTTATGCGTCCCCTTACCCATTCTAATCTGTCAGGATCAAATAATGCTTTTTCTATTTCTTCGAGTTCCTCTTCGCTTATTAATGACTTATCTAATAATGACTCAACATCGATAAGGCGATATCTCTCCTGTAAGTAAAGGAGTTGTTCCACTTCCGAAGTAAAAGTGGTAAATTCACATGTAAGGAAAAATTCACCTATAATTGGGTCTATAGGCTCCTCAATAATCTTCTTTATTCTATCTGTGTTAAATCCCTCCATTTCCCAGATATAAATTTTGGCCATGTATTTATCCCGGAGAGCTTTTTCCTGCTTGCTTTTATCCATTTCCTCAAGAAAACTTTCCGATAATTCTTGTGTCAGGCTGTCTAATTCATCACCAGTTTCCTCGGATCCTCCAAGAAGATCTTCTACTATTTCTTGTACCGAACTATTCGCTTCATCAGTTTCCTCGGATTCTCCAAGAGGATCTTCTGCCACTTCTTGCACCGAACCAAGAAAATCATCGGTTTCCTCGTGAGATTCCAATATTTTTATGGTTTCTTGCGCTTCCTTCTCTTCCTTCAATATAGATACGAGTTCCCTGATCTTCTCGACTGCTTTAATTGCTTGACTAATAGTCTTGATATCATCGTCCATCAAACGATTTATTATCTCGTGAGATAAATCCCTACCAAGCACACTTAACACCTTCCTCTTTGAAGGCGTATCAAAATTTTTTATGGGAACCACAACTCCTTTTTTGATTTCCGAGATAAACTTTTTTGAAAGCTTTAATCGTGAAGGTGCGCAACTGGACGTAAAAACTATGTGTTTTTTATTTTCGATAAAATAATCGAGGAGATCAGATATTTCTTTACTTGGAGATGACCTCGGGGATATGTTATTAACATCTTCCAGTATGAGTAAATCACAACCACGAAATTGCGCCATTTCAGATTTTTTAATATCTGATGATTTAAGAATTTGACTTTTCCCCGGATATTTTTTACTCATTTTGTCCATAAGGAAAGATTTGCCTGCGCCTACCGGACCATAAACATAAAGTGGTTTGTATTCTTTTAATGTAATCACTTTTTTTATGGCATTAACCACTTCATAGTTGAAATTTCCATATATTATTTCTTGCATTTATTCTATCAATTATCTTATAGTTCTTTTTTAGCAAATATACCATTAGCATTACTAATTACTACCACGCTATCCATTGTATTCCCACTGTAGAATATCCTGAGAGTATCACCTGATACAGTATTCCTTCCTTCCTCTGTATGATTGATACTCGTTCCTTTATATACTTCCGCAACCTTAAGGCTGTGATCGACTTCAATTTTATCACCTGTAATACTGTCCCTTTCTTGAAGAATATATGGAGATTCCGAGATAGTAGATCTATTGGTCCTGATAGAATGATGCAATCTTTCTGCCCTGCCAGATATCCCAGTACCATTAAAGGTTACATTCGATAAAAACAAAAAAGAAGAATCTTTAACAGAGAATTTAATTAAACCGGAACTTACAGTCATTGACGGCGAAATAAATGTTGGGTTTCCTCTAACCTCCAGTGAGTCTCTAGAGAATTTCCCATAATTACCTGTTACAGTGATTGTATCCGACACATACCTAAGATGGCCAAACATTTTCCCCGATTCCCTTTCTCTATAAAAAATAAGAGAATCTCCCCTTATAGTATCTCTGTCCCATATCTTTACTTTACCCATAGCATATAAAGTTTTGCTGGGAACATGAAACTTAAGTTTACGTGACGTAAGGCGGAAAATGCCGCTTTGAAGGTAGACACCACCTTCCAGCAATAGATAATCCCGCATTTCAATACCGGTCTCTGCTTTCAAAAACAGATCGGTGGAACGAACCTGTACACCGTCCCTAAAGATATTCTTGTTTCTATCTACTATTTGCATAGAACCTGCTTCTATGTCATAAGGAACGAATAGCAGTAAGAGTATCATTCAAATTCTACCCTTCCACTGAATTTTTCTTTTATAACTATATTCTTGAGATTAGGGTCAGATTCGAGCCCCCTGCCCCTGTACATTTGATCTCCTTTAGAATATCGAACTTCGCCATCAGTAAATATTTTTTGTCTTTCATCCGACCAGCTTAGCTCATCTGCCCATAATGTTACCGAATCGCTTGATCTAACAACAATATGCCCCATTGCTTTAAGATCACTAGTCTTATTAAAGACATATCCGCTATCCGCTTCCAATCTCGAAGAAAGCTGTGCATTATCCTGGAAAAATTCCAACTCCAACTTATGTATAACGGTTGTATCGGATACTTTGGCATCTCCGGCAGTCAATTTCCACTTGAGCTGGCTTCCTTCGTAATTCCTGAGAATAAAGGAAGAAAGACTCTCATCCGTTACTCCCAATTCAGACGTTTTTTCTCTCTCGCAAGACATAAAAATAAATACCAATACCAACAAAAATACTTTCATCATATTATAATTATAAGGTTCTTAAGATAAAAGTCAACATAAGTTATTGATATAAATCATTTTTTCAACAAAAGTTTAGCGCAAAGAAGAAAAGAACGTGGGGAGAAAGAAGCCAGAAACCAAGAAAATGCAAAAATCAAATATCAAAATGGAAAATTACAAATTAAATTTCAAAAATAAAAACAAGGAACAACAAAATGATTTTTTATTTTTTTCAACTGCTAACTGCTCACTACTCTCTACTTACTATTTTCTATCGTTTTATAAATTTTAAAGAAAATGCCACTTTCGCAGTAAAAGATAAACTGAAGCGTTGATAAAAGAAGACGAAAAAAAATAAATTTGCCGGCTTGACATAATACAAAAAAAGTTCTATCATTACGTGAAGAAAGAGAGGGAACTATGTACAAAAAAATTATCATATCGTTATCTTTAATCATCGCACTAAGTATTAATCGAGTCCCGGCTAAGGACTATGAGGCAATTAAATTAGAAGACCTGCGAATCGAGTCGCCTGCTAAGAAACCCGATAAATCTAAACAAATAGAAAAATTATCTTCAAGTCTGGAGAGAATTTATAAGCTTTATATCGAGAATAAAGATTACAGCAAATTTGCCAAACAGAGCAAATTGAAACTAATCGATGATAGAGTAGTTGTTACAATCTTACCAAGACACGGTATACTAACAGCTTATATAGATGAAAATAATTTAAAGAGCTTTGGTGTAAAAATTCAAGCAAAAGCAAAACACTCCATGAGAGTAGAAATACCGGTAAGCCAGCTTAAAAATGTTGCAACTAAAATTGATGGAATCGGAAAAATTACTCGTCCCATCAAACCAATCGAGCATGCGATAACAAGTGAAGGAGTAAACCTTATGAATGCCGATGCATGGCATTCATCGGGTCATGACGGAACAGGCGTTAAAATAGCCGTTATTGATGGTGGTTTTGATACCCTAACACAGGCACAAGCCAACGGGGACATACCTTCCTCTTATAAAAGTTACGACTTCACGGGTAACGGACTCGAAACCGAAAGTCACCATGGTACGGCCGTCTCTGAAGCAATCTTTGACTTAGTACCTCAAGCACAATTTCATTTATATAAGATAGGAGATGGAACCGATTTTGAAAACGCAATAGATTCCTGTATCAGTAATAATGTCGACATTGTAAATCATTCCATGGGCTGGTTTAATACAGGCGGTTATTACGACGGAACAGGCTTTATATGTAATCTTGTTGACGATGCAATAAGCAACGGAATTCTATGGGTAAACTCGGCAGGCAATTCAGCCGAAGACCATTATAGAGCAATGTTCAGAGACACTATAATTACCGATGGCTTTCATGATTTTAGCAGAGCAGGAGGTAATATAAATCCAATCGGTCCTGACTCTGCCCATGTATGGTATCATGATGCCGGAGAATACATTACAATTACCTTGAATTGGGATGAATACCCTTATACCAACCAGGATTATGACCTTTACCTGGCACAATATACCGGTTCCTGGACAATTGTTGACAGTTCCGTAGACAGACAGACCGGAATACCCTCATCATACCCGGAAGAACTAATAGTTTACCAAAATACTGTTTCAAATGGAATGTACGGTGTCGCGGTGGCGAAATATTCGGCAACCAACGAAACAGTGGACTTCACATTATTTGATCTGGATAGAAGCTTCGGTTATCACACAGACTCGAGCAGTCTAACTGATCCAGGAACGGTTACGGATGTTCTAACCGTTGGTGCGATTGATCGAAATAACTATACTTCCGGGCCTCAGGAAGACTTTAGTTCTCAAGGACCCACAACCGACGGCAGAACCAAACCGGATGTTGCAGCACCTGATAATTGTAATAGTTTTGCTTATGGATATTGGTACGGCACCTCTTTATCATCTCCGCATACAGCAGGAGTTTGCGCCCTGATTAAATCCCTGTATCCCGGATATAGCAATAGTGACATCCAAAATTATCTATACACGAATTGTACGTCTGATTTGGGAACTGCCGGTAAAGATAATATCTACGGCTGGGGAAAGGTTCTTATGCCTGATATTGCCGAGATCGCAGTTACTTCTCCCAACGGCAGTGAAGATTGGCAGGTTGCAAGCAACCATGACATTACCTGGACTTCTTCCAATACCAGCGGAGCCGTGCAAATCGAGTATTCAACCAACAATGGGTCGAGCTGGTCGGATATAATTACCAGCATACCTGATACCGGTGCTTATTCATGGACGATACCGGATACACCCTCGGATTCCTGTCTTGTAAGAATTACCGACACAATCGGAACAAGTCCCTCGGATACAAGCGACGCGATGTTTAAAATCTCTCCAATACCATTCATTACAATTACGTCACCAGATGGCGGCGAGGACTGGCAAGTTGACAGCAGTCATGATATTACCTGGACTTCTTCCAATACCAGCAGGGGCGTGAAAATCGAGTATTCGACCAACAATGGGTCGAGCTGGTCGGACATAATTACCAGCATACCCGATACCGGGGCTTATTCATGGACGATACCGGATACATCCTCGGATTCCTGCCTTGTGAGAATTACCGATACAACCGGAAGTCCCGCGGATACAAGTAATTCTATATTTTCTATATCCTCTCCTTCAGCCATCCCGTTCTCCAAATTGCCCAGGACTTATTCAATGGACGTGAAAGCCATAACAGCAGGCAATCAGTTTGAAATTAAATATGAGTTGCCTGAAGAAGCCGATATCGGATTTTTGTTGTATGATATAAAGGGAACAAAGATTAAAGAGTTCTCAGAAAAGCATACAGCAGGTTATTATTCAAAAAACGTAGATATGCGCGATGTACCGGCAGGCGTATACTTCATAAGAATGAAAGCAAACACAGGCTCATTTACCGACACACGCAAAGTTATATTAGTGAGGTAAGAGAATAACATCATAAGAAGAATTTAAACTGTTGGTCTGTGGGTCTGTTAGTCCGTTGGTCAGTTAAAAAAACACACCAACACACCCACGCACTAACACACTAACTAAAATTGCCACGGATTTACACGGATAGGCACGGATTTTTTTTGTTGTTTTTTACTTGAACCCTGGAATCCTTGAATCCTAAACTTTTAGAGACAACAAATAGCACAAATATTTTTATTTTTTTGACTAATGACTGGTGACCAGTAACTAATGATTAAACTAGACACACAAACAGCAAAAAATAAGTTTAGAATTTTAACGTGGTACTTCAATGATACGCCAGGATACCCAATCTAAAGGAACTCTTACCGTATAAGTTCTGGCTGAAGTAAGAATAACTTGAGGATATCCCAATAATTCAAGCGGAACCCAAATTTTCTTCTCTTTTCGATTGGATATAACTTTCACCCTCTGTTTTGCCAGCAAATTACCTTTATCGAAAACCTTATACCCCTCCGTACTAAAGTTAATATGAATCTTGGGCATCTTTCCAAAACTTCTATCATCTCTATAACCGAACATATATATCGACAAACTAACCGTTTCCGTTAGCGAACGTGATGTCTCTATTGAAAGAACTAAATTCTCTCCTTCCAAACTAACATATCTGTTTTCTATACCAACAAACAAATTCGTCTCTTCCTCCGTAAGCTCTTCCGGTATATTTGTGGAATCCATTTCCGATTTATTCAGACTATAAGGGAGATCAATTTTTTGATCTAATATCACTACCGGAAAATCCCCAAATAATTCATTTGAAGCAATAAATGAAAGAAGCAACTTGGAAGCTACCTCAAACTGGGATTTATGTTTCTTAATAGCTTCATATTTAACCTTTACTTCTGTTGAATCCAGCAAATTCTCTTGCCACTTAATTTTATCCTTTAAGGCATCAGGGGGAATTATTTGCCTATTTTTTACGAAACGCCTTGGCCTGGGCCACTTTGGAAAGTGTACAATATATGGATATAACTCAGCGGTTATTTTTTCTTTTAAATCCCATAGAGCAACCCGGGTAAACAAATAAAGGGCCTGATGGTCCGGATTACGATCCGCAGGATGGGAAACAAATATCTTGGTAGGTTTAAATTTCAGAATGGTTGCTTTTATATCCTTCAATATCTCTTCCCCTTTATACATAGCTCCAGGTCTTAAAGCATTTGAATACGGCACTCTATCAACCCTGGTTAACATGCTCCTGGCAGGAGGAGAATTCCCCCAGTGAGAATACCATATGTCAAGCGTTCTAAAATCGGGATAACCAAGAAATATCAACTGGTTGCTATTCACGCCAAGAACTTTTGTCGCGGCTATAGCTTCATCATGACGAATAAGACCCATCTTTTGGACCGCCTTAGGAAGAACTACGGGTCTTTTCCTGTAAACCATAAAAGACCACTGATTGTTGTCTCCATAGGTAAAGAATACAATTGACACGGGCAGCTTCTTTTCTAAAGCTTTTTGTATAATACCCCCGCAACCTAAGACCTCATCGTCAGGATGCGGAGCTAAAATAAGAATACGGTCATTGTCATCGAAAGAAATCTCAGGATAAACAGATTCTTGATGAACTTTCCTACATCCGGACATCGAAAACAATATCAAAAAAAACATAAATTTTTTAATAAAATTCATAATAAACCTCACTTTATATCTTAAGAATTAAAGATCTACATTTTAGACTCACATCTACACCTCTTTTCCGAAAACATAAAAAACTTGCTCTTTACCTATTTTATATCTGAGATACGTTCTCTTTTTAGTTAATAAAAGCTTAAAACCCATCCTTGTAAAAAAACCTCTTGCTCCCTCGGAAGTTGTACCTAAATGAACACCTTTTACTTTCACTTCCTTTAGGAACCCCAGATATTTATCAATAAGTTTTCTTCCAATACCCGAACTATGGAAATCTTTATCGATATTAATATGCAAAGTAGCAGGATATTCCAAAGAAAAATCCGCAGTAGAAAATTCGCCTTTGAAAAGGCCAATAAGGCAATGGAATAAAAAAACACCTGTGTTCTTCTTAAAAATAAGACCTCTGTATATACTTTTCAAAGACAGTTTTGGAATTATGCGAAAATAAAAAACTCTATTCATAACTTGAACATTTTTAGCTCCGATAAGATATCCGATAACCGAATTATTGTAAGTCGCGACAAAGCAATAATCAGGTTCATAATCGGTATAGTATAGGGTAAGTAAATCCGCCAATATTTCGTCATCTTCGAAAAATTCATATCTTGAGCTTCCCCAAAAAGCAGTCTCGCAGGCTATCCGCCTAACATCTTTTCTGTCTCTTTCTAAAAATTTCCTAATTATAATTCTTTCCTTCATCTCTCTTTTTTGAATCTTTTGACCAGGCTGAGTGTTATAAAATAAAAACACACAGCGGCGAATAGACCCAAAATAAAGCTCCCCAGAAACAACGGGAATAAAATTTCCCTAATCTCACCGTAACGGAAATGCTTTAAAGATGCCCACCCGATTGCAGGATATTTATGACCAAGGATCCTTCTTCCTATTTCATATCCACCCCAACTAATAAATGGAGCCGTAGGAGGAACCGAAATATTAGAACCTATAAATATAGCTATTTTGTTAGTACTAGGAATTAACATAGCCATTATTATTACAATAACTGCATGAAATCCATAGAGAGGAGTAACTCCGATAAAAACTCCTATAGCGACTCCAAGAGCTATATGTTTTGGAGTGTTGTTAATCTTTACCAAAACCATAAACTTATCTTTCAATTTTTTGAAATTATACGAAAAAAAATTCATTTATTTATTATAATTAAAAACTAATAAATGGCAATTAAAAAACCATCACAAAAACACAGAAATCTAATAACGTAATTTAATAGTTGACTTTAAATCGTTTTAAAGATAAAATAAATATGAAATAATAATAAATTTAAGAATTATAATTATGAGGTGACTATATTATGGAAAAGAAACAAGAAAAAAAAGTTATATGTCAAATCTGTAAAGAAAAAAAGAAAATAACAGAGGTTACACCGGCACAATTAATCCGAAAACCCATTGTAGAAATTATTCGCAAAAAACATCCCAATTGGTTATCCGAAGGTTACATATGCAATACCGACCTTACTAATTTCAGAGAAGAATATATTACGAATGTTCTTGAAACGGAAAAAGGCGAACTTTCACGATTAGAAAAAGATGTCATGAAAAGCC
>CAYQMH010000042.1:0-19280 GCA_964418485.1 uncultured bacterium | reverse complement strand
TCTTCCTCTGCCACCTCTTCTTCTTCGGCTATCTCGATATCTTCTTCCTCTGCCACCTCTTCTTCTTCGGCTATCTCGATATCTTCTTCCTCTGCCATCTCTTCTTCTTCAGCTATCTCAATATCTTCTTCCTCTGCAATCTCTTCTTCTTCAGCCGCCCCGATATCTTCTTCCTCTGCTACTTCTTCTAAAGCAGGCTCAATATCCGGCTCTTCCGCGATTTCTTCTTCTATAAAAGATTCTATACCTTCTTCCTCGGCAGCTTCTTCTTCAAACTCGAAAACGTCTTTTTCTTCTAAAAAATCCTCATCCGCTTCTCCTTCCTTAGATTCAGGCGACTCTTCTGTTAAATCCTCTATCTCTTCTTCCTCTACTTCCTCTACTTCTTTTCCAAAAAAATCACCAATTTCCATCTCTTCTTTTGATTCTTCCCCTTCACCGCTTTCACCTTCTACACTTTCCTCCCATCCCTCACTCTTATCTTCTTCCTCTTTTTCAATTCCCTCATCCTCAATTTTTAATTCTTCATGCCGATCTTTCACCTCCTCCTCTTCTCCTACCCAATCCTCATCTTTAATTTCTTCCGCTTCTACCCACTCCTCATCCTCGAACTCTTCCTCTCTCTCCCCCCAATCTTCATCTTTAAGTACTTCTTCCTCCTCCTCAGTAACGGTTTCTTCAACTCCAAAAGACTCTCCCTCTACGGAAGCCCCCTTTCCTGCCTCACTTTCTTCCTCGAATTCTTCACTCGAAATACTCTGAATATCCAATTCCTCCGGAACTTCCTCCGAACTTAAATCTTCTTTTCCCTCTGTGCCAAAAAATTTATCTTCACTAAATTCATCCTCTTCTAATTCGACCTCCTCCAACTCATCCTCTTCTAATTCGCCTTCCCGAGAGAGATCGGCCTCCTCTTCAGAGATTTCCTCTTCCTCAGAAGACTCTCCTTCCTTACCGAGCTCCTCTTCAAAAAAAGAAGATAAGCTTCCAACTCCATCTTCTTCTTTTTCTTCTTCTATTTCTCTTAACAACTTCTTTGCTTCCCTATCCAAAGGATCGAGTTCAAGTTGTTTCTTGAGTGTTTTCCTGGCGTTTTCTTTATCACCTGATTTAACGTAAAGTTTACTGAGTTCCTGTAAAGCGATTATACTTTGCCTGTCAAGACTTGTAGCTTTCTCCAAATTATGTACAGCCTTCTCTATCTCTCCTTTTTTGTTATAACATCTACCAAGAACCAAAAAACCAGTCGCGTATTCAGGATGCTTCTTAACCCCTTCCTCCGCCACTTTTATTGCTTCTTCTATCTTCTCTTCCCTTCTTAAGAGATCCGCATATTGAGCAAAAAGAAGAGAATTTGGATCTCGCTCCATTCTTTCTTTTATTCTTTTCAAATCATTATTCATCGCAATCCCCTCATTATAAACTTTAGATTATAAACTATAACATATAAAATATAAAAAAAATATCCGTTTTGTCAATGGCATAATAAAACGAATAGCAAGATTTTTGCAATGAATAATAAAAGAAAAAAATATACATGGACAATCTACATATTCAAATCTATACACAAGAATAAAGACTTTACAAAAAAAGGAGCGGAGATAAGGCGGGTCTAATTTTTTTCAAATTCTCCCGTAGAGCCAAGGGCCAATTCAGGTAAACTTTCATGCGTTGCATTACAAACCACCAAACCATCACCCTCCCATAAAATATTTACCCACCTTATCTCTCTCCTCGAACCACCGAGAACAACTGGGACTTCTAATTTACTACACCCATCCACAACACTCCCATCATATCTTTCTATCGAGCCATCATCATAGAGAACATCGAAGCTGATCTCAAGCTCCTTAGAAGAAACCAACTCAATCTCCAGCTTGCCTTCATTCTCTACAACCTTACTAACCTTCATTACCGGCTCGCTAATTTTTTCTACTTCCCGAACAATCTCCTTTTCATGCAAATTCGGGAAAATAAAACTCAATGTCGCCGTTCCACTTGTTTTTACTCCCGTTAACATTAAAACAATAAAAATATACATAATTTGTAACCTCATATTTACAAATACAAAAACCATTCCAAAATATTAACTCATTGATTTAAAAAGCCTTAATTCAAATAAGGTGTTATTTTTTATTGTCTTTGTAAAATTTTAATTACATATTTTACGCAAAAAGAGGGCAATGCAAGAAAAAGAAAAGGATAAAAACTGACCGCATCATCAGATATTTAGCCGGCACACATTTCGCGAGAAACAATGTTTTTATACTTTAATAGGCTGTAAATCAATAACTTATGCCCTAGAGACTTTTTTGCGCTTCGAAAAACTCCTGCCGGGACGCTCCCAACGCGTTCTATTTTGTAAAAAATATTATACTAATAAAGTAATATATGATTTACTAATTTAAGCGGTATTCTATATTTGGCTTTCTTTTCTCCGGAGCATATTCTTGAGGGTCGGAGCTGGGGGGCAATATATGCTTTCCTCAATGCGCTCTGATTTTCTTGTGAAATAGCAGCAAAGGGGCGACAACTCGTAATCCGAATCGCGGTCGGGAGCGATTACGGCACCGGGATATCTAAGTATAAGATGGATTCCGCCTGTTGGTAAAGGTGGCGCGTATGCCCTTGCGTATTAACTTTTCCGCTATATATTTTAGCTATGCCAATAGTGACATTCACTACGGATTTTGGTATTAAAGACCCTTATGCGGCAATGGTAAAAGGGGCTATACTAAGAATAAATCCCGATATAACCTGCATAGATATCACCAATGGGCTCGCGGTCGGCGATGTATCAACAGCTTCTTTTATAATAAAGAACTCTTATAGATATTTTCCCACTGGCAGTGTACATCTCGTAGTAATAGACCCAACAGTCGGAAGCGATAGAAGATCTATCTTTTCTGTCGCAAATGAGCACTTCTTTGTGGGCCCCGACAACGGAGTTCTCACTCCAATTCTCGCTAAGACCTTCGAGATAAAAAAAGAAATCGGGGAAAAATCAAGCACGTTTGATGCAAGAGATGTATTCGCCGAGGTCGCAGCCAGACTTGCCTCCGGAGAAAAAGTAGAAAACCTGGGCAACCGAATAACGGATCCCGTTAAAATAAACGAATCCGTCCCTTTATTTAAAAGAAACAAAATAATAGGAGAAATACTTTATATAGATAAATTCGGCAATTTGATTTCCAATATTAAAAAAGAACAGGTTCCCACGGACGACATTGAAATTGTAATAAAAGACATTCAAATTCAAAATTTATCAAAAAAATACTCGGATGGCGGAGAGAACAGGCTTATCGCTTTAATAAATGACGGGTTTGAAACTCTTGAAATATGTTTGAATCAAGGAAACGCCGCTTCTTTTTTAAACTCTGGAGTGGGAGAAAAAATCATCGTAAGGGGGAAAAATGAGTGATATTTTTGACGAAATAAAAAAATTCGAGAGAGACATGGAATTACTCCTTAACGACTTTATGAATCCAAGCAGAGGCATACCCTTTAAAGGTGGATGGAAACCTCTGATAAACATATTCGAAAAAGGAAACTCCCTGGTTATTCTTATCGAGGCAGCAGGCGTTAAGCCGGAAAATATAAAAATAACAATCGAACGTAACATATTAACTATCTCCGGAAAAAGAGAAGACCCTTTCTCAAAAGGACAAAGAAGTTTCTACTCGATGGAAATTGCTTTTGGAACTTTCGAAAGAAGAATTAATCTGCCTTATCCCACTGATCCAGAAAAAGCTGTCGTAAAAAAAGAAGATGGTTTTATTCAGATAACTCTGCCAAAAACTAAAGAAAAAGAAAGAATAATAGATATCGAATAAAGAACAAGGAGTGAACATGCAAGAAAACGAAAAAACACCCTTAGCTGACACGGATTTTGAAGTTCCGCCCACACTGCCAATACTACCCCTTAAGAAAATTGTTTTATTCCCCGCAATGGTTCTACCTATCGCGGTAGAAAAAGAACACCATATAAAATTAATCGAAGACGCGCTCAACAGAGACAAATTAATGGGAGTCTTCCTAAGCAAGGTTCCCGAAGATCCTTCTCCTTCCGAAATAGAAGAATATGGAACAATGGGATCAATTATAAGAATGATAAAAGTACCTGATGGAAGTATAAGAGTCCTGGCTCAAGGGTTAAACAGGATAAGAATCCAAAGAATAATTCAGGAAAAACCCTATATATCGGCAAAAGTCGAAAAGGTAGAAGACTCACCGATAAACGAAGAGGAAATAGAACCGGTTAAGAATAAACTCCTCAATATCTTCAAGGAGTTTGTAGACTATTCGCCTTATCTCCCTGACGAAATAACAACTGTTGCTCTCAATATAGATAACGCTTCAAATCTTGCGGATTTCATAAGCGGAAACCTGAAAATTGATTTAAGAGCAAGACAGGAACTTCTAAAAACTCGGGATGTTAAAGAACGTTACGAGAAACTCATAGAAATACTATCGGAAGATCTTGCCCGTGCAAAAGTACAGGGAGAAATATCAGGTAAAGTACAAAAAGAGCTGACCGAAGTCCAAAGAAAAGCAATACTCAGAGAACAGCTTAAAGAAATAAAAAAGGAATTGGGAGAAGAGGACGCTGTAGCTATACAGATTAAAGAATATAAAGAACGTATAAAAAAAGCAAAATTGAGTGAAGAGGCTGAAGAAACGGCAAAAGAAGAACTCGAAAGACTAGAGATGATTCCTCCTCATTCTCCTGAGTACAATGTTACAAGAAATTATCTCGACTGGTTGTGTGACCTGCCCTGGAATAAGAAAACAAAAGATAATATGGATATAAAAAAGGCAGAAAAAATACTTGATGAAGATCATCACAATCTGCAAGATGTAAAAGAAAGAATAATAGAATTCCTTTCAGTAAGAAAACTTAAGAAAGATGCGAAAGGGCCGATAATATGTCTTGTAGGTCCACCAGGGGTCGGAAAAACATCAATAGGACAATCAATTGCGAGAGCCCTTGGCAGAAAGTTTACGCGACTATCTCTGGGAGGAGTTCACGACGAAGCCGAAATCAGAGGTCACAGGAGAACATACATAGGAGCCCTTCCGGGACGTATAATTCAACATCTAAAAAGGTTAAAAACAAAAAATCCGATTTTCATGCTGGATGAAGTAGACAAAATCGGAAAAGATTTTAGAGGGGATCCCGCCTCAGCTCTGCTTGAAGTTCTTGATCCAGAACAGAACAACAACTTCAGGGACAATTTCCTTGAGGTCGCTTTCGATCTTTCTTCCATCATGTTTATAACCACAGCGAATATAACGGATACGATACCGGATCCACTGATGGACAGAATGGAAGTGATCCGGATGCCGGGCTATACGGCTCCGGATAAATTCAAGATAGCAACCCAATATCTTGTTCCGAGAAGAATCAAAGAAAATGGCTTAAATGAGAAACAAATCAAATTTACTGACGCAGCCATAAGAAAAATAATAAACAACTATACGCGAGAGGCGGGGGTTAGAAATCTTGAAAGAGAAATAGGAAAAGTCTGTAGAAAAATTGCAAGAAAGGTTGCAAAAGAAGAAGGGAAAACTTTCAAAATAGACGAAAAAACAATTGAGGATTATATCGGTCCCATTAGATTCCGCAGTGAAGCAAAAGAAAAAGAACCTGCCATAGGAGTCGCAACCGGACTTGCCTGGACTCCTGCCGGAGGAACAATACACTTCGTTGAAGCGACAATAATGGAAGGTAAAGGGGAACTTATATTAACCGGTCAGTTAGGAGAAGTCTTAAAGGAATCAGCCAGAGCAGCACTCTCTTACATTAAATCCAATGCTTCGGTATTCAATATTGATATAGACAGATTTGCGAATAAAGATATTCACATACACATTCCTGAAGGAGCAATACCCAAAGACGGTCCTTCCGCAGGAATAACACTATCAGTGGCACTTATATCTATTTTTGCTGAAAAACCGGTATCACCGGACTTCGGAATGACCGGAGAAATAACCCTAAGGGGCAAAATCTTACCCATAGGCGGAGTGAAAGAAAAAGTTCTCGCAGCCAAAACGGCAGGTTTAAAGAAAATAATATTACCAGGGGATAACGAAAAAAACCTTGCAGAAATACCTGAAGAATACACAAAAGGACTAAAATTCCATTTCGTAAATCGAATCGAAGAAGCCGTAAAGCTGGCCATACCAGGCTTAAAACTGAAAGAAAAAAAATAATGCTCTTTCATATAATAATTCTCGGCGGCGGCATCGGCAAAAGGATGAAATCAGAAAAAACCAAGGTTCTCCATGAAATAATGGGTAAACCTATGATAAACTGGGTTATCGACCTGGCAAAAAGTGTCCCCTCAAAATCTATAACGCTTGTATATGGCAAAAAGGGAAAAGAATTAAGAGATACATTCCCCGGGATAAAATATGCGTTTCAGAAAGAACCAAATGGAACAGGTGCAGCGGTTGAAGTTGCTTTAAACAAAATAGAAGATGAAGAAGGAAACCTGATTGTTCTCTCGGGAGACACACCACTTCTAAGTAAAGAATCCTTAAACGATTTAATAAAATACCATAAAAACAACAATTTCCATGTTACAATGATGACTTTCTACCCGGAGAACACGAGTGGATATGGCAGGGTTGTAAGAAAAAAAGACGAAATAATAAAAATCGTAGAAGAAAGAGATGCAAACCTTTCAGAAAAGAAAATAAAGGAAGTAAACGGAGGCATTTACATATTTTCCTTAAAACATCTAAAGAAAGCCTTAAAACAGGTTAAACCGAATAACGCTCAGGGTGAATATTATTTAACCGACGTCATAACTATTATAAGAAAAGCCGGTGGAAAGATCGGGGGATTCAAGAATAAAAACGCATTAGAATTAAAAGGCGTTAACACAAGAAAGGATCTTTCCGATATAAATAACATTTTAAGAAATAAAAAGATAGAAGCGCTCCAGAATGAAGGAATAACAATTCTGATGCCTGATACTGTATTTATAGAGCCACAGGTAAAGATCGGAAAAGACACAATTATCTATCCTAACACGGTACTAAGAGGGAACACAGTTATTGGAACAGATTGTGTTATTGAGCCTTTTGTTTACCTTAGAAACAAAAAAATACCCTCAGGGACAACCATAAAGAGTGGCAATTAAAAAAAGAGTTTCAAACAAAAAGAGATTTCCCGTCCTCTCTATAATTTTGATATTGACTGCAGGTATATACGCCTTTTCCTTCGGGTATAAAATTACAAATCCGGTACAATACAAACACATAAAAATTGAAGTGTTGAATGGATGCGGAGTTCAAGACCTCGCCCGAGTAACAACCGATTATCTCAGAGGTAAAGGATTCGACGTAATAAACTACGGCAATGCAGCAGAAGAACAAAAAAGAACGGTAGTGATAGACCGCCTATCACCTGAAAAAAGATGGGCAAAAATTGTGGCTGCAGCTTTAGACATTAAATTGACTTCCTCCATAATAGACTCAAGTCTCTGTGTTCACGTACTGGTTCTTCTGGGACAAGACTATGACGAAGTTATGCCAAAAAAAATTCTGATAGAGAGGAGGCTTATTGAAACCCTGCAATAATTTAATTGAATTAGTCATTGAAAAGATAAAAGAAAAGAAGTGTCGTAATCTTGTTAAATTAGATGTCGGAGAAGTAACTGATTTAACCGAATCATTTATACTCTGCACCTCGTACTCCGACATTCAATCAAGAGCTGTAGTAGACGCAATTTCCGAAGAACTCAAAAAGAAAAACAAATATGCACACAGCATAGAAGGATACGAAATGGCTAAGTGGATTTTGATGGATTATGTTGATTTTGTTATACATGTTTTCCAACCAGAACAGCGCTCTTATTATAATCTTGAGCGTCTATGGGGAGATGTAAAAAGAGAGGATTTTGAAGATGAGGACTAAAATAAGAGCAATAGTCACAGAAATAATCAAAGAACTATTCGACGAAGAAGTCGCCTTCGACATTCAGCACCCGCCGGATGAAAAAATGGGCGACTACAGTGTAAATGCGCCTTTTGTTCTGGCAAAAAAATTAAAGAAAAGCCCAAATGACATAGCAAAAAAAATCCTGGATGAAATAAATTCGGAAATAATCGAATCCGCCTCTCAAATCAAAGGTTTTATAAACTTTAGAATAAAAAAAGAATCCTGGCTGGAAGAATTAACCAAATCTGTTGCTCCCGATTATGGCGACGGGAATTTGGGAGAAAACAAAAAAGTGTTAATTGAATTTGTTTCAGCTAACCCAACCGGACCGCTAACTGTTGCCCACGCCAGAAGTGCGGCTTACGGAGACTCTTTAGCCAAACTTCTCGAGTCTCAGGGCTATAATGTCGACCGGGAATACTATATTAACGACAGCGGAAACCAGATTAAAAATCTTGGAGATTCAGTACGATTAAAAATTGAAGAATTAAAAGGAAAAGAAGTACAATATCCCCCGAATACATACCAGGGACAATATATAGAGCAAATCGCAAAAGAAGTCATGAATAAAAACATCGAGGACTACGGTGAATATGCCGGAGACCGTATTCTAAAAACAATCAACGGAACACTTAAAAGACTGCGTATCGATTTCGACGAATGGGTAAGAGAGTCAAAAATAATTAAAGAAGGTAAGGTTGAAGCAATAATCGCTGACCTGCAAAAACTAAAACCCAATCCTCTCACAGAAAGAGAAGGAGCTCTATGGTTTACACCGGGAAATAGAGAAAGAGTATTCAGAAGAAGTGACGGGAGTTGGACTTACATAGTCCCCGATATTGCTTATCATAGGTTTAAATTCGAAAGGGGGTACGATCTACTAATAGATCTTCTTGGACCCGACCATCAGGATCACGTGCCTGAACTAAAGAAAAGTCTTAGCCTTCTGGGATACCCCTCCGAAAGACTTGAAGTAAAGATTATTCAGTGGGTAACACTAAAAAGAGGAAACGAAACCGTAAAAATGTCAAAAAGACAGGGTTCCTTCATAACAATAGACGAATTAATAGACGAAGTGGGAGTAGATGCTGCAAGATTTTTCTATCTTCTTAGAAAATCTTCCGTCCCTATGGATTTCGATTTAGAACTCGCGAAAGAGGAATCCGAAAGAAATCCTGTTTATTACGTACAATACGGACATGCCAGAATTTCTTCTCTACTTGAACTTGCGGAGAAAGAAGGCTATCCAATAAACTCAAAAGAAAATCTTTTAAGCTTGAATAAAAAAGAAGAATGGAATTTGATAAAAAAGATACCAGAATTCACGGAAACCCTTGAAGATGCTGCAAGAATCAGAGAATCGCATCTTCTCACCCACTACTTGCTTAATATTTCCAAACTTTTTCATAATTTTTATCAAAATGTGAGAGTTTTAGACGGAAACAAAGACTTAATCGAACCCAGACTATTTCTTTCAAACGCCGTAAGAAATATCATAAGCAAAGGACTAAAACTGCTGGGCGTCGGTGCCCCGGAAAGAATGTAATGGAGAGCTTAATCTCCACGATAGAAAACTTCTTAAAAGAAGTAATGGAAATAAAGTCTTATAAAATGGAACATTTTAAATTTGTTTGGGAGGGGGTTTTAAAAATACCCGAAAAGGATGCACTAACCTATATAAAAGAAAATGCCGAATCCTTAAATCTCGAAGTAAGCTTTAAAAATAAAGAAGAAGGAATCTCTGTTGCCTTTAGGCCTAGGCTTGAAAAAAGAGAGTCAAAAAAATGGGTAAATCTCTTACTCTTTGCAATCACTTTCTTAACTACCCTCGCGGCAGGAGCCTTCCAACAGGGAATTAATCCTTTTATTCCCATAACAAACCTTCTTAAAGGTCTACCGTTTTCTCTCTCAATAATGATAATACTCGGCAGCCATGAGCTCGGGCATTACTTCATGGCGAAAAAAAACAAAGTCGACACTACTCTTCCCTACTTTCTACCTGGGCCAACAATCATAGGGACTTTCGGAGCCGTGATTAAAATGAAATCTCCGATCAGAGACAAAAACTCGCTAATCGAAATAGGAGCTAGCGGTCCTATAGTAGGTTTTATTTTCTCGACAATAGCTATACTGATTGGCCTCTCGCTTTCTACAGTGGTAACCGTCTCGGGAGAAGAGGGAATAATTCTCGGAAACTCGCTTCTAATTAAATTTCTTACAAAATTATATTTCTCCGATTTACCTGGGGGAAAAGATGTCTTGTTTCATCCCATCGCCTTTGCAGGATGGTTAGGTTACCTTGTAACAGCTATAAACCTTTTGCCGGTTGGGCAACTAGACGGCGGACATATCTTATACGCATTAGTAGGAGAAAAACATCGAATAATCGGCTATTTTATTTTCGGCATCGTCATTTTACTGATTCCATTATGGCCTGGATGGGCAATATGGGCTATACTTTTTTTAGTCATTAGATTTAAACACCCTCCACCGCTTGACAGAGTATCGCCACTCTCCCTAAGGAATAAAATCATCGGTATAATCTCTCTTATTATATTTGTATTAACCTTTATGCCAGTGCCATTTCAAATATGACGAACAAACAGAAAAAGAAAACTGAAATCTTTCTTTTTCCCACAGATACAATTCCGGGCATTGGCTGTTTTCTATCCTGTGATTGCGTTACGAATTTAAGAAAAATGAAAAAACGTCCCGTCAACAAACCCTTCGCTTTACTTCTTTCCGACAAAAAAGATATCAAAAAATGGGTGGAAGAAATACCTCCCGTTTATGAAAAATTAAAAAGATTACCAACAGGAGGAATAACATTAATTTTTAAAGGCAAAAAGAATTTACCAAAAGGAGTACTATCAAGAGACGGTAAAGTCGGAATAAGAATTCCGAATCACAGGAACTTACGAAATTTTATAAGAAAAAACAAAATGCCTCTGGTCGCAACAAGTGCAAATATTTCAGGCAGAGAGACTCCAAAAAGCCTAAAAGAAGTCGAACTCCCTGTAGTGGGAATAATAAACGGCGAGTCCGGGTCCGGAAAACCATCCACCGTACTCGATATTTCCTACAATTCGCTTATTCTCTACCGAAAAGGCGCAATCTCTATACCAAAAATCGAACAAATAACCGGACAGGAAGTAAAACTTGGTAAAAATCTTGATTTTAACATCCTATTTGTATGCACAGCTAACTTATGCAGAAGCCCAATGGCGGAAATACATCTCAAATATCTAACCGGAGACCTTAAAAAAGTAAACATTCGCTCAGCAGGAATAGTAGCAATAACAGGCGCAGAAATATATAAAGCAGCTGAAGAAGTACTTAAAGAAAATAAACTAAAAACAAAACACACTTCAAGGCTATTAACGAAACCCTTATTAGAATGGGCTGATTTGATTTTCGTGATGGAAAACATGCACAAAACTTACATTAAGTTTCTCTCACCGGAAAATAAAAATAAGATCTCCTTTCTTCGAAACTTTAACACCAACAAAAAAGAACATACAATTACTGACCCTGCCGGTAAAAATTCGAAAGCCTGCAAAGAGGCTTTCGAATTAATAAAGGAATCTAACAAAAGCGTAGAAAAATATCTAAGAAATAAATTCTAATATCTACTTATTTTTCTCGCATTCCTCCAATTTTTTTGACCACATCCCGGAGGTCTTGTTATCTCCTAATTTATAATACGCATGAGCGATTAGTGAATACGAATCACAATCATTTACACCTTTATCTATAGCTTCCTTTATAACGGTTACGGCATTTTTATAATCTTTCTTGGATTCATACGTCTGACCGAGAAGATTGTAAACCTTTGTCAAAACGGTAACTTGCACATTTTCAAGAGTCAATACTTCTTTCCCTTTATTTATTGCCTTATCGTAATTCCCGGCTTCATAATTTGCGACCATAAGATTATAAAGAATTGTCGGATTCTTACCCGTAATCGATAAAGCTTTTTCAAGTAATTTAATAGCTTCGCTATGTTCTTTTTTAAGCAAATATGCCTGCCCCATCAACTCATAAACTTCAACTTTCGACGAATCTATTTTCAAAACCTCACTAAAGTATTTAAGGGCGTTGTCCGTATCTTTTTCTCTGAGATAATAATGACCCAGCGACATATAAGCTTCAACATTCTTTTTGTCGGATTCAATCGCTTTCACGAGGTAACTTTTAGCCTCTTCTTTCTTACCCGTATTCAACATAATATTCGCCAGCAGGTTGTAACTCTGGGACACTTTCGTTGGATCTTCCACATCAAGAGTTTTTTTAGCTAAATCAATCGCTTCTTCAGGGTCTTCTTTGGAATATGCCACCGCTCCATTGTAATATATCTGCCATTTTAAATACTTAGTATTCAACAAACCTTCATATTGCTTAACATCACCTTCGATTCCTTTTTCATTCATATTGTCCGCTTTTTCAAGATTAATAATCGCTTCCTTGAAATTCTTCTTCATAAAGTTTGCAACCGCTATCCCAACATATAGATCGGAATTGTTAGGGTATTTTTCTAATGCTTTCTTATACTGCTGGATAGCTCTGTCAAATCTCCCTTCTTGCAGGTGTATATTTCCGCCTGTTTTCTCTGCTGAACTACAACCACTAAAACCAGCAACTAAAAGAATAACTAAAGATGCAAAAGACAAAAACTTTTTCATATTTTCCCCCTTTTATGGTTCTTTATATTTTTTTACGTACGTTATTTATATATTCTTTATGAGATATGTCAACCCTAAACTTTCCAATTTTTGAAGTAGGCCATTACTACTACTTATTTTTCTCGCATTCCTCCCATTTCTTTGACCAACTATTAGACTCCTGCAGTTTTCCCAATTTATAATACGCATGAGCCATTACAGAATACGAATCACAATCATTTACACCTTTATCTATAGCTTCCTTTATAACGGTTACGGCATTTTTATAATCTTTCTTGGATTCATACGTCTGACCGAGAAGATTGTAAACCTTTGTCAAAACGGTAACTTGCACATTTTCAAGAGTCAATACTTCTTTCCCTTTATTTATTGCCTTATCGTAATTCCCGGCTTCATAATTTGCGACCATAAGATTATAAAGAATTGTCGGATTCTTACCCGTAATCGATAAAGCTTTTTCAAGTAATTTAATAGCTTCGCTATGTTCTTTTTTAAGCAAATATGCCTGCCCCATCAACTCATAAACTTCAACTTTCGACGAATCTATTTTCAAAACCTCACTAAAGTATTTAAGGGCGTTGTCCGTATCTTTTTCTCTGAGATAATAATGACCCAGCGACATATAAGCTTCAACATTCTTTTTGTCGGATTCAATCGCTTTCACGAGGTAACTTTTAGCCTCTTCTTTCTTACCCGTATTCAACATAATATTCGCCAGCAGGTTGTAACTCTGGGACGCTTTAGTGGGGTCTTCTACCTCAAGAGCTTTCTTAGCTAAATCAATCGCTTTTTCAGGATTATCTTTAAAATATTCGACAGAACCATTATAATATATCTGCCATTTCAGATATTTAGTGTTTAATTTCCCTTCATAAGACTTTATCTTACCTTCGGCACCCTTTTTGTCCATCTCAATTGCTTTCTCAAGATAGTTAACTGCTTCCTTATAATCTTTCTTCATATAGTAAGCCGAAGACATTGCAACAACAGGCAAAACATCATCAGGATGTTTTTTCGCTACTTTCATGTATAGTTCAATAGCCCGATCAAACCTTCCTTCCCTTAAGTGAATATTACCACCTTCCATATCAGGATCAGAAGGTCCGCAAGTTGCACCAATAATAAGAAAAACAATAACAATAAAACAAAAACTCCTCATAATCCCTCCATAATATTTTTTCTTTGGATTTACTGTAAGCTATTTATACGTTTTTGATTCTAAATATCAATCCTCACCTATAATATCTGCCACAAAGTCACCAAGACACTAAGCCCTACCTCCCACCCAGTTTTTTGCGATTTCAAAAAAACAAATAATGATAAA
Source organism: uncultured bacterium (assembly GCA_964418485.1). Lineage (GTDB taxonomy): Bacteria > Hydrothermota > UBA3072 > UBA3072 > UBA3072 > JAFGHJ01. Next base: position 5,326 of record CAYQMH010000042.1, on the reverse strand, counting down.
AAGAAATTAAAAATTAAAATAATCTTATCCTTTGTGCCTTCGTGTCTTAGTGGCTAAAAAAATAAAAAACCTCTTCTCCTGCGAAAAGCAAGAGAAGAGGCCGGAAACAAGGAGGTATTAAGTACAAAGGTTACTTTAAATAAGCAGGGGAGGATAAGGGGGGGTTTTTATAATAATTTTCATAAAATTATTTTAATATAGCTCCTCCCCTGCATAAAAAAAAGAAAGGGAATCCTTAAGGAAAATCGTTGCCAATTTTTCAACTGCAAATTTTTAATTTTAAAAGAACAAAGACAAGAAAAATGTACATTTAAAAGATCCACTAAAAATATATGCAAATATCGTTCCAAAATATAAGTTATTCATAAACAATAACTTAATTTTTTAAATTTTTGCATTTTGCTTATATCATTCGCAATAATGTAAAAATAAGATTACTTTTGTTTAACTAACCACAAAACACACTAAATATACGAAATTTTTACTGTGTTTTTTTAAGACGCACCTCACCCAAACATAGAGAAACAACGAATTGCACGAATACCACAAATATAAAAAACAAAATTAATTTATTTGTGTAATTTGTGTTATTTGTTGTTAAAAAATGGGTGTTGTGGGTTTTTGTTTTACTCGAAACACTAAACTCAAAACTCGCAACTACAGATCACACAAATACGCAGTTTGCATCTCTTCTGTAGTGAAGAACTAAATGCTACGACTATATATATTTATTGGAGAATTTTGTCTACTTAACGTCCTTCAAATCAGGGAGCAGGCCTTCTTTTCTAAGTTGCTGATATAGCGGATGGCAATTTGAACAAACCTCTACATGTAAATTCTCTTTTGTCGATCTGGTATTTATAACATTGCCACAGGTACATCTAATCGTACCTTCTTTATATTCAGGATGTATCTCTTTTTTCATTTCCCCCCCTTACACTGTCATAAGTTTCAAAAACTCGGCATTGTTTTCCGATCGTTTCATTCTTGATATTAAAAATTCGACTGCCTCAGAGTTGTCCTCCATATCGCTTAATATTTTACGCAAAACCCAAATTCTGTTCAAGACATCGGACGGTTGAAGAAGTTCCTCTTTCCTGGTACCGGAAGCAAGAATATCAATCGCAGGAAAAATTCTTTGATTAGATAAATTCCTGTCTAAAACTATTTCCTGATTACCCGTACCTTTAAACTCCTCAAATATTACTGAATCCATTCGAGAACCGGTCTCTACCAACGCAGTCGCCAGAATGGTCAAACTTCCTCCCTCCTCAATATTCCTGGCAGCTCCAAAGAATCTCTTCGGAGTCCTGAGAGCATTAGAATCAACTCCACCCGAAAGGGTCTTACCGCTATGAGGTACAACCAGGTTGCTTGCACGAGCATATCTTGTAATAGAGTCTAGCAAGATAACCACATCTTTACCCATTTCTACATATCTCTTTGCTTTCTCAAGCGTCAATTTCGCAACCTGCAAATGCCTCTGCGGGGATTTATCAAAAGTAGAAGAAAGAACTTCACCATTAACAGATCTTTCCATATCGGTTACTTCTTCAGGACGTTCATCAACAAGAAGTACCATTAAATGAATCTCAGGATGATTTTCGGAAATAGAATGAGCTATCTTTTTTATCAAAATGGTCTTACCCGCCTTCGGAGGAGAAACGATCAGGCCCCTCTGCCCCTTGCCAATTGGCGCAATAAGATCAATAATTCTCGTAGAAATATCTTCATCTTCAGTCTCAAGATTCATCTTCTCATTGGGATGAAGAGGTGTAAGATTGTTAAAATTTCCTCTGTCTTTGGCTTCACTCGGATGCGCATAATTGATACTCTCGAGAGTTTCTATCGAATGATATTTCTCGGAATTTTGAGGAGGTTTAACTGCTCCAATTATCGTATCACCGGTTTTTATCCCAAATCTTTTTATAATTGCCGGAGCAACGTAAATATCTTCGGGACTCTGAGTGTAATCGTTTTCCTTGGCTCTTAAGAAACCAAACCCCTCAGTCAGGATTTCAATAACACCTCGTATTAAATCACGCCCCTCTTTACTGGCTTTTTCTTTGAGAATAAAAAATATTAATTCTTCTCTATCTAAACCTGTAAAAGAGATACCTAATCGCCGAGCTGTATTTGCTAATCCCGTGCTATCTTTATCTTGGATTTCAGAGATATACATAAAACGTGTCCTTTATAATAGTTAACTTCTCATTTTTGTCAAGGGTTTAATAGTATCTTAGATAACGAATAATCCGTTTACGGAAAATTAAGATTAAAAATAAATTAACTTATTTCTTCTTACTCCGTAGACGTCAACTCCGAACCGCAATTCTCACAATACCATGCATCAGGTCTATTCTTATAATTACACTTGGGGCATATGGAATACAACTCTCCCCCTTCTTTATCCTCTGCCTTATCTGCAGTATCTGCTTCCTCCGTGTCTTTAGTCTTCTTTGGCTTTTTTCCCTCTTCAGCTTCTTCATTCAACTCTTGTTCAAGGGAGGAAAGCCAATCTTCTTCCGGGGAACCACCAGAAGATTCTTCCCCTGAAGTTTCTCCTTCCTCTTTTTCCTTAGACATATCGAATAATTGCTCGCCGCTCAGAGACTCCTCTTCCCCGGTTTCCAACAAAGCCTCATTTCCCCTTTCGGCAGTAGACGCATTGGATATAACACTTTCGCTCTCTTCCACAGTTTTTTCCTTGCCCGTAAACAACTCTTCTGCAATCATATCCTCTTTTGAAACTTCAGGCAAAGGCTCTTCCTGCTCTTCCTCTCCTGCCCCCTCATCTTTTACTTTCTCTCCTTCTTTCTCTTCAATTTCCTCTTCTTCTATTTCTACGCTTTGTTCTCCTAAAAGCTCTTTAGTTTCTTTTTCTTCTTTTTTTATAGATTCCAAATCCTTCTCGATTTCCGACATTTTATCCTTTATTTCACCACTCATTGAACCATACTGTTCATCTGAGTATTCCCCAATTGAATGCCTTAATTCTATTTCCTCGAGCTGTTCCTGCAATAAATCCAATTTGGATTTCAAAGGTTGTTTCTTTACGCCGATTTCTTTCAAACTTTTCTTGAGCGATTCCCTCTTTCCAGCCAGCCGCCTTTTCAAATCTCCAAGCCTTGCTTCATAGTCTTTTTTAACTTTCTGATATACAGAATCCCTGATAGAATCTTTCTTAGCTTCTATTTTATCCAGTTTTTCTTTTACATCCTCTATGGCAGACTTAATTGCAGCAACATCTTCACTCATCGTATCCTCCTATTGAAATTCACTCACAAAGTTAAAATTCAAACCGAATTCTTCCCAACCATTTTTAATTCTATACTCTGTTTCCATAATCTTATCAAAATTTTCCTCGAGTATTTCATACGACAATCTCTTTGCAGCCGGGACATACTTTTTATAAAAAATATATGGATGCATATTAAACTTTCTATTTAACCCCAACTTTTCCAAATCATCCCCCTCATCGATAGCCGCTCTTATACCGAGAAGACATCTAATATCTCTATTTATAAAGTGAAAAATAGGAACGTTATCCGAATACGAGGTAAGATATCGCAAAGCTTCTTTCCGCTTGCCATCGAGAACCAAATTGGTTATTTTAAATATTGTATCATCTCTATAGAACCCTATATTTCTCAAATCTTCTTCCCGTATATTTTTATCTTTGTCTTCCTTAACCGAAATAACCCTCTCTACATACTTTTTTATCTCTTCCCTATTAATGCCACAAGAAAATACAAGTAGGTTTACAGCCTCTTCAGTTACTCCGAAACCTTTACTCTTAACAAAGTTTCTAATCCAATCTGGTATATCGGAATCATAAACAGGTTTAAAATTTCCTGTTAAACTATGTTCGATTTTCAATATTTTTCTTTGATTTTGATAAATAAGTACTACTACGTTAGGCTTCAGTCTACCCGGATACTCCACCGCATCTTTAATTTCCTTAGAAAAAGCTCCCGAAATTGCGTCTACATTATAAACAATTATCAGTTTGTTTCCAAATAAGTTTTTCATACTTATATTGTTAACAACTTCTTCCGCATCATCCGGGAAAAAAACTTCTATGTTTTCCGGGTCAAAATCACTTTTTATACCCATCAAAGCCTCTTTTACATCAAAATCATCTCCGGAAATTTGAATCAAGTTATGTTTTTTCTTCTTAAAAATAGTTAAAAAAGCCTTAACACTGCCTATATTGCCCATGATTACAATTATAACATTATTCATTTCTAAGTCAAGCCCCTTCATTTGCAAAACAAAGAGCGATAGCGCTGCAAAGCCGTCAAAATTAACCACAAAGACCACAAAGGACACAAAGCCACTCCACACCCACCTTTCTAATTGTATTAATTAACCAACCCCAACCACCAAAAAATTTAGTAACGACAATATATTATGTTAATTTTTTGAATTTAACTGGAAATAAAAAAGGTGTATCTTGCATATACTCTATGTATTCTTGAGAATAAGCCGCAAGCTTTTCTTCCTCAAGATGTGCTCTGAAAACTAATAAAATTACATGTATTAAAGAAAGAAATATGAAAAAAAACTGGGGGCTTGTCATAGAAAGGCCTATTGCTGTTATTACATAACCAAAATAAATGGGATGTCTTACATAACGATATAATCCGTGTTTAACAATATTGCGTACCTGTACAAGAACGCTGAATGAGCGTTTTAAATTAAAAACAGCTATTGCGCTTATTACGCATCCTGCTATTACAATAATAGATCCTGTGAATGAAAAAAAGAGTAATTTATTCATAGAAACCATGTAAAAATTAAGTTTTTTTGGAATATATGGAATTGCATTATAAGTAATCCAGAAATAAGTGGATACTATAGGAATAAATATCTCGAGAAATCCTTTTGGTTTTTGTAAAGGTCTTTTCCTTATAATCAATAAAAAACCAACAAAAGAATTTACAAATGCTAAAATGAAGGTTACAATCATTTGAGAAAGAAATGGAACCTGATTAATTTCTAATGATGATAATGATTTAAAAATATTTAGTATATTAGTCCAATTTGGGATTATTTTTCGTATATTATTATACGCAAGGAAGAAAGCAATCAATGAGAAAATATAACTCTCAACGAATATACTTATGGAACCAATTATTTCCTGTCTTTTTATTTTTTTATCATTAGTCATATTTACATATATATATATATTTAAATAACTAAAGTCAAGAAAAAATATTGTTAAAATGCTGTTTGACTTTTTTACCTGGGTATATAAGAAGAACACAATCTTTGTGACTATGAGAGAAAGTCAACCCCCCTTATTTATTTTTCGCCAAGAACT
>CAYQMH010000041.1:0-19529 GCA_964418485.1 uncultured bacterium | reverse complement strand
TTTGCCTTCTTCGTCAAAAACCCTGAGGCACTTTTTCATCACTATACCTTTAATTCTTTTATTGTCTATAATTACTTTATCTGGACCCCATCCCGGATACATTTTAATACCCTCTTCAAGTGCTTCTTCTATTTCTTCCGGAGTAGCGGGCATAATGTCCCTCGTTTCCAGACAACCGAGAGTAATATCAATAGCTCCAAATTTCTTCATCTGCAATCTGGCAAGCGTTCTCGAAATATCCATAGCAACATCTCCCCCACCTATTACCACAATCTTATCGGTAACTTCAATTTCTTCTCCCATTGTCACCTTTCTGAGTAATTCTATTGCCTGGAAAACGTGAGGGTTTTCACTTCCCGGAACCCCCGTATTACGTCCGACATGGAAACCAGTAGAAACAAAAACCGCGTCATAATTATCTCGAAGTTCAGCAAGAGAAATATCTTTCCCAACAGAAGTATTACATTTAATTTCTACTCCCACGGATTTTATATATTTAACATCTTTATCCAGAGCTTCATAGGGAAGCCGGTACTCAGGAATACCATATCTCAGCATCCCACCGGGTTCGGGTAACTTCTCAAAAATAATGACCTCATAACCCATTAATCTGAGATAATAAGCAGCTGCCAGACCTCCCGGACCCGCACCAACAACAGCAATTTTTTTACCTGTCGATTTAATATCTTCCGTTTTAAGGACTTTTTGGTATTCGGAAAGAGAAAGATTGTCCACAACATAACGCTTTAACCACCTTATAGAAACCGGCTCACCTCGATGTCCAAGCACACACGCAGACTCACAATTATGCGTACAAACTCTACCACAAACGCCGGGCAAGGGATTTGTTTTGTAAATATCCCTGACCGCTTCCTCTAAATCACCTTCCCACAAATTACGTACATAATCAACTATATCCATACCGGCAGGACAGACTTCCTCGCATAACTTACACTCCAAACATCGACTCGCTTCTTTCCCGGCCTCCTCTGCGCTGAAACCCTTTACCTGTTCAATAAAAGAGGATTTTCTCTCTTTGGGCGAAAGCTCATGTATCTGTACTCTTTCAGGATCAAACAGTGAGTACTCTAAGTCAGAACTAAACCCTTCATAATTTTCTCTTCGGTGAGTAAGCGATGCTTGAAGAATAGAATATTTCCCCTCGGGAAGGAAGTGTTCCTTATCTGTTTTTTCATCTTTTGCCAGAAGCTTGAAAGTCTTGGGGTCAAAATGGATATGAAAATAATCTCTGGATAGCCGTAGGGACCCTGTAGGACAAATATCGACACATAATCCGCAAAAACAGCATCTACCATAATCTATTTCGGGGCGTTCGTTTCTCTCTCCGTCTTTTGCCTCGATTTCCGGTGTTTCTTTCATAAGAATTGCCTCATTAGGACAAATATCCGCGCAATTCCCGCAACCTGTGCACTGATCCCAATCATTTAGATGTAAACCTCTATATCTTTCTGCGGGTTCTTTAAGTTCAAATGGATATCTTAAAGTTTTTGGTTTTTTGAAAAGATATTTTAACGCCTTTAACGGACTCAAAATTGAAGTTTTTTTACCCATTTTTATAAACCTCTTTAAGGTTTAATTCACTCATTTTTATCACCTATCTATCTCAGGAGCGACAACGTACATACTAATCATAATATTTCCTACATCCGAGATATTAGCACCCTCTAAAACTTTCTCTAATATCGTTAAACCATGGGAATAGGAAGGTGTCCTGAAATGCACTCTGTAAGGCTTATCCCCACCATCACTCACCAGATAGAGCCCTAACTCGCCTCTCGAAGATTCAACTCTTACATAAGATTCACCCTCTCCGATTTTCCACTTGAAAGGATTGGGGACTTTGTTATAAACTTCTCCCTTCGGTAATCCTTCGATTAGTTTAAAAATTAAATGAACGGATTCTATCATTTCATCTCTTATTACCATAATCCTCGAATATACGTCTCCATCTTCCCGCGTTGGTATATCAAAATCCACTTTATCATAAACCGCATAGGGCTCAACCTTCCTTATATCAAAGGGCTTCCCTGTAGCTCTTAATACCTGACCAACACCACCCCATTTTTCCGCCTCTTCTCTGGTTACTTTTCCTATACCACGCGTCCTCTCATAAAACAGCGGATTATTGAAAAACGTATTGTTATAATCGGGAACACACTTCCCTATTGAATGTAAAGTCTCTACGATTCTATCTGTAAAACCCTTCGGAAAGTCACGTCTTACTCCACCGGGCCAGATATAAATATGGTACACCCTACCACCGGTTAATTCCTCGAAAAGATCCAGAATCAGATCTCTATGGTACATAGCCCACTGAGCAACAGTATCAAAACCCAGCATATTGGAATATGCCCACAAACCAAAAAGATGAGACCCAACACGAGCAAGTTCAAGATATATACTCCTCATCCACTGAGCTCGTTCGGGCACTTCTATACCGGCTAACTTTTCTACAGCCATCGAGTAAGCCATCTCCATATGGTCCGGTTCAACAACATTTATTCTGCAAACGAGAGGAAAGTTTTGCATCCATGTTCTGTATTCCATCAATTTTTCGAAACCACGGTGCAGAAAGCCTGGATTCGCAGTGGCTTTTAGAATTTTGTCTCCCTCGACATTCAGTGTTATGCTGAAATTCCCGACCATTCCGAGATGCTGCGGACCAAAGAAAAGCTCAACTTCTCTCATGTTTTCTCCTCCGGTATTACAGGTATAGAATTAAAAAAATCTTCAACATATTTTCTTGTATCAAAATCCTTCCTGAAGGGAGGTACATCATATTCCCGCTCCAGAAATAGAGGAATTAATCTCGGATGACCTCTAAAATTAATTCCGAAGAGTTCATGAATCTCCCGCTCGTAGGGCTCAGCGTTTTCAAATACACCAATTACAGTCTCTACCTCCGGGCCGCCTCTTGTAACTCTTATCTTCAAATAGACATCTCCTTTTTCCTGATATGATTTGTTATCATTAAGATAGGATGTTAAAATATATATTAATTCGAACTCTTTTTTATTAATCCAATCCACACAGGAAACGAGAGCCAGATGATCGTATCCATTACCTTTGAGATAACGCAAAATCGTTTTTACCTGCTCTTTTTTTGCATGTATTTTTATCATACCATTTTCATCTTCGTTTACCTGGATATCGGCAAAGGTCAATTTTAATTCGTCAATTAAATTCTTTTTATTCATCTTAATTTATTGGGTACAGGGGTGGCCATTCGAGTTTTCCCAGCGCCATTTCCTGATTTTTTCTATAATATTTATATTGTTTTCTGTACTTTTTGTATGCGTTTGCCATTCCCTTATCGATCAAAGTCCATAGATGCGTTACTGCAACAAATATCGCTTCAGGTCTCGGCATACAACCAGCAATCCATCCGTCTATCGGAATATATTTATCTAATTTTTTTATAGTATTGTATGAATCCCAGTACATACCTCCGTTTATCGGGCATGAACCAAACCCTACTGTATATTTTGGCTCTTGCATTTGCTCATAGGTCCTTATGATAGCTCTTAAAGTTTTTAGAGAGACATAACCCGTAATTAAAAACAAATTTGCCTGTCTTGGGCTCGCTACAGGAATAACGCCGAACCTCTCTGCATCCCATCGAGAAGTTATAACCGGAGGAACTTCAATTATTCCACAGCCTGTGCAGAAATAAACAGCCCAGAGAGAATACTTATTACCCATTTTTTCTGGATCCTTCAACCATTTTCTTATAACTTTTCTATCCATTTTTACCTCCACACACTCGCAATAATCAAACCTATAAGAGCCAAAACAGTCGGCAATCTCCAGCAGAAGCGAAATGCTTGTTCAATTCTAAATCTTGGAAAAACAGCACTAATACAGATAAGAGGTGTAAATATTATTAACATCTTTATAAAGAAAGAGAATGGGTCATTAGCTCCTCCAAGGAATAAATTAACAAATAGCGCAATAACAATAAACTCATGAAAAGCACGTTCAATATTATATAATGCTAAAAATTTACCCCCATATTCAACTTTTGGACCGGAAGCGATCTCCTGCGGTGCTTCCACCATATCAAAGGGTCTTATGCCAAGCATCGCTGGTAAAATAAGGAAAAGAGCTATACCTGATAAAGGTAGAGAAACTATTCCCCAACTTGAAGCCCTCTGAAGTTCAATTATTTCAACTATAGAGATTGTGTTATATTCTACCATAACCGCCAGAAGAGCTAAAAGAAAGGGAACCTCATAACTTAAAGCCAAAAGCATCTTCCGGGAAATTCCAATACTCACGTTCGGATTTGCCGCTTCTCCTCCTGATAAAGCTATGCCGAAAGGCGCCAAAAGCATAAGATATAAAATCACCAGAAGCCCTCCAGACATATCGAGTGCACACATATTGCCTATAGGAATAAAAAGAAGAGTAACTATACCCCCGGCTAAGGAAAGAAGAAGACCAAGTTCAAAAATAACGCCATGGGATATACTTCTTTGGTGAAAGAGCTTTATGATATCAAGAAGTGGCTGAACCAGAGGAGGACCATATCTCCAATGTATCCTGGCCATTATTCTTCTGGATAAACCCATGAAAAATATACCAACTGTAAAGCCGATGATAGGTAAGATGAAAAACGAAGCAACCTTCATAATATCACCATTGTCTACATATAATCCGCACAAAAATCAATGCTGCCAGAAAAAGGACAATGTATACGAGGTAAAAACCTAAATCTCCTGTATAAATATGCCTTAGTCTTTCAGCTGTTTTTCCTACTATGCGGGTTAACCATCCGTAAAAATTATCTATCCTGTCCTTCAGCCATGGTTTCGCAAGTCTGGAAAACGGATCGTAAAATTTAACAGTGTAATGATATTTCCCTATAGGAATATATGAACCTGCAGCATAAGAATCTTCCTGGGGGACTCTCTCTGATTCGGCACCGGTACGGAAGAATAAATAAATTACTAATAAAGCCGCTAAAATGGCGGCAAAGATATTTACAGTATTTAACACACCAGTCTCCGAAATAACACCTGATATATTTATCGATAAAGCTTTAAAACCGGCAGAAACATTAATAATATTTATAACTTTAAGGGGTATGCCGGGAAGAACGCCAATTAAAATAACCGCTATTGTTAATAAAATTATGGGGAATTTCATTGAAAAGGGAACTTCTTTAACATCTTCGAATTCTTTCGGTAATTGACCTAAGAAAATGTTATGAATAAATTTATATCCGTATAAGATGGTCCCCCAGGTTCCCATAAATGCAGCAAACGCTAAAAATGGATGGTTTTCCAAAATTAACGCTTTATATATTAACCATTTAGAAACAAAACCACAGGTTAACGGCAACCCAATTAAACCAGAGATACCTACCACTCCTCCTATAAAAGTAACAGGCATTTTTTTAATTAATCCACCCAACTTATTTATATCTCTTATCCCTCCGGTTTGGTGTTCCACTGCGCCGGCCACAAAGAAAAGTAAGGCTATATAAATACAATGATTTAAAACGTGAAACATACCTCCAGCAAGTCCAATAGCTGTGGTAAACGCAATTCCCAAAATCATATAACCACCCTGACCAACTGTACTCCAGGCAAGGATCCTTTTACTATCATCTTGAAGAAAAGCACTAAATGCTGCAAAGACTATCGTGACCGCACCAATGAAACAGAACACATTATTATAACTTATAAATCCGAAAGACAACTTATTCAAAACATTTAAACCTAATATTATATACATAACGAGGTAGAGTCCATACAATCCTTTTCTAACAAGTACTGCTGAAAGAATCGATGAAAATGGACTCACAGCTTCCGCATGGGCATCAGGAAGCCAGGTGTGAAGTGGCCAGAATGCATTAATAATGGTAAAGACAACCCCAAACATAATGAGAAGGAATAAATTGTAGCTTATTGAAGCAATTTTTACTTGAGAAACCAGGGAGGAAAACTCCAGAGTACCGCAGGTAACATATAAACTAATAATAGCAATTAACATAGTCATGGAACCAATAATTGACATAATTATATACTTCATTCCAGCGGATAATGCCTTACCTCCCTTATAGCTTATTAAAAGATAGGTACTCCAACTCATTATTTCCCAAAATATAAAAAATGATATAAAGTCACCACTAAAGACAGTCCCAATCATAGATGCATTAATAAGTATCATTATGAAGTAATAATAATCCAATTTTTCTTCTTTCCCCATGTATCCCAAAGAATATATAACTGAGAGTAGACCAATCCCTGCAATTGTAATACCAAAAAACCAGGAAAGCATATTCGATCTCAGAATAAGAGGGATGTCGAAGAATACAAAGTAAACTATTTGTTGTTGCTTGTTGTAAAGTAAACAGGTAATAACTACTAAAGCTAAAGAGATAAGAACTGCAAATACATCGCGTAATCTGGAGGAGATTTTCCCGAAAAGATAGGTCAGAAATGCTCCCCCAAATGCAACTATAAGCAGTACCCCTAAAATCATCTCTTAACTCCTTTTATATTCCTACCAATACAGTTTTAATATATTGTATTCTATCCAGGAACCCTGAAGCTGCCGAGTCTAAAACGCTACTTATTAAGCCTGGATATACCCCTACAACTACGATTAGAATAAGCAAAATAAACATGGGAATCAAAGCACAGATAGGAGCTTCTATTCTTTTATTAGAACTATCTTCTCCTCCTTTAAAATAAATTGTCTGAATTACCTTAAGGAAATAAGATCCTTCGATTATTGTGCCTAATAAAACAAACCCGATAAGAATGGCAAATATAAGCTGTCCCTCAGCCAATGCAGCTTTTATTACTAAAAACTTACTGGAGAACCCTACAAAAGGCGGAAAACCTACAAGCGAAAAAGCTCCTACCGTGAAAGCTAAAGAAGTGAAAGGCATTCTTCTCCCCATTCCTTCCAGCGAAGAAATATCCTTAGACCCCGCTCTATAGATCATATAACCTGCAGCCAAAAAGAGCAAAGCTTTTGCCATTGCATGAGATGCAATTTGGAATAAAGCTCCTTTAACTCCTGCAACAGAAGCTATCCCAAAAGCAAACACAATAAGACCTATCTGCCCTATTGACGAATAAGCAAGCATGCGCTTAATACGATTCTGTCTAAAAGCTACTAATTCGCCAACAAGCAACGTCAGAACTCCAAGTCCTGCAAGAAAATGAAGCATACTTAACGCTCCGAATATAGTCCAGACAAACCGCACGACTGCATATACTCCTACTTCGATTGCGAAACCGGAAAGTACAGCGCTTATAGTCGAGGGAGCGCTCGCGTGAGCATCAGGCAACCAGGCATTCAGTGGAAATATAGCTCCTTCGATTCCAAAACCTGTAAGAAAAAGAACCAGTGCAAGAGATAATAAGGGGGAATTTACGGAATGAATTTGACTTGCTATATCCGCCATATTAAGTGAACCACAAAGACCATAAAGCAAGGCTATTCCGATAAGAATAAAAGACGAACCCACAGAACCCTGAATGAGGTATTTTATACCTGCTTCCACTCCGTCCTTATCCCTATTATAAGCAACCAAAGCGTAGGAAGAAATACAGAGTATCTCAAAGAAAACAAATAAGTTAAATATGTCACCTGTAAGGACAACCCCTGTGGCACCTGTTATAAAAAGCAGAAATAAAAGGTGATACTTCTCGACATCTCCTTCATAGATATATTTTATAGCATAAATGGACACAAGAAAACCGAGCAAGCTTATAACACCCGCAAAAAACAGAGAAAAGGGGCTTACAACAAGGTTGATACCAAAAGGAGGCTTAAAACCTCCAATCAGAACAATTATGGGATTGTTTATAACTTGCGGAACTAAGAAACCTACAATCACAGCCATAGCCAGAGTAGAAATTAAAGAAATATATTTCGATATATGCTTGGATATAAAACCAAATAACGGTATAGCAAAAGCTCCGGCTAAAGGAATAATTATAAGTAAAACAGGATTTACCATTTAAGATTCCTTATTTTTCTAACATTTAGAGTTCCGTAATGACGGTAAAGAACAATTGCTAAAGTCAATGCAAGCGCCAGGATCGCCACCCCTATAACAATAGCAGTCAGAACCAGTGCCTGCGGCACGGGATCGACCATCCTTGAAGGTAATAAACCCTCACGTGAGAAAATAGGGGCGGTTCCTTCCTTTAAATAACCCACAGAAATCAATAAAATATTTACTCCCGTATCTATAATTGAAAGACCTATAATAATTTTTATCAAATTTTTCTTAACAAGCATTATATAAAGACCTATAAGGATTAAACCAAAAGATGCGATGTAATACATATAATTTTCTATGAATTCCATTACCCGCTCCTCACCATATCATTTATTATACCCGCAATCTCCGAACCCACTTTGAATCCTATGGCGATATACACAAGAGGAATAATTCCGGCACTAAAAAGTTGATTCGGTATTCCTTTGGGCAGATAATTAAAAAGGAAATATCCTCCGTAAAGTAATCCAAGAAGACCTATAACAACAAAGGCAAGACCCGAAAGAGATTCTGTTATCTTAAACCTATTCCTATTAATTCCCTCCCATCCCCAACAACCAAGCATGGTAAGCAAAAATCCGGATGCTATTATAGCTCCTCCCTGAAAACCTCCTCCGGGAGTCAAATGGCCATGAATGAATATGTAAGAACCGAAAAGTAGAATAAGAGGAAACAAAAATCTGCAGCCGGTATATAAAATCAAACTGCTCTCTCTTCTCTTTTTGCCTCTCTCCTCTTTTTTTCTGTAAAGAACCGCGGAAAGACCGATACTCGCGAGGAATAATACAGTTACTTCTCCGAGCGTATCAAAACCACGATAATTAACCACCACAGATGTCACTATATTTGCAGCTCCTGTTTGTTTTATACCGTTATCAAGGTAATATTCCCTCACCCTGCTTTTTGTGGCTCCAAAAGGTACTTCCTCCAGCGAGAAAAAAACACCTGCAGCAATTATTACTATTAAAATAAAACTAATTACCTTTCTCATCTTCCTCGAACCTTTTTGTTTTTTTAATAGCTATTATGAAAATGGCTACAGTTAAGGCAGCACCAATAGAAGCTTCAGCCATAGCCACATCGGGAGCATGAAGAAAATAGAAGAGTATTGCCGCAATAAAGCTAACAAAGCCGGCAGCGATTACCGCATTTAACAAATCTTTAAAAACCCCGGCAGCAACGGCACCCACAAGCATCACAAAAACCAGGATTATCTCAAGAATTATCATCCTCTTTATCCTTTTCTCCGCAAAAACCCTTCGATTGATCAACCTTTGTTTTTTTACAGAGTTTGACTTTTGAAACACAGGACGCTCTTCCAAGCGCATGACTCGATATTGGATTAGTCAACAATACAAATACCGCGATTATAAAAGTTGTCCAGAACCAGGAGGGTTCTATTATTCCGACACCGATAATGGTACAGAAGGCGCCAAGTGTCGTACACTTTGTTCCCGCCTGCAATCTATTGTATACATCAGGCATCCTGTACACTCCGAGGCTACCCAGGAACAAAAATATCACACCAAATCCCGTAACCCACCAACCCCAGATCATTCGATTCCTCCTTCGAGATATCTTGCTATCGCAACTGAACCTATAAAGGTTAGAACGGCATACACCAATGAAACATCAAGGTATATTCTTCTTCGGAGGACAAGACCAATGAGGACCAACAACGCGACAGTAACTGTAACCGCTGTATCCAGCGCGACAGCACGATCAGGAGCAGTCGGACCTTTAAGCATCCTGAGCAGACATAATATAACTCCTAAACCCATAACTACAAAATATATAGTCGCCATCATTGAAATATAATCCTCAAATATTTTTCGAACCTTTCGCCTATAATATTGGTCGCGGCAGCGATATCTGTCGCTTCTACATCTATCCAGTGAATCAACAATTTATTCCCTTGAATATCCAGAGTAAATGTACCGGGCGTTAGGGTTATGGAATTAGCCAGAATTGTTTTTGCGATATCTGATTTAAGACTGGTTTTTATAATTACCACACCAGGATTTATCGGCAGGGACGGACGAATAACCCTAAGGGCTACATCTAAATTAGCTTTTATTATCTCATAAAAGAGAACTAATATATAAACAAAAGAAAAATAAAACTTCTTAAGGCTCACGGAAGGAAAACCTAATTTAATATAAAATTTATGAGTTATAAGGGCAATGACGAAACAAACAAAAACTCCAATTAGCAACTCCTGAGAATTAAATGTCGATGTAAGCAACAACCAGAGGGCGAAAAGAAAGAAAAATAACCAAAAGAAACTTTTTATCCTCTCTCTTACGTCAAAACCCTTATTTTTATTCAATTAACCCTCCATCAAATTATCTTTTTATAAAAAATAGGCCAACTTAGATATTCTATTCACAAAGTTTAATAATAATCATTCAGAAGTTTGTCAAGTTGTGAAAAAAATCACATTTCCTGTCCCGATGAGTAACATTAGCTTAACGCATTTTTACTGCTGTGGCACTTAAACATCGCTGCTTGCATTTTTTTTTAATCTACTTAATATTACAAGGAGATAAAAATATGGAACCAAAAATTTGTAACATTAATGATCCGGAATGCCATCTTGACAGAATAAGAGATTGGCATGGCAAGCTTGAATCCGACATATCAACATTAATTGAAAAATTAAAAAACATTAGAAAACAATCCATGGATGCCAAATCCGCGTGCAGCGAACATTACGCAAAAACAGTTGAGCTAACAAAAGCAAAGACCAGATTCACTTATGAAGTATCCCATGAATTGAAGGCTCCGCTAGCTTCGGTTTATAATATTTTAAACGTAATACTGGATGGCTACCTCGAAAAAGATATTAAAAAACAAAAAGAACTTCTCAACAGAGCAAAAGTAAGAATCAATGACGTTACAAAACTTTTGAACGACTTATTAATGTTCTCTCACCTCGAAGAAGGAACGGGTGAAATCGAAATAAAAAAGATTGATACGGTAAAATTACTTTCCTCCCTGACCGAAGAAATGGATGCGTTTGCTACACAAAACAATATTAAAATAGACTGGAATCTATCCGACGCTATCCCTCCGATCTACGGGAATCCGGAACTCTTAAGAAGAGCTTTCATAAATATAATACATAACGCGATTAAATACAGCAATCCGGGAAACAAGGTAAAGGTAACGAGTAAAAAAGACAATAGCTCCTTTCTGCTACGAGTAAAAGACGAAGGTATAGGTATAAAGAAAAAAGAACTATCAAAAATATACAATATTTTCTTCCGGGGTGAAAATGCAAGACCCGGACATAAAAAGGAAGGCATGGGGCTCGGCCTTTCTCTGGTAAAAAGAATAATTAATGCTCACGGGGGAACTATAGGAGTAAAAAGCAAATTAAATAAAGGGACTACATTTAACTTGAGTTTCCCTGCAATCCAAAAAAAGGAGAAATAATGCTAAAAGAAGTACTTATTGTGGATGATGACCCTGATTTTGTAGAAACGATGGAAATAATTTTGCAGGGCAATGGTTACGAAACCCGAACTGCCAGAAACGGCGAAGAAGCATTTAAAAAAGTGCGGGATAAAATTCCAGACATTATATTGCTGGATATTATGATGAAAACAAAAACCGATGGTATATGGGTAAGCGAAAAAATCAGAGCGGAAGAAGATTTAAAGAAAATACCTATTATCATGATAACTGCGGTAAATAAGGATTCAGAGATGGCTAAATTTAATCTCGGGCAGGAAAAAGACATGGAATACATGCCTGTAAACGTCTTTATGGAAAAGCCTATTGAAGCTAAAGATTTACTGCGAGAAATAAAAAAGCTTATTGGAAACCCCTAAAAATATACTATACCGCCGTCCTTGCTTTTTTCCCTTTTCATGATATGTTTACTTTCATAATGGGGGTTTAATGATAAAAAGCATAAAAATTCTCCTTTATATAAGCGGGATAATAACTTTATTAACATTTATTTATATCTTTATTGGTACGCGTATAGGATTTAACGTAATAATCCCCTTAGCTATTATAATGGTTTTTCTATCCGACACTGCACCCCCTTCCCTACACTTCCTTTACTTTTTTGCGATCTTTATGTTCACACCCGTACTCACGGCCACAGATTTTCTTTGCGCGCACTACATAGACGAAACAAATAAGGTGGCAAATAGAATAGCTTCTTTCCGGTCTCTTATTACCTGTCTTTTGGGCATCTTTTCCATTCTCGTAGGCTTATTCCTTTTCAGACCGATGCATTTTGATACAAAAAAAGTAGTTATTGAAGGATTTTTTTACTTTTTCTTCTACGGAATACTACTTTATTTGTTAATGTCAAGTGAGAGAAAATCTAAAACATAGATCCAGCAAAGAATCGCCACATAAATTCGTAATAATTTAATTGAAATTGAATTTTTTTAATCGAAACTTTAATCCGAAATCTTAACCTAATCCCAAAACCAAAATACTTAATTATTATTCGATACATCTCCTCTGATATCGATGTTAAGGGGATATTTCTCATCACCCGCGAGATGCAAAGTCTGCGTCGGGAACGCGAAATCAATACCCTCAGAATTAAATTGATTCAAAATTTCAAAGTTAACTTTCTGACTAAACTGCATAAAATTCCAGTAATCCGGTGGATGATACCAATAGATAACGAGAATATTAAGAGAATCACTATTAAATTCGTTAAAGAAAACCCGGGGTGGAAACTCAGGATCCATACCCTCATGATCTTTTAATATATTTTTTATGATTTCTAAAGCCTTCTCGACTTTTTCGGGCGGGGTATCATATGTAATACCTATATTAAAAAGCCTTCTTATGTAAGGTCGCTTACCTATATTCTGAATTGTCATCCTGGCTAATTCGCCATTTGGAATCGTAACAAGATGGCCATCAAGTGTACGTATACGCGTTGAACGTAGTCCGACATCCTCGACAGGTCCGTCATGACCGTCTACAACAACCCGTTCTCCTATTTGAAACGGTTTATCCGTAAAGAGTGCCAGGGAACCAAAAAAGTTTTTCAGTGTATCCTGGGCGGCCAGAGCGAACGCCAGACCTCCAATTCCCAGACCCGCAATTACAGAAGTCAATGGTTTCCCAATAAAAACAGTTACCGCCTGTAAAAGTATAAGAATTACAATCGTAATTTTAAGCATTCGGCTTACTAAAAAAGCTAACATATCACTAACTGAGCTTTTTTGATTTGCGGCAAGATCACACATACGGCTATCTACTACATCAACCATAGCGTAACCTAAACGTCCGACTGCAAGCACAAATAAAATGGCTATAGCAGTTTGAAAAACACTTGCAATCGATTCGCTCATTAACAGATGAATTATTCCAACGCGGAGACCTATAACAATACAAAAAAACAAAGAAGACCGGCTTAATCCCTTAACTGTGAGACCTGCTAACTTCCTACCTTTTCTACTAAATCTATCAGCACTTCTACTCAATAAAAACAGAGAAATACGCCAAAAAATAAGAAAACCAAGAACAGTAAGAAGGAAAACCGTATATTGCCAAACGGTATTTCCCGCTACTACTTTTGTTATCAAAAAATTCCATATCTTCATTATTTTCCTCCTGTTATTAAAGACAAGGAAAGATAAGGAAAACCTATTAAGTAGTCAAGAGCCTGTATAAAAATGGATTTGAACCACAAAGAACACAAAGAGCACAGAGAAACAACAAATAGCACGAATAGCACAAATGTTTTTATTGTTTTTTAAATCATGTAAATCCTATCTGTTTTTTGGGTGGCTGGGAGGGTATAAAAAAACACAATAAATTAAGGTTGGGTGGGGTTGGGCTTTGTGTACTTTGCGGGCTTTGTGGTTTATATTGCGTGTTATGAAACCCTCTTGACTTAAATCTACTCATCCTTATACTTAAGCTAATGAAGGAAAAAGAGAAAATCAATCTTTCCTGTGTCGAAAAACAAGTCTTAAAACAAACGGGCAGAAAAATCATTTATCCTGAATGCGAAAAAATTCCCTGTATCGTTGTTGATAATTTCCCAATACTTGGTAAAATCACAGCTTTACGATTTATAGAGTGGACAAAGGCAAATCCGGGGGGAGTTATTTCTTTGCCAACAGGAAAAACGCCCGAATTTTTCATAAAATGGGCTCAGTATTATTTAAACAACTGGAATAAGAAAGAAGTCAAAGAAGAACTTGAAACCTATGAAATAGACACCAAAAGCCGTCCAAAAACTGAAAGTCTTCGATTCATTCAGATGGACGAATTTTATCCTACGGATTCTCAGGAACAAAACAGCTTCTATCAGTACATAAAAAATTATTACATTAAAGGTCTGGGACTGGATAAAAATAAAGCGCTGTTAATGGACACCTCAAAAGTTGGGGCTCCCTATAATTTATACACAAAAGAAATATTTTTTGAAGAAGGAGTAGATTTATCTTTACGTAACAGATATCCGCATAACCATAAAGAGGAAATTCAGAAGAATATTATTCACTCTGTCGATCAGTTTTGTACGGATTATGAAGAAAAAATAAGGGAGATGGGAGGTATCGGTTTTTTCCTGGGCGGAATTGGCCCGGACGGTCATATAGCTTTTAATGTCAGGGGTTCCGATTTTTATTCGACAACCCGACTTACCTCTACAAACTACGAAACTCAAGCGGCTGCGGCAACCGACCTTGGAGGCATCGAAGCCACAGCTAAAAGATGCGTAACAACCATAGGTTTATCTACCATAACTTATAACGAACAAGCGGTGGCAATTATTTTTGCTGCCGGTACAAGCAAATCCGGAATGGTGGCTGACGCTATACAAAATGAGATGAGTAATATTTATCCTGCCACTGTACTCCAGAAGCTTCCTAATTCAAGATTTTATGTAACTCGAGGCGCTGCATCTAAACTAATCGAACGGAACTACGAAGAAATAGCTTCGTCTAAAAAGCTTAATGTAGAAAATATTGCGAGAGTAGTTATCGATTTATCACTTCAAAATAAAACAAGTATTGCCAATCTTACTGAGAAAGATTATAAGAAAAATCGTTTTTCCAAAAAAGTACTTGAAAAAGAACAAAAAGCATACAAGAAGATAAATAAAAGTGTTGAGGAAAAACTGCTTTCCTCAATTGAAGACGGGTTGAAAGAACCGGAAAATTTAGTTTTTCTTCACACCGCGCCTCACCATGACGATATACTGCTTGGATATCTACCCTATTTTATGCATCTAATCCGAACTCCCAAAAACTCCCATCATTTTGCTTATATGACAAGCGGTTTCGATTCCGTAACAAATAAATATATGCTAAAACTGGTTAGAGAACTGCTACCTTTTATCGAAATACCTTCTTTTGAAAATTTATTAGAAGAAGGCTATTTTGATGCTGACAACAGGAATGAAATGAATAAAGATATTCATTTCTACCTCGACGGTATAGCCAGCCAGAACGAAAAAATAAAAAATGAAGCTGAAAGCAGACGGTTACTAAGAAACATAATAAGAATCTACGAAGAAAAAAGTCTACCTCAGATAAAAAACAGAATCCGTGAACTCATCAACTATTTCGAAACTCAATATCCCGGTAAAAAAGATCTGGAACACATTCAGAAACTTAAAGGTTCAGTAAGAGAATGGGAAGCGGAACTTCTCTGGAGGTATACAGGCTTTACTTCGGAACAGGTTCATCATTTGAGACTTGGCTTTTATAAAGGAGAGATGTTTACGGAATCTCCGGAGTTCTACCGTGACGTTGAACCAATAGTAGACTTGCTCGATGAGATTAAACCCGATGTTGTAACTGTTGCCCTCGACCCGGAATCGAGCGGACCGGATACTCACTACAAAGTGTTACAGGCAATAGCGGAAGCTCTGAAAAAGCATAATAACAAAAAAATTCAGATATGGGGATACAGAAATGTCTGGGAAAATTTTCATCCCTCAGAAATAAACTCGATGGTTCCGGTTTCCCTAAATTCCATTGCTATCCTAAACAACGCATTTATGAGCTGCTTTGGCTCTCAAAGAGAGGCATCTTTTCCCTCCTATAAACATGAAGGTCCCTTCTCGGAACTAAGTCAGATAATTTGGGTAAACCAATACAGAGATATAAAAGTATGCCTCGGCTATAATTACTTTTCACAAAATCCTCACCCGAGACTAAGGGCTACACACGGTATGTTATACCTCAAGAAAATAAATCTCGAAGAATTCTACGAACACTCCGTTAAAATAAAAGAATACACAGAAGGCTTTTCCGATAAAGAACTCCGCTACCCAGGCAAAAATCTCGAAAACGGAAATTTGTAATACTATTATACATTTAAAAAGGGAGGTAAAAATGAAAAAATTTATTTCCGTTTTACTTATAATAACGTTAACAATATTCTGTACAGCTAAAGAGAAATCTTCCATCCCGGGGATCGGTCCGGTAAGTGAAGTAAAAAAAGTTCAGGGTAATTTCCAGTTTACGGAAGGACCCGCATGGGATATGCAGGGAAATTTATACTTTTCCGATGTATCCGCAAATAAAATTTATAAAATGAATAAAGACGGAGAAATTTCTGTATTACTCGAACCTTCGGGACACGCAAATGGCCTTATGTTTGAGAAAAAAGACAAGTTAATCGTCTGTCAGATGGACGGACAGCTAATCAGGGTAAACACTGAAACAAAAAAGATTACAGTCCTAACCGGTAAATATGGAGTAACTCGTTACAACGCACCAAACGACCTCGTAGTAGAAAAGACCGGAGGTGTTTACTTTACCGATCCCTTATTTAGAGCACCCCAACCCTTACCCCAGGGCAAAGAGGCAGTTTACTATAGGAGTGCCGACGGTAAAGTCACACGTCTACTCGATAATTTAAAAGCCCCTAACGGAATAATACTATCACCGGATGAAAAAACTCTTTATGTAATACCTTCTATGCAGAAGGACATGTGGGCATATACTGTTCCGTTTCCGGGAAAATTGGGAGAAGGGCGAGTTTTTTGTGAACTTTCCCAAGTGAATGGAAAGGATAATTCCGGAGGGGACGGAGTAACGATAGATATAAATGGAAACCTGTACATAGCTTCAGCACTCGGAATTCAGGTATTTAATCCCGAAGGTAAACTTCTGGGTATTATAGAATTCCCTGAGCAACCCGCGAACGTAACATTCGGCGGTCCCGAGATGAAAACTCTCTATGTTACAGCAAGAACCTCTCTTTACTCAGTAAAAATGGAAATTGCCGGACACAGTTTCTTTAATAAGGAGTAGCAAATGCCTCATATAATAATCAAAATGTATCCGGGACGCTCGGATGAACAAAAGAGTAAACTCGCCGAAGCTATAACCCGGTCAGTGGTCGATATTGCCGGAACAAGCGAGGAACATGTCTCGATAGATATTCAGGAGATAAACCCTGAAGATTGGGCGGAAACCGTATACAAAAATGAAATTTTACCAAAGCTCGACGGGTTGGCGAAGAAACCCGGCTATAATCCTTTTGCGTAGCTGTTAGATTTTAGAAAAAAGAAACATATAACTAATGCTATTATAATGGGGGTTTATGAAAGTTGTTAGAATTTATCTAATCTTATTATCTGTTTTTATAGTAACCTGTACTTCGAAAAATGTAATTAGAAACAATATAAAAGTTCATTTTAAATCCCTGGCTAACGATTTTGCAGCAGTCGACATGGCGTTATACGATAATAACAAATTCGAGTTAAAAACCGCAACACTTGAATTACATGGAAACAAGGAATATATAACAGAACTCCAGGGAAGCTGGGCCGTTTTAGACAGCAATTATATTTTAACAACAGATAAGTTACCCGAGGAGCAATTGATGGAGTATCTTTTTGGAGGATGGGAACACGAAGAAAGCGGATTTGAAATTTTATCGGAGAAAAAAGTTCAATTTCCAATCGATAAAGAATTTTTAATAATAAATAATGTTATGTGCCAGAGACAATGAAAAAACTAATAATATTTGCATTGATTATTTATATTTTAATACCAAGTTGTAAACTTTTCGAATCATCAGGACCCTCGATTCAGGATTTATTAGCGGCACCTGAACAAATAGAAATCGACGGTAGAGAATATATATTAGAAACCTATTTATGGCGTGATTTTATGCCACCCACTCCCCCTGACGGGCGACCGCTTATTGCTTTGATATGGGTTACAGCAATCGATTCACTTCCTTTTCCACCTTCAATTGATGCCAATCGCCTGTATATTGTAAATGACGAACTGCTGTGGGAAACGGCATTTTCAAGTGAAGACCGACCGGATAACCCCAACAGGGAACATCAGCTTGAAAAAATTGCAAGAGAAGGACCTAAATGGGGACCCAACATTCAGGTAGAAGTTATAGTAAGCGTTGTCGATGGAGAAAACAATATATACCTATTGCGGGCGTCGGATCAATTTATTAATGAAACTCTTTGAGTTTTTCAAACTAATAAGAAATGAAAAGAGCCGGTATAAAATATTCCGTAAATGATATAGTAAAAGAATTAAAAGCCAACGCCAATCCCGACAATTTAGAAGGAATGGCCCGTTTCGGAATAAGCACCACTAACAGATTGGGAAATTCCATACCTTTTTTGCGAGAACTTGCAAAAGAAATCGGGAAAAACCATAAACTAGCCCTGGAGTTATGGGAAGAAGGGATTGACGAAACAAGAATTTTAGCTTCCATGATTGGAGAAGAAGATAAACTTACTGAAGACCAAGCAGAAAAATGGGTAGCCGATTTCAATTCATGGGATGTATGCGACCAGGTCTGTATGAACTTATTTAAAAAATTACCGTTTGCAGAAAAAAAAATCAAAGAATGGTCAAAAAGAGAAGAAGAATTTGTTAAGCGAGCTGCATTTTCACTTATCGCCTGCATTGCAGTATACGATAAAGAAAAACCGGATAATGAATTCATAAAATTCTTACTCTTAATAAAGAGTGGAGCAACAGACCAACGCAACTATGTTAAGAAAGCCGTAAGCTGGGCATTAAGAAACATCGGAAAAAAGAATAAAAATCTAAATAAAGAAGTAATAAAATTCGCAAAAGAACTGGAAAAGACAGCTTCGAAATCCGCTAAATGGATAGCAAAAGATACATTAAAAGATATACAAAAAGAAACGGTTAAGAAAAGATGGGATTGACAGATTCTTCGAATCTAAGTGAAACAGTTAATTTAGTAATTTGCAAATTAGTAAAACAACAAAAAAAATAAGTATGTTTGTTTAAAAACCCCCTCCCCTACCAAAACTACAAGGAACAACAAATCACACAAATAACACGAATAAAAAATATTTTTCCATAAACAAGACTATTGTAAATTCATTTGTGTCATTCGTGCTATTTGTTGTTAAAAAATGGGATGTGTGGGGTCCTAAAAAAACAAAAAGTAAATTTTAGTTGTTTTTCTTTGTGTTCTTTGTGGCTTTGTGGTTATGAGAAAAAGTCAACCTTTTTATTTACTTTTTGCC